>PMLV01000279.1 GCA_003160635.1 Acidimicrobiaceae bacterium | reverse complement strand
GATTGCAGCTGCACGAGGAGCTCGTTCACCACACCCGTGATGCCTTCGCTGGACCCGTTTCCCTGTCCTCGACGTGCTCCCCCGATGGCATCGATCTCTTCGATGAAGCCGATGGCGCCGCCCTCGGTGCGCGCATACTTGCGCAGCCGTTTGAAGAAGGAACGGATCTTGCGGTTCGTCTGCCCGAAGTACATGGATTGGAAGGCCGAAGCCGAAACGAACAAGAAGGGCACCTGCGCCTCTTTGGCCATCGCCTTGGCCACGAATGTCTTTCCCGTGCCGGGGGGACCCTCGAAAAGGACGCCCCGGCGAGCCGAACCGCCCATGGAGTCGCGAAAGGTCTGGTGGGAAAGAAACAGGTTGACCGATCGAACGACCTCGGCCTTGATCCCGTCTATGCCCACGACGTCATCGAGCCCGACCTCGGTTTCGCCGGGGCGGATGACCATGTGAGGTGAACGGCCGGCCCCGACGAAGGGCGCAATCATGACGACGGCCAGGAGAATGATGATGGCGAAGGCGGGAAGCCAGCGGTCCAGCGAAGGCGGGATGGAAACGGAGGGAAAGAGCCAGTGTCCCGTGGCCAGGCGCAGCACCAACCAGCCCAATACGAGACTGAGAACGGCCAGAAGGCGACGGAGCCGCTTCTCGCGGCGGCGGTCCTGGGCGCGTGAGACATCCGCGTTGGCCAGGATCGATCCCCCGACGGCACCAACCATGGCGTGTGCGTGCCACGCTTGGCCCTTTTCCCCGGGACCATCGGATTCGGGACGTCCAGCGGCGGTCGGACTGCCCCGGAATCTCTGATCTTCCCTCATGACAGTGAGGTTAATGACGAGGATCCTCCATAACGAGGGGAGAAAGACCCTATTTTGCGGCCTTATTCTGCACCTTCCGCCTCGGGAACGTCGGTGGGGCGCACCCAGGCCGGGAGGAACACCTCCTTGCCGTCCGGGGCCCGTCGCCTGCTGAACACCACCCGCACGGGCTCGCCGATGACGATTGTGGCCGGGTCGATCTCATTGATGGCCCCGTCGGGCCCCGTGACCAAATTGCCCACCATGCGCAAGGCCGGCCCCTCGTCCAATGTCACCGTGACCACCGGGTACGGCGCGAACGGGGCGTATGCGGGAAGGAGCGGCGGATGGCACACGACGAACGACCAGATGGTCCCGGTGCCGCTCACCCGCCGCCACATCCGTTCCGTGGATTGGCAGTGGGGGCACATGACCCGCGGTGGGAAGCGCAGGGTGCCACACGACCCGCACGCCTGGAGACGTAGCTCTCCGAGAGCGGTGCCTTCCCAGAATCCCTCGGACTCCTGATCTGCACGGGGGACGAGGAATCCCTCGGCACCCTTCGGCACTGCCTCTGTCACCATCTTCCCAGTCTGCTTCCTGCCGCCACCAGGGGTCGAACCAGAGGAAACGGGCCGATCTCGCAGTTCCGGACTACCGGGCTGGCGACGTTGCGCCCTGACGATCAAGATGGGCGCACGATCATGTTGAACGATCTTCCCCATACGCCGATTCCCCAACACGGCCTCGCCCGCGAGGAGGTTCTGGCGCAGCTGCTGGCCATGAAGCAACGGGATCAGGATTGGCGGGGCGGCCGCGTCTTCAGCCTGGTGTACTCCGCCGGCGACGAGGTGCACGAGCTCCTCCAAGACGCCTTGTCGCTCTACAGTGCCGAAAACGGCCTGAATGTGCTGGCCTTTCCGAGCATCGGCACCATGCAGCACGACATCGTCAAGAACACGGCCACCCTGCTCGGCGCCGACGAGCCGACGAGCGGCGGATGTGTCGAGGGGTACCTCACGTCGGGTGGCACCGAGAGCCTCCTCCAAGCGGTGAAGACGGCTCGTGATGTGGCACGCCACGAGCGCTGGATCCGGCACCCCCAGATCGTGGTCGCTGAGAGTGCGCATGCGGCCTTCACCAAGGCGGCTGACTACTTCGACGTGGAACTCATCCGGGTCCCGGTTGGCGCCGATCTCCGTGTCGACGTCACCACATTCGACGAGGCCTGCACAGACGCCACCATCATGGTGGTGGGCTCGGCACCGACGTACCCCCACGGTGTGGTCGATCCCATTGCCGACATTGCGGCGCTGGCCCTGCGACGAGGGATCCTCTGTCACGTCGATGCCTGCATGGGGGGCTTCCTGTTGCCATTTCTCGTCCGGCTCGGCCGCTTTTCCCAGCCGTTCGACTTCCGCATTCCCGGCGTCACGTCAATGTCCGCCGACGTGCACAAGTACGGCTACGCGTCCAAAGGCGTTTCGGTCGTTCTCTACCGTACGCACGAGCTGGCCCGGCACCAGGTCTTCACGACCAGTGACTGGCTGGGAGGGTTTTATGCGTCGACGACCATGGCGGGTACCCGGCCGGCGGGTCCGATCGCCGCCGCGTGGGCCGCCCTGATGCACATTGGCCTGGACGGGTATCTCGAGCTCACCCGAACCGCGCACGATGCCGCACAAGCCTTGCGGGCGGGCATCGAGTCGATCGAGGGCCTCGAAGTGCGCGGAGATCCGCCGGCAACCGTGTTGGCGTTCGGAGCGCGGGACCCGGCGGTGCTGGACATCTTCTCCGTCGGGGAAAGGTTGGCATCGGACGGTTGGTACCTCGACCGACAGAACCGGCCTGACTCCCTTCACGCAACGGTGCATGCCGGTAGCGCGGCCAGCGTGCCCTACCTGATCCGAGACCTGCGGCACGCGGTCACTGCGGTGGGGAAGGCTCGCGCCGCCGACCGGTCGACCACCTACGGCCAGAGCGGCTGACGACGAACCTCTCCGACGGGACCACGAGGCGGGGACACTCAAGCACCGGAGAGGTAGGTGGTGATGGCCTGTGCCATGGCTGAAGCGGCAGCTTGCTGGAACGCCGGGGTGACGAGCAGCGCCGCATCGGTGGCGTTTCGCATATTGCCGGTCTCGATGAGCACCTTTGGAACAGTCGTGAGATTGAGACCGGCCAGATCATTGCGGGGTTGCAACCCATCGATCCCGTCGTAGTTGCTGAGAGGCATACCCGTGTCGGCGAGGAACGTGGTGCGCAACAATGCGGCGAAGGTGTCCGATGCCGCGATCACACCACTGTTCGGACCGTCCGCCACGGGTTCGAGCACGGTGAAGCCCCGACCGCTGGCGGGACCACCATCGGCGTGAATGTCGACGGCGACGTCCGCGTGGGCGTTGTTGAGGATGGCCGCACGCGTGGTGACGCACGGGCCGATCCCCGAGTTGTCGTATCGGGTCATCACGACGTGGGCCCCTTCGGCCACCAGGTCCGCCTGCAGGTAGGTCGCGACGTTGAAGTTGAACTGGGCCTCGCTATAGCCACTGTCCGTCGCCGTGCCTGTGGTGTCGCACGCTTCGTTCTCCTGCCCGTTCCAGACCGTTTGGTTGATGACCTGCGGGGCGGTGTAGTTCAGTCCGTTGTGGCCCGGGTCAATGCCGACGACTTTCCCGGCCAGCGGACGTTGCTGGCTCCCGAAGACCAGCCAGTACCCATTCCCGGTGGGTGTGGCCGCCATGCCGACAGCTGGCGCAGCCAGCTGGGCTCCACCTTCTGCGCCGAAGAACCCGGCATCGCCGAAGGTGAAGATCCCGCCGTCGGAGGCGACGAGCCAGTAGCCCAGGCCGTCGGGGGTGGCGGCCAGGCCCACGATGGGCCTGTTGAGGGTGAGAGCACCGGTCGAGCCGAAGAACCCGGCATCGCCGAAGGTGAAGATCCCGCCGTCGGAGGCGACGAGCCAGTAGCCCTGGCCGTCGGGGGTGGCGGCCAGGCCCACGATGGGCGCCGCGAGGTTGTCCAGCGCATTCACGCCGAGGGATGCACTGCCGAACGGCACCACGGAGTTGGGGGACGGCAGACTTGCAATGTGCGGCAACCGCCCCGACACGCTCGAGAGCGACCGGTTCGGGGCCCAGGAGATGGTGACCATCGCCGCAATCAGCAACACGGCCAGAAGGGCCAAACCTCCTGACCGCACTACTCCAGATGTTCTGGCTGACGCGATGATCAGCCACTCTATCCATGGAGGCCACCAGTTGTTTCAAGAGAATGTGTGATGACTGCCCACACACCGACGTAATTAGAGTGATGCCCGGTGCACGATCGACCCATGAGGTGCCGCCGTCGGGATGATACGTAACGAGAACATGGATCCCGTCCGACGCTTCACGATGTTGTACCGGGAGCACCATTCGCGGGTGCGTGACTTCGCGTACCGGCGCGTGGGAGCAGATCTGGCCGACGACATCGTGGCCGACACCTTCCTCGTGACATGGCGACGCATCAACGACGTGCCCGACGCCGCCGTCCCATGGTTGTTCCGGGTCGCGCTGTACGAGATTGCGAATCTCCGCCGGCGCCAAGCCAAGGCGCTTCGGCTCCAATCCGCGTTGCTCGAGGGCAACTCGGGTGCGGGCGTCGCACCAAGCTCCGATGACGCCATGGATCTGGTGCGCGCGGTCGCGCATGCGTTCGATTCCCTCTCGCCCCGCGAGCAGGAGATCCTCCGACTGGCCGCGTGGGAACACCTCTCTGCCGCCGAAGGTGCGGCGGTTCTCGGATGCTCGGTCTCCGCGTATCGGATGCGGTTACACCGTGCGCGGGCCAACCTGGCCACGAGATCGGGTGCACAGGACCGTACGCGCGCGCCACGCCACGATGCCCCGGTGGCCGCGTCCGTTCTGGCGAGAGCGATCGCCCTGGGTCACTCGCCGCTCGAAGAAACCGAGCTGCTGCTATGAGCAGACGAACGAACGCGGCGTTCTCCGCCCTGAGAGACCTTGATCCTGTTACGCCAGCCCCGGGTGCGGTCCCATGCCGCGCATCGGCTGATACACGCGTCGAGATGCAGATAGCGCGGATCCTCGCCTCGCCGGATGCCCAACCTTCTGCAGACAACACCCAGCGGAAATGGACGGATCTCCCCCCTCGCTCGCGCTACGGCACCCTCGGACTCGTCGCCTCGGCGGCGCTTGCCGTCATCACAACCTTGCTGTGGGTCTCACCCTCGGCGGGAGCGCCGCTCCGCAACGCTGACCCGGCGTCGGGCCAGGTCCGCATCTCGGCCTCGGCCTCCACTTCAGGTCACCCCGGAGTGGATCCGGAACGACTGTCGAGTAAGGGGACGGCGGTAGTTCCGAGGTGATGTCGGTCAGCACCGACCCACCATCGGAGGAAGCTGGTGACGACGCGTCGCCTGGAGTGTCACCTCGACCGACCCACCGGCTGCGCGACAGCGCGGTGGTGGTGCTGGTGGCACTACTCCTCGCCGTGCTCCTCCGTCTCTTCGTCGTTGAGAGCTACTTCATCCCATCGGCCTCGATGGAGCCCACCCTCCGGGAGGGCGACCGGATCCTCGTCAACAAGCTCAGCTATGACTTTCACGGCGTGCACCGCGGCGACATCGTGGTCTTCTCCCGTCCGTCCACCGAGAATTGCGGGGGCCCTGTCGTCCCCGATCTGGTGAAACGAATCATCGGTCTGCCCGGCGAAACGATTTCTCTGTCTGGTAACGGGCACGTGGTGATCGACGGCAAGCTTCTGCACGAGACGTGGCTTCCTGCATCCAACCAAGGCACGACGTATCCAGGACCTTCAGGCACCTCCTACGACCTGGACCACCCGTACAAGATCCCCTCGAACGACTATTTCGTCATGGGCGACAACCGGCAGGACTCATGCGACAGCCGCTATTGGGGGCCGATAGCGAAGTCCCTCATCGTCGGCAAAGTCGACGTCCGGATATGGCCCCTCAGCGCATTCCGCTTCTTCTGACACGACCCGGGCTACCTGCTTCGTCGGTAGGCTTCGCGAGGGCGACCGTGGAGAATGCGTGAGTCGCGAAGGAGAGGAGGCAGCCGTGATCGAGAACCCGCCCGAAGGATTCCCTCGCATTACCCCGTACCTCTTGTACGAAGACGTGGACACTGCCGCCGACTGGCTGATGCGGGTGTTCGGGTTCGAGGAGCGGTTCCGCATGAAGGGTCCCGACGGTAAGGGGATGCACGCCGAGTTAGGCCTCGCCGACGGGATCGTCATGATGGGCAACCCCGGGCCCGACTATCAGAATCCAGCACATCGAGGTGGCGTCACACAGCTCGTCCATGTGTACGTCGACGACGTGGACGCGCACTTCCGCGCCGCCGCGGCAGCGGGTGCCCACATTGTGCGGGAGCCCGTGGACCAGTTCTACGGTGATAGGACGTACAACGCCGAGGACCCCGAAGGCCCCCAATGGACGTTCTGTCAGCATGTCCGTGACGTGCGGCCAGAGGACATGCATCCCTAGGACCGGCGCCGACGGGTGAAGGCTACGAAGTGGTCAACCCGCCATCGACCGAGAGCGCGGCGCCCGTCACGCCGCTGGCCTCCGCCTCGCACAGCCACACGATGAGTGCCGCTGGCTCGGCGGGGACCAAGAGACGTTCCACCAGTTGTTGCTGCGCGAATTCCTCCGCCGAAGGCAAACCGTAGATGGCCGCCGAGGCATCGAGGATCGGCGTGCGGGTCGAACCTGGACATACAGCATTCGCGGTGATGCCGGTGCCGGCCAGATCAGCCGCTAACGACTTGATCAACCCGATGACCGCGTGCTTGGACGCGCTGTAGCCGCTCAGGCGACGCAGACCCAAGAGGCCGGCCGCCGAGGCCACTGCGACCACCCGGCCTTGACGGGGTGTCGGCGCGTCAAGCAGCACCGGCACGGCCGCCGCGGCCAGGTTGCGCACTCCGTGGACATTCACGTCGAATTGCACGTTCCACTGTGCGTCGCCGATGTCCCAGAGTGGGGCTCCACCGGCCACCACCCCAGCGACTGCGACGGCAGCGTCGAGACCACCGAACACTGTCACGGCCATATCGACTGCTCCCTGCATGTCGGACCGACTTCTCACGTCACCCACCATGGTGTGCACCTGGTCGCCGTGCCGCGCCCCGAGCTCCGCCAGGTCGGCCGGTGTGGCCATGGCGTAGTCGAGGCTGGGGTCGTCAGCGCACACGTCGACGGCCACGACCCGCCACCCCCCGTCGACCAATCGATCGACTGTCGCCGCGCCGATCCCGCGTGCCGCGCCGCTCACGACGGCGATCCGGCTCATGCCCGCTGTCCCGCGTATGGCCATCGCGCACCGAGGGTTCTGACCAGATCGTCCGTCATGGCCGCCAGCAGCAGCTCACCCTCGGCTGCGCTCGCCCCCTGCGGATCTCCCAGCACACCGTTGGACGATATCGGTCGCACCCCTTCGGCCCGCAATCGGGGCATGAGTGCTTCGAGCGGATCCGTGCAGCCGGCCTCCGCCCGTTCGATTCGCACGGCTCCGGGATCTATGGCCAACATCAGCGAGGTCTCCGTCCTCCCGGCGTGGGCGTCACCGCCCGGGACAGCCGGGGTCCAGAGCACCGCCGCCTCACCGTCCACCCGGCACCGCTCGCTGACCAGGGACAGCGCCTCATAGTTGCCCCCATGGGAGGAAATGAGGACGACCCCGGAGAAGGAGGCCCGTGCCGACCGGATCAGTTCCAGCAGGAGGTCGGCCAACACCGCATGATCGATGAGCAAGGTACCGGCGAACCCCGCGTGCTCCCCGCTGGCGCCATAGGACACGGGCGGCGCCACCACGACATCGGTGCGGGCTCGGGACAGACGCCGTCCCAGTTCCACCGCTATGCGCGTATCGGTATCGAGTGGCAGATGGGGGCCGTGCTGTTCGAGCGAGCCGATCGGCACCGCCAACACGCAGCCTCGATGGAGTGCCGCGATTTCCGGCCACGTCGCGCCGCCGAGATCCACCGTCGACGACGCCTGCCCGCGCTAGGCGCGCGCGGGAGTCCGGAAGCGGACCGGGGTCGGCACCGGGATGGGCGCCCCGTGCCGGTCGACCTTGGAGTGCCCGATGGCGGCACCGGGGAGCGCACCTGCGTCACGAGCCGCCAGTGCCTCTTCACCGTGGCCGAAGACACATTCGGGGTCGGGCCCGTCGAGCGGGATGCCGGTGAAGAACTTGGCCGCCATGCAACCACCCTGACAGGCGTCGTAGGACCCGCACGATGCGCACGCTCCCGCGCTGTGAGGCTCGCGCAGCGACCGGAAGAGGTCCGACTGCCGCCACACCCCGGCGAATCCGCCTTCGTCACGAACGTTGCCGGCGAGGAACTCCCTGTCGATGACAAAGGGGCAGGCGTACACGTCTCCGACCGGATCGATCAGGCACACGACCCTGCCCGCGCCACACAGGTTGAGGCCGTCCAGGGGCTGGCCCAGGGCCGAGAGGTGGAAGAAGGAGTCGCCCGTCAGGACGTCGGGACGTTCCAGCAACCAGTGGTACAGCATCCGCTGCTGTTCTGATGTCGGGTGGAGCGCATCCCATGTTTCGACACCGCGACCGGAGGGCCGAAAGCGCGTCAGCCTGAGCTGGGCGCCGTAACTCTCGGCGATCTCGGAGAATTTGTCGAGCTGGGTCACGTTCTCCCGCGTCACGACCACGCTGATCTTGAACTGCCCGAAGTTCGCAGCAGCCAGATTGTCCATGGCCGCTCTTGCCGCGGCGAACGACCCCTCGCCCCGAACGGCGTCGTTGGTCGATGCCAGAGCCCCGTCGATGCTGATCTGCACGTCCACGTAGTCCATGCCGGCCAGGCGGCGAGCCCGCTCGGCCGTCAGTCTGGTCCCATTGGTCGAGAACTTCACCCCGACCTTGTTCTCGACCGCGTAGCCCACCAAGTCGAAGAAGTCCGGTCGCAACATCGGTTCGCCGCCGCCGATATTGACGTAGAAAACATTCATGGCGGCCAGCTCGTCCACAATGTGCCGCGCTTCGGCCGGTGTCAGCTCCAATGGGTCGCGCCGCCCCGATGAGCTCAAGCAGTGCACGCACGCCAGATTGCAGGCGTACGTTAGCTCCCAGGTCAGGCAGATGGGGGCTTCCAAACCCTGCGTGAACCGCTGGCGAAGCGGCAGGACCTCCGTGGGGGTATCAACGGACATCAATCACCTCCGAGGCCGCCAAGCGTGCGAGCGCACGACGGTATGTGGTTCGTTCAGATTCGGGAATCAGCGCGTCGATGGCCGATTGTGCGCTGTCGTACTGTTCGAGCGAGGAAACCAATTCGACGAGGGTGCGCGACTTCAGGAACATCAGGCGACGCGTCCCGAAGTGATACGCCAGGGCTCCGAACGACTCGTCGCGCAAGGCGATCTGGGGATGCACCCGCCACGCCTTCCCGGGATCAAATGCGAGAGCAGTCACGGCGGACCGCTCTTCGGTCACGCTCAATAGACGCCGCACATCCCATCGATCGAGACCTCCTCCACGAGGAGCTCATCGACCTCATCGTCAGCTGGCGTTTCGACATCCTGGACTTCAACGTTTTCAGACAGCACCCTGGCCTCCTTCGTGTTCCCACGATCCTATCTCCTGCCGACGTCGCCCCCATTCCTGTCAAGATTGCCCCATGCGCCCTCCCAACTGGGAAAACGGAGAAGGCCCGGCTCCCGTTCGGCCTGCTCCACCGCGCCGAACGACGCCGTTGCCCTCCCACTTCGGCCTCGCCGTGGATCCGGACACCATTGCCCTGGATAGGGGCCGGGTCCTCATGGGCGGGAGTCCCCTGCGACTTCTCCGCCTCACGGCGCGCGCCGGCGCGCTCGTCAGCAGGTGGGAAGCAGGTGCGCCCGTCGGCCTCCGCCAGGCCGAAACGGTCCTGGCGCGGCGACTCGTGGCGTCGGGTGTCTTTCTTCCCCGTCCCGGTCCCCCAGGGTTTCGGGCCGAGGACGTCACGGTCGTGATCCCGATCCGGGATCGGCCGGAGCATCTCCAGCGCCTCCTCGCCGCCTTGAAAGGGATGCGGTGCGTCGTGGTGGACGACGCCTCGAAGGATCCGGGCCGCACGCGGGACATCGTCCAGCGTGCAGAGGCCAGGCTCGTCGCGTTGACCACCAACTCGGGCCCGGCCGCAGCCCGCAATGCCGGGTGGGCCCAGGTCAGCACGCCCCTCGTCGCCTTCATCGACTCCGACTGCGTGCCCGCCACGGGCTGGCTCGAACCGCTGCTGGGACACTTCGACGACCCGATGGTCGCCGCGGCGGCGCCGCGGATCGTGCCCCTCCCGCCGCGGCGAGCGACGGCGCTCTCGCGCTACGAGGCGGTCCGGTCGTCGCTGGACCTCGGAGGCGCCGGCGGCCTCGTCCGGCCGTTGAGCCGGCTCCCCTACGTGCCGAGCGCCGCGCTGATGGTACGTCGAGAGGCGGTGGGAGACGCGTTGTTCGATCCTCGTCTCCGCGGCGGCGAAGACGTCGATCTGGTGTGGCGACTGGTCGACGCCGGCTGGGACGTCCGCTTCGAACCGGAGGCGACCGTGCAGCACGACGGGCCCAGGGGTGTCGGCCCATGGTTGCGCCGCCGGGCCTTCTATGGCACGACCGCCGGGCCCTTGGCCAACCTCCACCCCCGGTCACTGGTTCCCCTACAAACCTCAGCCTGGTCGGCCGGCGTGTGGGCTCTGGCCTGCGCCCGCAGGCCGGTCCTGGCCGGGGGGGCGCTGACCGCGTCCGTGCTCGTGCTGGCGCGGCGCCTCAACGGATTGGTCGACGAACCAGTCACCGTGGCCACGCGGATCGCCGCCGGCGGCACCCTCAAGTCGGCACTTCCCGCGCTGCACGGCCTCACCCGGGCGTGGTCCCCCGCCCTGGTGGTCGGCCTGTGCTGGCCCCGCACCCGGCGCGCCGCCGCGTGCGCGCTCGTGGCACCAGCGCTGGGCGATTGGTGCACCGACCGGACCGATCTCGATCCGCTGCGGTACGCCGGGCTCCATGTGGCCGACGACGTCGCATACGGCGCAGGCGTATGGCTGGGCTGCATGAAGGCCCGGACGTTGGGCCCCCTCCTGCCACGCATCGTGTTCAAGGCCCGGGTCTGGTCCAGCGCCTCTCTGCGGGCACAGCTGAAGGATCCCGGCGGATCGGTCGCGGCGTCCCCTACTACGGTCTAGACGTATGGCTGCCGTTGTCCTCCAAGGACCTGCCAACTCGGCCCCGGAACGCATCGTTGGACCGTTCGCCACCATGGATGAGGCCAGCGACTGGGCGCGAAGCCACCCGCGAGATGGGGGGTACAGCGTGGCGCAGGAACTGACGCACGCCGAGAGTTCCCCTGAGGGCGGAGCAGCCGGAACCGGGGCATCATCCGCCCAGGCAGGATGACCACCGGGTCACGCCGCCTAATGTCGCGGGATTACGCTGCTGGTTCGGTCTCCCCCGTACGACGGTCCAGCGGTCTCACGAGAGGGTCGACATGAGAAACGAATGGTTCGAGACGGTGCTGGAGGCTCAGCGCCGGGCGAAGCGGCGCCTGCCCAAGTCCGTGTACGCCGCCCTCGTGGCCGGCTCCGAGAAGGGCATCACGGTCGAGGACAACATTGCCGCCTACAGCGAACTGGGCTTCGCTCCCCATGTGGCGGGGTCGCCGGCGACCCGCGACCTCTCCACGACGGTCATGGGTCAGACCATCTCGTTCCCGGTGGTGATCTCCCCCACAGGGGTGCAGGCGGTGCACCCCGATGGAGAGGTGGCCGTCGCCCGCGCCGCTGCCGCCCGGGGGACGGCCATGGGTCTCAGCTCGTTCGCCAGCAAATCGATCGAGGACGTGGTGGCCGCCAATCCCCAGACCTTCTTCCAGGTCTACTGGGTCGGCACACGAGACGAGGTCCTCCAACGAATCGATCGGGCGCGCGCTGCAGGAGCGGTCGGCGTGATCGCAACCTTGGATTGGTCGTTCTCCCACGGACGCGACTGGGGCAGTCCGGTGATCCCCGAAACGCTCAGCCTCAAAGCGATGGCGCGCTTCGCACCGGAGGCGCTGACCCGCCCCCGCTGGTTGTACGACTTCACCAAAACCGGCCAGTTGCCCGATCTCACCGCGCCGAACATGGGCAAGAAGGGTGAGACAGGACCCACCTTCTTCGGTGCCTACGGGGCATGGATGCAGACACCGCCGCCCAGTTGGGAGGACGTCACGTGGCTGCGCCAGCAGTGGGACGGGCCGTTCATGCTCAAAGGTGTCACCCGCGTCGACGACGCCAGGCGGGCGGTCGACGCCGGCGTCAGCGCGATCTCGGTGTCGAATCACGGGGGAAACAATCTTGACGGCACGCCGGCAACCATTCGCGCCCTGCAAGCGATCGCCCAGACCGTGGGCGATGAGGTCGAAGTCCTCCTCGACGGCGGGATCCGTCGCGGCAGCGACGTCGTCAAGGCTCTCGCGCTTGGCGCCAAGGCGGTGATGATCGGTCGGGCGTACTTGTGGGGCTTGGCCGCCAACGGACAAGCCGGAGTTGAGAACGTGCTCGACATCCTTCGCAGTGGGATCGAGTCGACNNGCCCGGCCACGTAAAGAGGGCCCTACGAGTCGAACTTCACCACGCCGCGGATGATCGTGCCCGCGGCCTGATCGTCGTACCCCTGCTGCACCTGATCCAGGGTGTACTCCTGAGTGATGATCTCGTCGATCTTGAGCTGACCCGCGTCGTACAGGTTGAGCAGGTTCGGCACCTGCACCCGGGGGCTGGCCGAACCGAACACCGTGCCCAACAGGGCTTGGTTGTACATGGCGAGGTTGAAGAGGTTGAGTTGGACGTCCATCTGGTCGAAGGGGGCGATCGCGGTCACCACGATGCGCGCGTCCTTGGACCCGAGCGCGCACGCCGCGGCGATGAGATCGCCCTTCAGCACGCCGGGAGTCAGGATCACGACGTCCGCATTGCGTCCTTGCGTCAGCTCGGGAAGCATGAACTGGGCGTCGAGGAGCGATGGGGCGGTGTGGGTAGCGCCGATCTCCTTGGCCTTCTCCAGCTTGAAGGGGACTGGGTCCACCGCGATGATCGTGCGCGCGCCGGCGATGCGTGCCCCTTGAATGGCGCCCGACCCGACACCGCCGCACCCGACGACGACCACGGTCTCACCGGCCTTGACCTTGGCCCGGTCGACCGCCGAGCCGAAGCCCGTCGAGATACCACAGCTGATGAGCGCGGCCGCTTTCATATTGGCCTGGGGGTCAATGCGAACCAACGAATTCTCGTGGCACACGATCTCCTCGGCGAAGGTCCCCAATTGGGCCATCCGGTTCAGGTTCTCCCCGCCCAGGTGGTAGCGGTACGTCCCGTCGCTGATCATGGGGCCGGCCAATGTCGCCATGCCCAGGTCGCACAGATTCTGCCGGCCCGATGCGCACCAGTGGCAGGTCCCGCACGATGGGATGAACGACACCGCCACGTGATCGCCCAGCGCGACCTGGGTCACGTTGGTACCGACCTCCGTCACCACACCCGAGCCCTCGTGCCCGCCGACGACGGGAAACATGGAAGGCACACCGATCAACTCGAGCACCTCGGGCGAGGCGCTGATATCGCCCGTCCGCAAGTGCTCGTCGGAATGGCACATGCCCGAATAGACCATTTTGACCCGCACTTCTCGGTTGCCCGGTGGGTCGATGTCGACCTCCTCGGTCTTCCAAGGCTCGTTCAATCCGGAACAGACCACCGCACGTGTCTTCATTTCCAACCCCTCCGACTCGATGTGTCAGGCGTCGCCGAACCGTCAGTATCGTTCGGTCTCCGCCGCCAGACAACCGCGGCGGGCTCCCATCGGGGAGGATCACAAGCCCGGAGATGCGCGCCAGCGGCACTAGTGTGCGCGCGTGGCCGTTCCCGCGCGATTCGCCGAGGTCGCCACCCGTGTCCGCAACTGGGGTCGATGGGGCCCGGAGGACCAGATCGGCACCTTGAATCTCCTCGATGGCGCGGCGCGCCTCCGGGGGGCCGCGTCCGTCGTGAGCGGGAAATCCTTCGCCCTCGGGCTGCCCTTGTCCGAGGCCGAGGGCATTCAGGCCGGCTTCGTCAAGGGCCGGGTGAACCCGTCGCGGACGATGGTCCAGGTCAACGAGCCCCTGAGCAGCGACCCGAATTGGGTGTGCGCCAGCGAGGACATTGTGACGTTCGCTCTGCAGTGCGCGACCCACTGGGACGCCCTCGCACATTGCAGCTACGGGGGCACCATCTATAACGGTTTTCCCGCCAATTCCGTCGACACCGAAGGCGCGGGGCGATGCGGTATCCATCTGCTGACGACCGTGATCGGGCGAGGCGTCCTTCTCGACGTGGCCCGTGCCCTCTCTCGCGACGTCCTCACTCCGGGGTACGCCATCACACCACATGACCTCGATGCCGCCTGCGACCTGGGTGGGTTCGAGGTTGCCCCGGGCGACATCGTGTTGGTGCGCACCGGGCAGATGGTGCACCTCGCGCCGCCGGCGCGTGACCTCATCGCCTACACGTGGCCGACCCCCGGGTTGACGATCGAGACCGCCCAGTGGTTCCACGAACGTGATGTGGCGGCGGTCGCCACGGACACATTGCCTCTCGAGGTATTCCCGGGCCAGTACGACGATCTGTACCTGCCCGTGCATCTCCTCCACCTGGTCGAGATGGGCATGACACAGGGACAGAACTGGGTGCTGGACCAACTTGCGGCGGACTGTGCCGACGACGGTCAGTACACGTTCCTCCTCGACGCCACGCCCCTGCCGTTCACCAAAGGCCTCGGGTCACCACTCAATCCGGTAGCTCTCAAATAGAACCACGGGATCGCCGTGCCGCCGTCTCCTCAGAACCCCGTTTGGCGGTGCGGATAGCATTGCCAGATGGAGCAGACGCTGGCTCGCCCGCTCACGCGCGCACAGCAGGCCCGGCGTCAACGGGTGATCGACGCCGCCATGGCCTTGGGCCTCGACGGCGGCTACGACGCCGTCCAGATGCGCGATGTGGCGGCCCGAGCGGACGTCGCCATGGGGACCGTCTACCGCTACTTCACGAGCAAGGACCATCTCCTGGCCGCCACCCTCGTCTATTGGGTCGAGCAACTCGACGTGCGCATCGGTCAACACCCGCCGCAAGGGGAGCATCCGGCGGACCGAGTCCTCGACGTACTCGACCGGGCCCTGCGAGCCATGGCGCGCCAACCGCGACTGGTCGCTGCCGTCTTCACGTCGCTCTCGTCGCCGGACCCTGCGGCCGTCGGTTGTCAACAGCAGATCACCGTGCTCATGGAGGGGATCATCGCCCGGGCCATGGGGGAACCGGCCATCGCCGACATGTCCGACCGCGCCCGCATGATCGGGCACGTCTGGTATTCGGCCCTCGTCGGATGGATCAATGGATGGTCGACGATGGCGCGCGTCTACGACGAGCTCGCCGTCTCGGTCCGTCTCCTTCTCCCCGACGAGCTGGTCCGCTCCTAACCGGTCCCGCGCCTTCTCGGCCGACCCGAGGTGTCCGGACGCTCGGACGTTCGGAGGCTAACGTGCCACCGATGTCCACAGGCCCCTCGACGCGCGGCCTCCCCATCGAGATCTCGGGACTGACGAAGCACTTCGGGTCGGTCCTCGCCGTCGACAATCTCGACTTCGTGGTCGAACCGGGACGTGTGACCGGATTCCTGGGGCCCAACGGCTCCGGCAAGACCACCACCTTGCGCATGCTGCTCGGCCTGGTGACACCGAACGCGGGGCGCGCCACCGTCGGGGGACAGCTCTACCGAGAACTGCAGAACCCGTCGGGCACCGTTGGTGCGGTGTTGGAGGCAACCAGCTTCCACCCGGCACGCCGGGCCCGCACCCACCTGCGCATGGTCGCCCGCGCCGGAGGGCACGACGAAGGCCGCGCCGACGTGGTCTTGGACCTCGTCGGATTGACGGCGGACGCCAAGCGCAAGGTCGGCGGTTTCTCCATGGGGATGCGGCAGCGACTGGAGCTGGCCAGTGCACTCGTGGGCGATCCCGACGTGCTGGTCCTCGACGAGCCGTCCAACGGTCTCGACCCGCAGGGCATCGCCTGGTTGCGAGACCTCATGCGCTACCTCGCCAGTGAGGGCCGCACCATCCTCGTGTCATCGCACCTCTTGGCCGAAATGGCCCAGACCATCGACAACGCCGTCATCGTCTCGCACGGCAAGCTCAGAGCGCAGGGAACACTGGAGTCGATCACCTCGGGCATCGCGGAGGCATCGATGCACGCGAGGACTCCTGAAGCCGACCGGCTGTGCGCCGTGCTGACGGAGGCGAAGGTTCGTTTCCGGCGACTGTCTCAGGACTTGGTGGCCGTCGACGGCATGACGCCCGAGCAGTTGGGACCGCTCCTGGCGAGCAACCAGATCATCCTCTACGAGCTGACCAATCAGGGTGCCGACCTCGAAGCGATCTTCCTGTCGCTCACTTCGGGCATGGGCTTCGGAGAGCTGGCGTCGCCGGCATGAAGAACGCCGTCCGGTCCGAGCTCCTCAAGATGCGCACCATGCCAGGGGTATGGGTGTGCTTCGGATTGGCCTTCCCGCTGACCGCGCTGCTCATTTGGGCCGTGTTCGCCAGCGCAGGGGGCGAGCCCGGTCACACCTACCTCTACGTGCACACCCTGAATCAAAAGCGCGTGCTCCTCGGGGCGGGCTACGTCGGCATCACGTTCCTGGCCCCAGTTCTGGGGGTCATCTGCATCACGAGCGAGTACCGCCACAAGACCATCACGTCGACCCTCTTGCTCACCCCCCGGCGGGCGCTGGTGCTCGATGCGAAGATCATCGCCACTGCGTGGTGGTGCGCGCTGATGGCCATCCTCTCCCTGGTGACGGTGGCAGCGATCGGGCTGCCCTGGAACGCCGCACTGGGCGGCGTCACGTCGCATGTCACCGATCAGCTCGGGGCCGTCGTGCCCGGGTTGCTTGCCGCCACCATCCTGCTCGGGCTGTTCGGACTGGGCTTCGGCACGTTGGTGAAGAATCAGGTGGCCGGCATTCTGGTCGTCATCGGCGGCACGTTCATCCTCGAGCCGCTCCTCGTCGCCCTGGCCCGCGGCATCTTCCACTACGACCTGAACTGGCTGCCCTCCGCCGCCGCCGAGGCATTGGCCGGTGCCCTGGCCCGCGGCGGTATCGGCGGTAACCACGACGCGACGTCACACCTCTTGACGTGGTGGCAGGGTGGCGTGGCCATGATCGGCTGGGGCGTGATCCCGCTCACCCTCGGTTACTTCACGACAGTCCGGCGCGACGTCACCTGACGGGGCCGGCGGCCTCCGCTGTCAGCGACGCAGCACTTCGCCGGGGCGCGCCGCCAGCCCCTCATCGCTTGACGCGCCGTCGACCCGGATGGGCACTCCGTTGACCAGGGTGTGGGTGACACCGATCGGCGCGTCAGCCGTCAGGCGCTCCCCGTTGGCGGGGAAGTCGTAGACGCGACGCAACGGGCCGGGGGCGATCGTCTCTGGATCGAACACACAGAGGTCGGCCGCCTTGCCGACGGTGACCGTCCCCCGATCGGCCAACCCGTAGACCTGCGCCGGCTCACCCGTCAGCTTGTGAATGGCCCGCTCGAGTGGCATGACCCCGCGACCACGCACCCAGTTCCCGAGCAGGTCGGTGGAGAAGCAGGCATCGCACAGCTGGGAGACGTGCGCCCCCGAGTCGGCCAGACCCAGCAACACATTGTCCCGCGGCAAGAGCCAGGCGATGCCCTCATCGTCGTTATTGGCCAGCACCGACCAAAAGCGCGTCTCGAGGTCATCGTCGAGCGAGATGTCGAGCACGACGTCGAGCGGGGAGCAGCCCCTCTCCTCGGCCAACGCGACCACCGGCCGGTCGGCCAGTTCGGGGTGGGTTCCCGATGAGGCGACCGAGATGTTCGCCCAATTGACGGGAATGGCCCCTCCCGCCCCGGCCGCTTCGGCCAACGCCTTCTCGCGCCACGACGGGTCGCGGTAGGCGGCCAGCCGCTCCTCTCGCGACTTCCCCATCAGGGCCGCGAACATGGAACGCATGTTCAGCGTGAAGGGCTCCAGGAGGTTCATCTGGAAGACCAACGGCCGGCACGAGACCTGCGGCCATACCTCGATGCCCTCAGCCCAGGCGGCGTCGTGGTCGGCCATGACCTTCTCGTGGTACGGGTAGTCCCGGACGGTCAGCAAGGCTGTCCAGGTGAAGGGCCGACCGATCTCGCGCTGGAGATCGAACACCTCTTCGTGCGAGATCACCCCACCGGGAAGCAACGCCACCACACCGCGGGTGCCATGGCGCAACGGCTGGAGGAGGGCGCGCAGTTCTTGGAGATCGGCGACCCGCGACGGCACCGGTCGCCCGCTGTCGCCGCTGTGCGTGGGTGATGCGCTCGACGCGAATCCAATGGCACCGCCGGCCATGGCTTCGGCCACCACCGACTGCATGCGGGCGATCTCATCGGCCGTGGCGGCGCGCTCGTACGCATCGTCGCCCATGACGTACATCCGCACGGCCGTATGCCCGACATAGCACGAGAAGTTCAGGGCGGTGCCCCGCCGGGCCACCGCGTCGAGATATTGCGGAAACGTCTGGAACTCGTCCCACGGGACGCCGACCGACAACGTGTCGAAGCTCATGTCCTCCACGTGCTGCAGGGTGCGGCCCAACAGCGCGACGCCGTCGGGCTGCACGGGCGCGATCGAGAATCCGCAGTTTCCCGCCACCACCGTCGTCACGCCGTGGAACGACGACGGGGTCAATGACGGGTCCCAGAAGACCTGGGCGTCGTAGTGCGTGTGGATGTCGATGAACCCCGGAGTGACAACCTGGCCCGTTGCATCGAGGACACGGGACCCGCTGAGCCCCGTCCCTATCTCCGATATCCGGCCGTCGGTGACGGCCACATCGGCCACCTGACCAGGGGACCCCGTCCCGTCGATGACCGTCCCACCACGGATAACTACGTCAGCGCTCATTCCTCCATCGTCGCAGCCTTGACGCCTCCGTGCACGCGCGCCGTGGTGGGTGTGCGGCAACCGGTGTCGGGTACGGTGGGGGGCCGGAGGCGGATTTCACTCCCGCGGAGCACGATTTCGGCGCCAGGGACGACGTGTGACCGAGGTATCCACTATGGGATTGGGTTTACCAAGAGGCAGGGCGGTGCCCGAGACGGTGGACAGGTTGCAGATTTCCGGCGCCATCATGGCGCCGTCGGACGGCCCCTCTCCGGTGGAATTGGCCGATGCGGGCCGCCCACCACTCGGTCTGGGCGTGGTCCGGGATCAGTACGAGCGCAAGGTGCGAAAGAAACCGACGATCCGCATGGTGCCGGCTTCGCTCCGCATCGAGGGACGCCTGCTGCAATTCGCCGTCTCCGACAATGTGCACGCCCACGGGCCCGACGGTTCGGGCTCCCCGCCGATCTGGGCCGTCAACATCCACGGCTACTTCGCCGGAGGCGGCATGTACTGGCGTGAGAGCGCCCGTCTCGCCGAACAGCTTGGCTGGCGGGTCATCAACCCGAGCCTGCCCGGCTTCGGGGGCAGCGATGCGCTGGATTGGCACGACGTGTCAATGGAGATACTGGCCAACCAGGTCATGGCGCTCGTGCGTCACGTCGGCGCCGGCCCCGTTGTGGTGCTCGGCCATTCCATGGGTGGGGCGGTCGCCGTCCAGTTTGCCTACGACCACCCCAGCCTCACACTGGGCCTCATCTATCGCGACGGGGTGAGCACTCCGGCCTGGAAGGCACGCAACGGCATCGTNNCCGGACCTCTTGATCGGCCGGATGTTCTCGACCGTCCGTTCCGTCCTTCCCGACGTGCGACGCAATGTCCGCGCCGTCGGCCAGACACTGCCCATCGGCAGCCTGCTCATGTCGATCGACCAACGCACCGAGGTGCGCGCCGTGGTGGCCCGGCAGATCCCGATCCTCAACGAATGGGGTTGCTTCGACCGCATCACGCCCACCGCTGCGGCAATCGAGTTCGCTGACGTGGCGCGCGCCCCGGTGCAGTGGGTGCCCGGCGGGCACAGCTGGATGCTGGCCCGGCCGCAAGGTCAGTCCGACATACTCCTCCACCTGGCCACGGGCCAGGAATTCATGGCCAACGTCGAGAAGCGCTGGCGCCAGTTCACGGCGCGCGATCACACATTGCGCGCCGTCAACTCATAGCGCCCCGCACGTGAGAGGCCGTACGCACATGCCACTGCCGCGGTACACGGACTCGTGATCGCCCACCTGCTCAATCCCCTTCTCAACCTCCATGGTTGGGAGGCCTACTTGCTCGTCGGTGCGTTGGTCTTCGCCGAAGCGTCCATCTTGATCGGGTTCGTGTTTCCCGGCGAGACCGCCGTGATCCTGGGCGGAGTGGTGGCGTCCCGGGACCACGTCAACATCGTGATCCTCATCATGATCGTCGTCGCCTGCGCCATCGCCGGCGACTCGGTGGGCTACCTGGTCGGGGAGAAGTGGGGACGCCGGCTCCTCGCCACGCGGTTGTTACGGAAACGACAGCGGCTCCTTGCTGCCGTGTTCAACCAATTGAACCGCCGCGGCGCCATCGTGGTCTTCTTGTCCCGCTTCACCGCATTCCTACGGGCTGCCGTCCCGGGACTGGCCGGCATCTCATCGATGCCCTACCGCATCTTCCTCCCGGCCAATGCGGCCGGTGGGCTGATCTGGGGCACGGGTTTCTGCCTCCTGGGCTACGTCCTGGGCCACGCCTACACCAAGGTGGAACACGCCTCGAGCATCGCCTCGGACGTGCTCCTCGGTCTCATTGCCGTCGCCATCGTCGTCCTGGTCATTCGCCGGAGGCGGAGGGAGAAGGCGGTGCTGAGTGGCCAACGGGACCCCAGCTTCGACGATGGGGGCTGGTCGATCGACGGCGGTTCGTCAGAGGGCGTGGGCCGTCCGTAAGGACCCTGTCATCCGAGAACACGGTCATCCGTCGCCTTCGAGCACGGAGCGATCCCCGCTCAAGACGCCCCTGACGATGTGCGCAAATGCGCCTGCGGCGTCGTGACCTGCCGCATCGGTATCGAGCCATCGCACTGCGCCGGACGGATCGCTCCGGTCGAGGCCGAAGATCCCAAAGCGCGGCTCGTAGGTGCCCCACTCGTAGTTGTCGACCAAGGACCAGTGCAGGTACACCGCGACCGGAGCTTCCTCCTCCGCGGCGGCGACCAGCGCGGCGAAGTGCTCCCTGAGAAAGCGCGGACGGTCCCATCCGTCGGCGCGGGCAACGGCCCGGCCGCCCACCACCCTGGTGGCCATGCCGTTCTCCACCACCCATAGCGGCAGCGCAGGATGAAGCGCCGACTCGGTCCGGCACCAGGCGCGCAGGCCGTCCGCATGCACCGGCATGTCCCAGATGGGGCGCCCGGCGGACCAGTCCCGTCCGCCCATTGGATTGCGGCGTCCCGGCACCTGCAGGGCGTGACTGGCGATGGGGTCGTACCAGTCCAACCCGACGGCACCGAGAGTGCATGCGTGGGGTGAGGCGTAGACGGCATCGAGGACACGTCGGGGAGCGGGCCGGCGAGCGGCTGATCGGAACCTTGACCACACCGGGCCCCCGCCCGCGCCGCGAGATGTGCCGTACGGGCTCACGGCGGCGTAGAGGCGCCGCAACGCGAACTCCCCGACATGCGGGGGCGGGAGGGCGGCGTCGTGCAGGGCACGCCGCTCGTCGATGTAGCGATCGACGTCGGAAGCGGGAATTCCGGCCGAGCGCAACAGCAGCAGGTCGGTCAGGAGTCGATCGTGCTCGTACAACGACGACGAGCTCGTGGTGGAGGTGACCTGAGCCTCGGGCTGCACGGCGAGAATGACATCAGCCGCCAGCACGTGTGCGGTGAGGAGATTGTCGAGCACGCAGAAGGCGTCAGCGAAGGCAGCGCGCCGGCCGGGCGGGTGGGCGCCTTCGATCCACCCCATGAGCATCACGATGTTGGGTTCATTGACTGTCACCCAGCGACGGCAATGCGGCGCCAGGGCCGGCACGATGCGAGCCACATGACGGGCGAAACGATCCGGCGATCCGGGTCGCAACCAGAACTCCTCACCCAAGAAGGCGGGGTGGGTGAAGTGGTGCAACGTGATCATCGGCTCGAGCCCTCGGGCGGCACACATCTCGAGGATCTCCACGTAGCGGTCCAGTGCGGCCCCGTCGAACCGCCCCGGCTCGGGTTCCACGCGTGCCCACTCGACCGAGAGACGGAACGTGGTGCACCCGATCCCCGCCGCCCTGTCGAGCACCTCTTCGGGGTGGGACCAGAACGCGCACGCCACGCCCGATCGCTCCACGCGGCCTGAGCGCTCCCAGGAGTACCAGTTGTTGGCCGGCTCCCCGTCGCCGTTGTACCCCCCCTCGATCTGGTAGCCCGCGGTGGCCACGCCGACGGCAAACCCTTCGATGAGGAGGGATCGTCGGGCCGTTGAGGAATCGGCGGGCACGGCAGACAGCTTGGCAGGTCATCTCGGAGCCGCCGGCCGTGCGCCCCCCCTTCGGCTGGCAATCCCCACGGGGAGCGGTGAGAATCGCCCTACGCCGGCGCGAGCGCCGGTGAAGCCTATGCAGCCGATGCAGCCGATGCAGCCGATGAAGGGAGCACGCATGACAGACGAAGTGGTGCGGGAACGTCGCGGGCATGTCGAGATCCTCACCATCAACCGGCCCGAGGCGCGCAACGCGATCAACGGAGCGGTGAGCCGCGCCATGTCGTCGATCATGGACGAACTGGCTGACGACGGCGACTGCTGGGTGGTGATCCTGACGGGGAGCGGCGACAAGGCATTCAGCGCCGGCATGGACCTCAAGGCCTTTTCCAGTGGAGAGGGCGGGGACATCATGGGGGCCAGCGGGGGATTCGGCGGCCTGACCGAGCGAGACTTCGCCAAGCCTCTGATCGCTGCCGTCAACGGGTCCGCGCTGGCCGGGGGACTCGAGATCATGCTCTCCTGCGACCTCGTCGTGGCCGCGGAGCATGCGATGTTCGGCATACCCGAAGCAAAACGGGGCCTGATCGCTGGCGCCGGCGGCCTCCTCCGCCTGCCCAAACGACTCCCCCTCGCCGTGGCGTACGAATTGGCCATGACCGGAGACCCCATCGACGCCGCCCGCGCCCACGCCCTCGGCCTGGTCAACCTGGTCGTTCCCGCCGCGTCGTTGCTCACGGAGGCCCTCGCCCTGGCCGAGCGGATCGCCGCCAATGCCCCGCTCGCCGTCCGCTACTCCAAGAGCGTGATGAAGCGCGCCGCGGAGGCGCCGGAGTCAGAAGGGTGGAAGATCAATCAAGATGCGGTGAATGTCGTGTTCAGTTCGGCCGACGCCAGGGAAGGTCCACTGGCCTTTGCCGAGAAACGGCAACCGCGCTGGCAGGGCAAGTAGCCCGGTAGGGGCTCGGTCGCCATGCTTGCCTCTGGCCTCGAAGCGCTCCGCCTGACCCTCCACGTCCTGTCGGCGTCGATCTGGGTGGGAGGTCAGTTCGTCCTGGCGGGGCTCGTCGGGCCGTCCCGCTCCCTCAGTCCCGAGGCGCCGCGGGCGTTGGCTCGGGCTTTCGGCCGGCTGGCCTGGCCGGCCTACGCCGTACTGGTCGTCACCGGGTTCTGGAATGTCTCCACCTTCCACTGGGCCGGCCAGAGCTTCGCCTGGAAGGCGGTCCTGATCGTCAAGATCGTCGTCGTCGCAGCCGCGGGGCTCGGCGCGTTCTTCCATGGGCGGGCAACCGCCCGCACGGCAATCGCCGTGTGGGGATCAGTGGCCGGCCTGGCCAGCGTGGCCGCACTGGTACTCGGCGTCCTTTTGGCGGGGTGACGCACCATCCGCCCTGGTGGTGTCCGTGGTGCGGTGAGCCAGGGGGCGGATTGGGTCTAACCTGAAGCGCGGCCCACCGCGACGTGGGTCGAGTGAGGGAGGTCCACATGCTGGCAGACATCTTCGGAGTCGATGGGGTCATCGTCCTGATCGTTGTCGTTGTGCTCCTCTTCGGCGGGGCCGCCATCCCCAAGCTGGCCCGCAATCTCGGTTCAGCCAAGAACGAGTTCGAAAAGGGTCTGGGCGAAGGCAAGAAGGCCTCGTCGAATGCGAATCCTGCGGCAAGCAACGGCACATCCGAGGCGGCCGATGCACCACCACCCGCACCCTCGCCGGTGACCGACGACCCGACGTCGCGGAGCTGACCACCCGGGCTCCGGTCCCACGGCCGTGCGCCCCTTCTGGGTGTTGAGGGAGGCGTGACGGACGACGTCCTGACCATCGCCGACCGCCTGTGGCGCGGCGAGGTCTCGACCGCCACGCTGCACCCGGTCGACCATGTCGGCGGGTTCGTGGAGATAACAGACGGGGTCGGCTTCACCCCCTCGTTCGCCAATGTCTCGGCCTTTGCCACCGGGGACGGGCTGGTGCTGGTCGATACGGGCAGCCTTCCGTTGGCCTCGGTCGTCCACGACGACATCCGTCGCTGGAGCAGTTCCCGGCTGCACACCGCGGTGTACTCGCACGGGCATATCGACCATGTCTTCGGCGTGCCGGTCTGGGAGCAGGAGGCGGAAGAGCAGGGCTGGGCGGCGCCCCAGGTGATCGCCCACCACGCGCTGCCGGTCCGATTCGACCGGTACATCTTCACTGCGGGCTACAACACGATCATCAACCGCCGCCAGTTCGGCTTCCAGGACCTCAATTGGCCCACCTCGTACCGCTACCCCGACCGCACCTATCACGAGGCCATGGACCTCTCGGTCGGCGGCACCGACTTCGCGCTCAGGCATGAGAAGGGGGAGACGGACGACCATACGATCACCTGGCAGGCGGACGCCCGCGTGCTGTGCTGCGGGGACCTCTTCATCTGGGCCTCTCCCAATGCCGGCAATCCGCAGAAGGTGCAGCGCTACCCGCGCGAATGGGCGCAGGCTCTCCGGCGCATGCTCACCCTGGATGCGGAGTTCCTGCTGCCCGGCCACGGGTTGCCGGTCGTCGGAGCCGACCGCGTGCGCATGGCCCTGACCGACACGGCCGACCTGCTCGATTCGCTGGTCGATCAGACCCTGGCGGTCATGAATGCCGGTGGTCGCCTCGATGACGCCGTCCACACCGTCCGCCCCCCCGCTGAACTCGAGGAACGCCCGTACCTGCGTCCCGTCTACGACGAACCGGAATTCATCGTCCACACCGTCTGGCGCCAGTACGGCGGGTGGTGGGACGGCAACCCGGCCACGTTGAAGCCGGCGAGCGAGCGGGCCCTGGCCGTGGAGCTGGCATCCCTGGCCGGAGGGCCGGGGGTCCTCGCCGACCGGGCGGTGCAGCTGCTGGAGGCGGCGCGCGGCGCAGCCGACGCCGGGGAGGCCGATGCCGCACTCCGGCTCGCCGGCCATCTGGCCGAGAGCGCATGGCTGGCCAGTCCCGGGGACGGCGCGGTCCAGCGGGCCCGACACGACGTCTTCGCCGCCCGTGCCGCCCGATCCACCTCCACCATGGCACGCGGGATCTTCACCTGGACCGCCAACGAGTCGGCCGGTGATGGCGAGGGGACCGCGGCAGCGCACGCCCACTGAGCGCAATCCAGACGTGGCGCAACCCGTTGTACTGCTACTTCGTCTTTTTCTGCGGGGTTCGATAGTGTCAGCGTCGTGGACTCGTCATTGACCAGCCCTTCGGCGGACGCACCCGAATCGACCCCTCAATTACAGCGCCCACGGCGTCGCTCCCGGCTGCTCGCGGCAGCTGCCGTGGTGGGCGGTGCGCTGGTCCTCGCGGGCTGCAAGCTCCCTTCGTTCGGCGAGTATTCGGGGTCCACGACGCAGGGCCGCAGCGAGTTCCATCTGTGGCAGCTCTTCTTCATCGCCGGCCTGGTGGTCGGTGGCTTCGTCCTGCTCTTGATCCTGTGGGCCATCTTCAAGTACCGCCGCAAGTCCGAGGACATGCCCAAGCAGACCCAGTACCACACGACGGTGGAGATCATCTACACGGTGGTACCGATCCTCATCGTCATCGGGTTGTTCGTCTTCACCGTGCTGGCCGAGAACAAGGTCGATGCCACCCCACCGCATCCCGGGGCCACCATCACCGTGAATGCCTTCCAATGGGGCTGGGAGTTCGAGTACCCCGGGGGTCCGGGTTCGGGTTGCGCGAACCCCGCGTCCGCCAGTGCAAACCAGAATGGCTGCGTCAAGGTGATCGGCCAGACCACCCAGGACCCGACCATGGTGATCCCCACCGGGACCAATGTGCAGATCAACCTCAAGTCACTCGACGTGCTGCACGGCTTCTACGTCCCTGAGTTCAACTTCAGCCGCTACGCCAGTCCCGGCTACACCACGACCTTCGATTTCAACGCACTCCACACCGGCGACTTCCGCGGCCAGTGCACGCAGCTCTGCGGTCTCTACCACTCCCTCATGTTCTTCAACGTGAGGGCGGTCACGCAGGCCCAGTACGCTTCGTGGCTCCATGCGCAACAAGCCGCCCTCAGTGCGAATCCTTCGTCGGTTCCGAAGCTCCCAGTGAGCAGTGACACGGCGAGCACCAGCTCGCACAGCAACAACCTTGGAGGTGACCTCTACGGTGACTGACGTCGCTGACGTGGCTGACGTTCTCGCTCCGCCGGTGCCCGGCACCGGCGTGGAGGAGGCTCCGGACCTGCACCTGCCCGCCCCAGGTGGGCATGGTCCCGAGGACGGCCACGTTGCCGGCCACGGACATGAAGACCACGGTCCGACCGGGATCCTCAAGTGGTTGACGTCCACCGACCACAAGGTGATCGGGCTGAGCTACATGATCACGTCGCTCGTGATGTTCTACTTCGCCGGGATCATGGCCCTGGTCATCCGGCTCCAGCTGACGTCGCCCCACTCCTCGTTGCTCACGTTCGGCCAGTACAACGAGCTGTTCACCATGCACGGCAGCCTGATGCTCTACCTCTTCGCCGGTCCGTTCGCCTTTGGAGGCCTGGCCAACTACGTCGTGCCGCTGCAGATCGGCGCGCCCGACATGGCCTTCCCCCGGCTCAACGCCCTGAGCTACTGGCTGTACCTGACAGGGTCGATCACCATGATGCTGGGGTTCTTGGTGGCCGGCGGGGCAGCCAGCTTCGGATGGGTGGGCTACGCCCCGCTGTCCAATGCCACGAGCTCCCCCGGACTGGGCGGTGACGTCTGGATCATGGGGATCGCCCTCACCGGATTCTCGGCCATCTTCACCGGGGTGAACCTGGTGGCCACCATCTTCTACCTGCGCGCGCCCGGCATGACCATGTTCAGGATGCCCATCTTCACCTGGAACATGCTGGTGACGGCAATCCTGATCCTCATCGCGTTCCCGGTGCTCACCAGCGCCATGGTCATGCTCTTCTGTGACCGGCACTTCGGTACGCACATCTTCACCGTCACCGGCTGTCACCTGGTCAATGGGGCTGTCACCAGCACGTGCGGCTCGCCATTGCTATGGCAGAACCTCTTCTGGTTCTTCGGCCATCCGGAGGTCTACATCCTCGCCCTGCCCTTCTTCGGCATCGTGACCGAGGTCCTCCCCGTCTTCTCCCGCAAGCCGGTGTTCGGCTACAAGGGGATGGTCTTCGCCACCATGGCCATCGCCGCCCTCTCCACCGGCGTCTGGGCGCACCACATGTTCACCACCGGGGCGGTGCTGTTGCCGTTCTTCTCGTTCTTGAGTCTGATGATCGCCGTGCCGACCGGGATCAAGTTCTTCAACTGGATCGGCACCATGTGGCACGGCCAACTGCAGTTCACCGCCGCCATGCTGTTCTGTATCGGCTTCCTCCTGGCGTTCCTGATGGGCGGCGTCACCGGCATCATGCTGGCCTCCCCACCCCTCGACTTCGCCACGCACGACACCTACTTCGTGGTGGCCCACTTTCACCAGGTGCTGGAGGGCACCGCCGTGTTCGGCGGATTCGCCGGCGTGTACTACTGGTACCCCAAAATGTTCGGCCGGATGTTGGACGACAAGCTCGGGAAGTGGCACTTCTGGCTCATGTTCATCGGGTTCTGGCTCACCTTCATGCCCCAGTACATCGTCGGGCTCAAGGGGATGCCGCGACGGGTGGCCAGCTACCCGTCGAACCTCGGGTGGCAGGTCTACAACGAACTGTCCACCATCGGGGCGTTCATCATCGCCTTCTCCTTCGGGATCATGTTGTGGAACTTCTGGAAGTCGTGGCGCAAGCCCGTTCCGGCCGGTGACAACCCGTGGGACGCCCATACGCTCGAGTGGTTCACCAGCTCGCCCCCGCCGCACCACAACTACACGCACCTGCCGCCCATCCGCTCGGAGCGACCGACCTGGGACTACAACCACCCTGACGCCCTGTCCGTTGCCCACGGGCCCGCCGCAGAAGCCGCAGCCAAGGCGAGGAAGAAGGAACCCGTCGTATGAGGGTCGAAGCCACCATCCTCTTGTTCCTCGGCGTCTTCTTCGGCATCGTGGGGATCGTCTACTGGTTCTGGAGCTACGACGACGGCGGCGGCATGATGCTGCTCGGCACCTCGCTCCTCGGTTTCCTGCCCGGGAGCTACTACTTCTTCTGGCACAGGCGGATAGGTCAACGGGTCGAGGACCGCGAGGATGCCTCCATTGAGGAGGGAGCAGGTGAGATCAACTCCTTCCCCGGCTCCTCCATCTGGCCGTTCGTCATGGGCATGGGCGCCTTCCTGACGGTCATCTCGCTGGTCTTCGGGATCTGGCTGATCTTCCCGGGGATCTCGCTCATCATCACTGCGCTGGTCGGCGTGACTGCCGAGAGCCGGCGCGGTGGCCACGTTTGATCTGAACTGATCGCACCGGGCCGCCGGGCCCAGGTGCGCGGTGGCCGCCATTAGCCTGAACCGGTGACGGCCGCAGCACGCTCGACGCAGCCAGGGGAGCAGCTGTCCCGTTCCCTGGTGACCCTCATCGCCGTGGCGACCGGCGCCGTGGTGGCCAACCTGTACTACGCCCAACCGGTGCTGCACCTGGTGGCCCACGACTTCCACAGCGGTTCGGGGCTCGCCTCGCTGATCATCACGGCGACCCAGGTCGGCTACGCCGCCGGGTTGCTGCTCGTGGTGCCCCTGGGCGACCTGCATCCCCGACGGCTCCTGGTCGTCCGCATCTTCGGCGTGGCCGCGGTCGCCCTGGTGGCGTGCGCCCTCTCCCCCGACATCTGGGTCTTCGGCCTCGCCTCGATCGCCGTCGGCACCGCCTCGGTGGCCGGTCAGGTCATGATCCCGTTCGCGGCCGACCTCGCTCCGCCCGAACGGCGCGGCCGCATCGTGGCCCGGATCATGACCGGACTCCTCCTGGGGATTCTCCTGGCCAGGACGGTGTCCGGGCTCGTGGCCGAGCTGGCCGGCTGGCGGGCCATCTACTGGTTCTCGGCCGCCCTCATGGTCGCCTTCGCCGCCATCTTGTGGCGGGCGCTCCCCGCCGAAGGACCCCGACCCCACCGGGCCTATTGGAACCTGGTCGGGTCGTCCCTCCGCCTGCTGGTCGACGAGCCCGTCCTGCGCCGTCGGGCGTGGCACGGTGCCTGCGCCTTCGCCTGTTTCAGCGTGCTGTGGACCACGATCGCCTTTCTGCTCTCGGGTGCTCCCTACCACTACTCGAGTGCGGTGATCGGCTTGTTCGGCCTGGTGGGGGCGGGCGGAATCCTCGCCGCCAACCTGGCCGGCAAGCTGGCCGATGCCGATCGTTCCACGAGTGCCACCCTCGTCGCCGGCGTGCTCCTGACAGGTTCGTTCGGACTGCTGTGGTTCGGTCATTCGGCACTGGCCGCCCTCATCGTGGGCATCGTCGTGCTGGACGTCGGCACCCAGGGCATGCAGATCACCAATCAGGCCATCATCTACGCCTTGCGACCCGATGCGCGGAGCCGGATCAACAGCGCCTACATGGTCTGCTACTTCATCGGAGGTGCGGCCGGGTCCCTCACTGCGGGCGTCGTCTACGGCAGCCACCGGTGGGCGGGCGTGTGCATCCTCGGCGCCGGATTCGGTGCGCTCAGCCTGGCCTCGACCCTCTACGGGCGGCTGCGCCCCTCGTTCGGGAAGCCACCACCCCGCGTCAACAGGGTGCGGACTAGCGGCTGACCTGGCGCGATCCCGTCGGCGAGCTCTCCGTGCTCGTCAACGGCGAGGCCTCGGCCAACGGCGAAACGTCGATGCGGACCGGTACCGGCTCGGGCTCCAGCTCCTCGAGCGTGTCGCCGGGCCGCGGCGCGGCCGGGACGGTGGAGTACTCGCCCTCGGCGGAACGATGAACGATCACCGCCCGCTTGCGCTTGCCGATGCCCTCCACACCCTGCATCTCCCTGCAGATGCCATAGGTCACGAAGCCCACAATGACCGGCACCACGAACGTCAGGACACGGAAGGACCACAGAACGAGGTTCAGCGAGACGTGGAAGTAATTAGCCAGCACATCGGTCGAACTGGCGCCGAACAGCGTGAAGAGCAGCGCCAGCATGGCCGCACCGGCCGCGGTGCGCTTGGGCCGGTCGCGCGGGCGGTCCAACAGGTTGTGCAAGGCGTTATCCCCGGTGAACCGGCGTTCGAGGGCGGGCCATATGAGGCAGATATTGAAGATGAGGCCAGGGAAGATCACGGCCGGCAGGAAGACCTCGAGCGGGATCGTGTGCCCCCACCCCGCGAACTCCCACGACGGCATGATGCGCAGTGCGCCGTCCAGCCAGCCCATGTACCAGTCCGGTTGGACGGCGTAGGAGATCTTCGACGGGTCGTACGAGCCGAACTGCCAGATGGCGTTGATCTGGGCGAACGCGCCCAGGAGCGCCGTGACGCCGGCCACCATGAAGAGGAACCCGGTCGTCTTGGCCATGAAGGTGGGGAACATGGGCGATCCCACCACATTGGTCTCGGTCCGCCCCTCGCCCTTGAACTGCGTGTGCTTCTGGCGCACGAGCAGTCCGAGGTGGGCAGCCAGGAGCCCGGTGATGACCAGGGGGATGATGAGCACGTGAATTATGTAGAAGCGCCCTTCGATGGACCCATCGCCCGGGAACTGGCCGCCCCATAAGAACGTGCCCAGGTAGCTCCCCACGAAGGGAATCGACTCGACGATCGAGTAGCCGATGCGCAAGCCGGTGCCCGAGATCAGGTCATCGGGCAGCGAGTAGCCGATGAAGCCCTCGAGGATGGCCAGGATCAGCATGATGGTCCCGATGGTCCAGTTGAGCTCGCGCGGCTTGCGGAATGCCCCCGTGAAGAAGATACGGGCCATGTGCACCACGATGGAACCGACGAATATGTCGGCGGACCAGTGGTGCATCTGGCGAATCAGCAGGCCACCTCGTACACCAAACGAGATATTCACCGTTGACTGGTATGCCTCGGACACGGACTGGCCCCGCAAGGGGACATAGGTGCCGTGGTAGATGACCTCGGTGGTCGACGGCACGAAGTACAGGGACAGGAACACCCCGGTGGCCATCAGGATGACGAACGAGTACAGCGCGATCTCGCCCAGCATGAAGGACCAGTGGTCAGGGAAGATCTTGTCCAGGAAGACCCGGCCACCCTTGGCGACGCCGAGGCGGTCGTCGAGCTCCCCGATGACGTTGCCCACCCGGCCGTAGCGGCCGAGGGCCTGGCGCTTCGTCTTGGCCGTGGGAAGAGAAGGGCTGCTCACGTCCCGTTCTCCTTCGTCGTGGTCCGCTCGTAGAAGCCGGGCCCGACAGCCTGGTCGTAACCGGCCTGCGCCCGCAACGTCCCGTTGCTGTCAAAGTACAACGGCAACTGGGGCAGCGGGCGGGGAGCCGGGCCGAACTGGGGCACCGCCCCGTTTCGGACGTTGAACATGGACTGGTGGCAGGGGCAGACCAGCAGTTCGAGCTGCTGCTCGTAGAGGCCGACCGGGCAGCCGAGGTGGGTGCACACCTTGGAGTACGCCACATAGCCGGCGGGCGCCCAGGTCTCCCTGCCCTCCGCCGTGACCAGGTCCGAGTCCTGTACCCGGATGAGGACCGTCTGGTCGACGGACTGCCCGACGGTGTTGTTCTGGAGCCCGTGGGGGTACACGGTCATGATCCCGCCCACCACCAGCGTGCCTTTGTCCACGGTCCGGCCGTTGGAGTCCACCAGCAGCGTCCCCTTGCGCCAATCGGTCACGTCGAGCGACGTGCCCGGCAGCGGGCCCAGGGAGCGCAGGAGGGGGAACAGGGCGACGATCCCGAAGATCCCCGATCCCACGGCGAAGAGCCCCCCCAGCAACTTGCGCCGCTTGACCACGACGGTCGACCGCTCCACCAGTGCGGCCGCCATCGAATCACGCTCTTCGGGAGTCGAAGCCAGCAGGTGGCGTTCCTCGACGAACGGACCTTGCGGCATGAGGTACTTGCCCCAGGCCGTGAGCCCGAAGCCGAGCAGGAACATACCGGCGCCCAACGTGCCGCCGATGATCCAGGGGTCCCAGTTCTGCGTGTAAGCGGCCCCGAACCCGGCCATGAGCACGATGGCCACCACAAGGATCAAGGCAATGATCGCCTCGGCTCGCGAGGGGTGCTTGGCGGCGTCCCCGAGGTGCGGGTCGCTGAGCGTGGCGACCGGCATGGGTACCTTGGTGCGCGACGGCTCGTGTTCCTCGTTGCTCACGAGCGTTCGCCGATCCAGAAGCAGATGAGGGCCAGGCCCCCGACGCCGAGCAACAGCGCGATGAAGCCTTCGGCCACCGGCCCCACGCCTCCGAGTCCGGCCCCACCGGGGTTCGCGGCGTGCTGGATCTTTTCCGTGACGTAGGCCACGACGTCACGGACCTGGTTGTCGGTCAGGTTGCCCGAGAACCGGGGCATGTTGGAGGGCCCGATGCGCAGGGCCTCCGCCACTTGCTGTGCGGTGACCTGCTTGTCCTGGAGCGAAGGTGCATTGGTGCCGAACGCCAGCGCGTCACCGGCGCCGGTGATGGTGTGGCAGGCGGCACAGTTCAGGGAGAAGAGGTCTGCGCCAACTGCGACGTCGGCTCCCTTGAGATTCGGGGTGGGCACCGCGGGCACCGCGGGGTCGAGCGAGTTGATGTACGCCGCCACCTGGAGCGCCTGCGTGTCCGTCAGCCGGGGCGGCTTCCGTTCGGCTTCAACGGCCCGCACGTCGCTGTCCGGCATGCGCCCGGTGGTGATCCAGAAATCGACGGTGGCGGCGCCCACTCCCTGCAGGTTGGGGCCGATCGTGGCCTGCCCGCTCGGTGAGACCCCGTTCGCCTTCGACCCGTGGCAGCTCGAGCAGGTCTGATCGAACAGGAGCTTGCCCGCGGCCACGTAGGACTTCGGTGGATTGGTGTAGGTGATGGCGCTGTCGCCGTAGCGGATGAGCATGCCGTCGAAGCAGACGAGCTTGGTGCTGTCAAAGGGATTCCCCGTGTTGTACACATTGCTGACACCCTTGAGGTTCACCGAGCCGCACGCCTTGACCGAGGCGGTCACGTTCTGCGCCTTGGTCGTCGATGCCTGCGCCGTACCCGGGAAGACGAGCGCCAGCGTGCCCAGTGCCGCGATGCCCAGAAGGCCTCCGGGCAACAGGTACTTGGTCCGGAATGTGCGTCGGGCCTGCGTGCGTGAACTCGACATGTCTATTTCAGGAAGAACAGGCAACTGAAGAGCCCGATCCAGACGATGTCGACGAAGTGCCAGTAGTAGCTGACTCCCTGTACGGCGGAGAGCTCGCCGGGGTCGCCCGCGGCATCCCCCTTCAAGCGACCGAGGAGGAAGATCATGGCGACCAGGCCGAGGAAGACGTGGAGGCCGTGGAGGCCCGTCATGATGAAGAAGAGCGAGCCGAAGGAGTTCGTGTTCCAGCGGGTGCTGATGAAGAGCCACTCCACCACCTGGTTGCCCAGGAAGGCGCCCCCCAGAATGAAGGTGGCCACGATCCAGCGCTTGGCCGACGTGCGGTTCCGCCACTCCACCTGGTGGACGGCATACTGCATGGTGAAGCTCGACGAGACGAGCACCAGGGTGAAGATGATGCCGCGCACCGTGTCGAGGTGGGTGCCCGGCGGGGGCCAGACCCCTCCGGCGGCGTTTGCCCGCAGGGTGAAGAACGCGGCGAAGAGCCCGCTGAAGAACATCAGCTCCGAGCCCAGCCAGATCATGACGCCCACAGCCAGCATGGGCGGGCGATCGTGAACGATCCTGCCTGTTGGCACTGGGTGCTCGACCGAAACCGCCTGGGTCACAGGGCAATTTCTAGTCGACGGGGGCTCTCACGCGCCAACAAGCAGGTGAGGGCGTTTTCGCGTCAGTCGCTGGGCGACAGCTGGGTCAACCCTCGGGTCCCGCAAGCGCAACGGGCAGCGGATCGGCGTGCACCACCGCCAGCCGGCGCGTGGGCCGGGTGAGGGCCACGTACAGGGTGCGCAGACCTCTCGTCGTCGCGACGGGCGGCCCCTCACCGGCGGCATCCTCGCCGACGGCCGCCACCAGAGCGGGCTCGACCACGATCACCGAATCGAACTCGAGACCGTTGGTCTCGTCGGCCGGGAGGAGGACAAGGCCCGCGGCCAAGCCCTCCCCCGAGGGGTCACGCGGATCGGTGGGGAACAGGCCGGCATCGGAGAGGGCGCGGGCCATCTCGGGGAGCATGACGGCCGGGCCGAGCACCGCCACCCGTCCCGGAGCGACCGCCGCCACCTCTTCCCGGGTGGCCTGGGCCACGGCGCCGGCCAACCCGGCGCGTGAGGTCTCGATGATGCGGGGGGAGAACCCCGACTGGCGGACCGGGCGTGGCGGTGTGATCGCCGGCGCGGCCACGGCCAGCACTCTGGCTGCTACCGCGATCACCTCCACCGGCGTGCGGTAACTCACCGTGAGCTCGACCAGCCGGGTCGAGCGTTGCGGGCTCAAGTGCCGGGTGACGTCGTCCCAGCTCTCGGGTGCCCACGGCCCTGTCGCCTGGGCGATGTCACCGACGACGGTCATCGACCCCGACAGCGATCGGCGGGCCAGCATGCGGAGCTGCATCGGGGACAGATCCTGCACTTCGTCCACCACGATGTGGCCGAACGACCGCACATCGTCGTCGGGTCCGGTGAAGGGCCCGGAGGTCGGGACCGGCGAGGCGGCGAGGCCCTGGGGCCAGAAGCCCACCTCCTGCGCGTTTCCCTCCTCGGCCCGGCCCGGCCGACCCCGGTTGGTGCGGGCGCCCCCTCGACGGGGACCGAGCAGGGTGCGCGCCTCGTCGATCAGCGCAGCATCCGCCACGGTCCACGGCACCTCGTCGAGAGCCCTGCTCCGAGGTCGGTAGAGGCGTTGGATCGCCTCGGGGCTGAGGATGTCCTGGCCTGCGGCCGTCAGGAGGGGTCGGGCGCCCAACAGATCGTGGAGCAGCTCATGGGGTGAGAGGCGCGGCCACATGCGGTCCAGCGCCTCCGCCACCTGCGGGGTGCGGCGCAGCCGGCGCGCCAGATCGGCCTGCTCCTCGGCACTCGGCCCACCGTCGTCCAGCTTCTCGGTCCCCCGGGTGAGGCGGGATCGGTAGTCGTCGGCCAGCGCGCGCAGCACGTGTGCCTCCACGAAACGTCGGCGCACGTTGTGGGTCCCGGGCCGCCGGCGGGCCAGGGCGATGATCTCTTCGGTGGTCTGGGCCCGTAGGCGCAACACGCCTGCACCAAAGGGAACCTCGACGTCGTGGCGGAGCGGCCGTTGGCGTGTGCGCACGGCCCGCCCCAGCACCTTGACCATGCGCACGTCGCCCTTGAGCCTGGCGACGGCCGGGTCGTCGGTGCCGCGCACCCGGATCTCGGGTACCAGTCCGGCCACGGTCGAGAGGCTGACGCCCGTCTCGCCCAGCGAGGGCAGGACCTGCTCGATGTAGCGCAGGAACAACGGATTGGGGCCGACGACGAGCACGCCCTGGCGCTCCAACGGGAAGCGGTGCGTATAGAGGAGGTAGGCGGCGCGGTGCAGGGCGACGGCGGTCTTTCCCGTGCCCGGTCCGCCCTGGACGACCAGGACGCCGCTCAGCGGCGAGCGGATGATCTCGTCCTGTTCCCTCTGGATCGTGCCGATGATGTCGCCCATGTGACCGGTTCGCGCCTGGCCCAGCGCGGACAAGAGGGCCCCGGGCCCTCCGAGCACCATGCCTTCGGAGAGCAGGCGCTCCCCCGAGGAATCGCCGGCCGCCGGCGCGGTCGGCGAAACCGGGAGCAGCGGGGCCCCGGGCGCCCGCGAGGGGTCGACGAAGTACTCGTCCTCCAAGCCCAGCACGGTGCGGCCGCGTACCGCCAGATGGCGGCGGCGGGCCAGGCCCTGGGGATCGAGACCCGTGGCCCGGTAGAACGGCTCGGCCACCGGCGCCCGCCAGTCGACCACCAGCGGCTCGTGATCCGGACCGGACACGGCGAGACGGCCGATGTGGAAGGACTCCCCGAGCAGGGGTCGGTCGCCGGAGTCGCCGGCGTCCTCGTCTACTTCAGGATCACCTTCGGGATCGGGAAAGCGGTCGATACGCCCGAAGTAGAGGGCCTGGTCCCCGATGTCGAGCTGTTCGAGGCGGGCCAGGCTGGTGCGGACCACGATGTCCCGCTCGGTGCGCGACTGGAAGGTGCCCCCCTTGCCCAGGTCGAGCACGCCCTGCAGCATCTGGCGAGCCTCCCCGCGCATGGCCTCGAGACCATCGTGGGCGCGGTTGAGGAACTCCTGCTCATCCTCCAGATCGGGATGGTCCGGCACGACGCCCCTTTCTCCCCCCGCCCTCAGGGAAACGGTTCAGCTTAGGCGACGGCCAACGACCCGGGAACGCAGCGCCGGGCCGCCTACGATGAACCACATGCTGATTTCGACCATGAACGACGTACCCGGCTACCGGATCACCGCCGTGCTCGGTGAGGTCTTCGGGCTCACGGTCCGTTCCCGGAACGTCGGGTCCCAGTTCGGCGCGGCCTTCAAGGCGCTGGCTGGCGGAGAGCTCAAGGGAATGACCAAGAACCTCCAGATGAGCAGGGAGGAAGTGGTGGGACGCATGGTTGCCGAAGCGGAGGCCAAGGGCGGCAACGCCGTGCTCGCCATGCGTTTCGACACGTCGGAGATGGGCGGGAACTGGACCGAGATCTGCGCCTACGGCACGGCGGTCGTCATAGAGCCGCTCGGGTGAGTCCAGAGGCGGCCGCCGATACCGACCTCGTGCGCGCCTGCTTCCGCCAGCCGGTGTCGCGCACGCCCGTGTGGTTCATGCGCCAGGCGGGGCGTTCCCTGCCCGAGTACCGCGCCGCCCGCGGCACCGGATCGATCCTCGCCGCCATTGCCGACGCGCCGTTGGCGGCAGAGCTGACGCTGCAACCCGTCCGCCGCTACGGGGTGGACGCCGCCATCCTCTTCTCGGACATCGTCGTGCCGGTTCACGCCATCGGGTTCGGGGTCGACATCGAGCCGGGCCGGGGACCCGTGGTGGCCCGGCCGTTTCGCAGCGCGGCCGATCTCTCCCGACTGCGGCCGCTCGAGCCCGCGCTCGATACGCCCTACGTCCTCGACGCGGCGCGCGCCGTCAGGCAAGAGCTCGCCGGGAGCGGTGTGGCGCTCATCGGCTTCGCCGGTGCTCCCTTCACCGTGGCCAGCTACCTGATCGAGGGCGCGCCCTCGCGGACGTTCACCAAGGTGAAAGCCCTCATGCACGGGGACCCCGCGCTCTGGGGTCAACTGATGGACTGCCTGGCCGCCATGTCGGTGGCGTTCCTGCGGGCCCAGATCGAGGCCGGCGCCCAGGCCGTGCAGCTCTTCGACAGTTGGGCGGGGAACCTCTCTCCCGGCGAGTACCGGCGCTTCGTGCTGCCGGCCACGCGTGCGGTGCTCGAGGGGATCGCCGACCTCGGCGTGCCGTCCATCCTCTTCGGCGTGGGCACCGGGGAGCTGTTGAGCCTGATGGCCACCGCCGGTGCGGACGTGATCGGCGTGGACTGGCGCGTGCCCCTCGACGCCGCCCGCGTCCGGGTCGGGACCGACCACGCCGTCCAGGGCAACCTCGACCCCGCCCTGTGCGTGGCTCCCTGGCCGGTCGTCGAGGCCGCCGCCCGCGAGGTGATGGCCGCAGGAGCCGATGGGAGCGGCACGGGTCACATCTTCAATCTCGGGCACGGGGTGCTCCCCGAAGCCGACATCGGGATCCTGGGTGCCGTGGTCGACCTCGTGCATGCCGAAAGCATGCGGGGATGAACAGGGTCCGCCCATGACCGGGTGCGTCGGCGTGCTCGTCATGGCCCACGGCACTCCGCGCACCGCCGCGGAGATCGCTCCCTTCTACACCCGGATCCGCCGGGGCCGCCCGCCGTCGCCTGAACAGCTGGCCGACCTCGAGCGCCGGTACGCCGCCATCGGCGGGCTCTCGCCACTCACCGAGCGGACCTTGGCCCAGGTGGAGGCCCTGCGCGCCGAGCTGTCCCGGCGTGCTCCCGGCCGCTACGTAGTGGCCTACGGGGCCAAGCACACCGAACCACTCATTGAGGATGCGGCGGCCGCGGTGGCCCGAGCCGGAGCAGATCCCGTCATCGGCCTGGTGCTGACCCCGCACGGCTCTTCCATGGGCTCACAGGAGTACCTCACGCGGGCCGACGCAGCACTCGCGGGGACGTGCCCGTTCGTGGCGGTGCCCCCCTGGTACGCCGAACCGGGCTTCGTGACCCTGCTGGCGGAGCGGGTGACCGAGGCCCTCGTCGCCCTCGGGGCCGGCCCTGACCAGAGCCGCTACCCCGTGCTCTTCACCGCCCATTCGCTGCCCGAGCGCATACGGGCGACGGGGGACACCTACGCCGAGCAACTGCAGGAGTCGGCCGCATTGGTGGCTGCCGCCGCCGGCATCGCCCGCTGGCAGGTGGCCTGGCAGAGTGCCGGCCACACGCCCGAGCCCTGGCTGGGTCCCGACGTCCGTGACGTGGTCCGCCAACTGGCGGCCGCCGACTCCGAGGCGGTCGACGGGGTCGTGGTCTGCCCCATCGGCTTCGTGGCCGACCACCTCGAAGTCCTCTACGACCTCGATGTGGAGCTGGCCGCGGTGGCCACCGAGATCGGACTCCCCTTTGCCCGCACGGCGTCGCTCAACGACGACCCGCGGTTCATCCGCGTGCTGGCCGACGTGATCTGCGCCACCGGGGCGCGTCAGGGCTGAGGTGGGCGTGCGGCGTGTCGTGGTTGTCGGCGGTGGCATCAGTGGGCTGGCCGCGGCCTGGGAGCTCACCGGCGGTGGCGACGGCCCCAAGGGGGACGCCGACGCCACCCAGGTCCTCGTCTTGGAGTCGTCGTCCCGGTTGGGGGGCGCGCTCCACAGCGTCCCGTTCGGCCATCACAGCGTCGACACCGGTCCCGACGGTTTTCTCGGGCGCCGGCCCGAAGCGGTGGACCTGTGTCGCGAGATCGGCCTCGGCGATGCGCTGGTCCCCATCGGAGGCCGCGGCGCCGGCGTGTGGGCCCGCGGCAAGATCCGGCCGCTCCCCGAGGGGCTGGCCTTGGGCATTCCGATCCGCTTCTGGCCCACGGCCCGGTCCGGCATCCTCGGATGGCGCGGCAATGTCGCGCTGGCGCGTGACGCGCTGGCGCCGCGGCCCGACGTTCGGGGGCCGATCGGCGACCGTTCCATAGGTCCACTCGTGTCCCGCAAATTGGGCCGCCGGGTGGCCGACCGGTTGGTGGACCCCTTGATCGGGGGCATCCACGCCGGCTCGGTGGACGACATGTCGGCCGCGGCCACCTATCCCCCGCTCCTCGCCGCCTCGCAGAGGCGGGGCAGCCTCATGCGCGCGCTGCGGGCCGAGGTCCCTCCACCGTCGACCGACGGGTCACCGCTGTTCTGGGCCGTCGAAGGAGGCATGTCGGCCATGGTCGAACGCCTGCGCGCGGAACTCGCGGCACGTGGGGTGAAGATCCACTGCGACGCGCCGGTCGATCGTCTGGCCCGGCGGGGCGAAGGGTGGGCCGTAGGGAGCGGAGCGGCCCATCACGATGCCGATGCGGTCGTTCTCGCGCTTCCCGCGCCGGCGGCGTGCGCCCTCCTCCTTCCGCACGACGACGAGGCAGCGGGGCTCCTGGCGAACATCGCGTATTCCTCGGTCACCCTCATCACCTTTCGTGTCAGCACCGGTGCGCTGTCCGGCCCCCTCGCGGGCACCGGATTCCTCGTGCCGCGGCGGAGCCCCCCGGCGCGGGGCCACGAAGGATGGGCCGTCACCGCCTGCACGTACCTTTCGCAGAAGTGGCCGCACCTGGCGACCGAGGGGGAGGTCCTTCTCCGCGCCTCGGTGGGGCGCTTCGGCGACCACCGTTCCGACTCGTGGAGTGATGCGGACCTGGTGGAGCGGGCATGGGGTGAGCTCGGCCTTCTCATGGGACTCTCGGAGGATCCGCTGGAGTCGATGGTGACCCGGTGGCCGGGTGCCTTCCCGCAGTACAGAGTGCACCATCTGATGCGCACGGCGGGGATAGAGGCCGCGATGGCACGGCTCGGGCGAATTGCGGTGGCGGGCGCGGCCTATCGGGGCGTCGGCATCCCGGCCTGTATCGCCAGCGGGAGAGCGGCGGCCCAGGCCGTCTCGTGAACCCCTCCGCACCGCGCGGCCGTGTCGCACTTCCTTCGCTCGGCGCCGGTGTCCTGCTCGCCCTCTCGCTCCCTCCCTGGGGGTGGTGGCCCGTGGGCCTGGCCGGTGCGGGACTGTTCTATTGGCGGCTGGCCGGACTGGGTCCCCGGGCCCGCCTGTGGTCGGGCTGGCTCGCCGGACTGGGGTGCTACGGGCCGGGGCTGATCTGGGCCCGGGCCTTCAACTGGTACGGCGCCGCCGTGCTCATCGCGCTGGAGGCCCTGTTCTTCGCCGCCGCGGCCGTGCTCACCCCGTCGGGACGGGGCCGGGCGCTGGCGTTCGTCGGGGCCGGCACCCTGGCCGAGGCGCTCCGCATGACGTGGCCGTTCGGGGGCCTGCCCCTCGGCGGTGTCTTCTTGGGGCAGGCGGACGGGCCGCTCCTCCAGTTGGCCCGGATCGGTGGACCGCTGTTGCTCACCGCCGGCGTCTGGACGGGCGGTGTCGGCGTGGCCACGCTGGTCGACGGTGTCCGGAGCTCCCGCATCGCCTCGGCCGGGCGGGGTGCCTCCGTCCTCGTCGGGCTCGGTCTCGTCGTGCTCGTGGCGGCCGTGGCGCCCGCCGGCGGTCCGGCACTGCGGTCCATCACGGTCGCGCTCGTCCAAGGCGGGGGACAGCGCGGCCTCAGCAAGGAGGACGTGCCACCCGCCAGGGTGTTCGCCGCACAGGTACGCGCTACTCGATCCCTGTCACAAGAGCGGCCGCCTCCCGCGCTGGTGCTCTGGCCCGAGGACGTCATCGCGTTGTCCCAGCCACTGCGGGGGTCGGCCCAGAACCGCGCCGTGGCCCAGATGGCCCGCCACCTGCACACGACGTTCGTCGCCGGCGTCACCGAGCCGGCGGGGCCCCGCTCGTTTCGCAACGAGATCGTGGTCTGGGCCCCGAGCGGGCGCATCGTCGGCGTCTTCGAGAAAGTACACCGGGTCCCCTTCGGCGAGTACGTCCCGTATCGCTCGTTCATCTCCCACCTGGCCGACCTGTCCGCCGTCCCCACTGATGCGATCCCGGGTCACGGCTCGGGGTTGCTCTCGACGCCGGCGGGAGCCCTGGGCACCCTCGTCTCCTTCGAGGTCTTCTACGCCAACCGCAGCCGCACCTCGGTCCGGGCCGGGGCCGAGCTCCTGATCGTCGCCACCAACACCTCCTCGTATGCGACATCACAGGTGCCGACCCAGGAGGTCGCGGCGGACGCCGTGCAGGCCGTCGAGACGGGCCGGGATCTGGTGCAGGCCGCCCCCACGGGCTACAGCACCGTGGTCGACGGGCGCGGCGAGGTACTGCAGCGCTCCGCGCTCGGCCGGCCCCAAGTGGTGCGGGCGACCGTGGCCCTCCGTCGGGGCTTCACCCCCTACGACCACTGGGGTGACCTTCCGGTCCTTGTCGGAGCAGCCGTCATGCTGGCGGCTGGCTGGGGACGCTCGCGACGCGCCCGCCGCTACTCGTCGTAGCCCGGATGGATCCCCCGCTACTCGTTGTAGCCCGAATGGATCCCCCGCTCCTCGTAGTAGCCCGAATGGATGTAGACGCAGGGGATCCCGTCCGCCACGTACATGGCGTGATTCGAGGGATCGTCCTCGAAGGCCAGGCGCAGATCGAAACCGTGGGCCCGCAGGTCGCNNGTCGAGGAGCTCCAACAACCGTGCGATCTCCTCGATCACCGGGTCGTCGCCACAGGCCTCGAAGAAGGCGGACCAATCGCGATTTCCCTGCTCAATGAAGTGCTGGCGCCCCGCGGCGTCGGACAGTACGCCGTCGATGTCGAAGATGACGGCCGGACCGACCGGGTGCGCCACACCTTCTGCGGCACGCCAGTGCCAGTTGGGGGGCATGTCGTCGGAGGGGTTGCCGGGCACGAAAGCCCAGCTTACCGGGCCGAGGTCGTTCCCTCGGGCGGAGAATCCTCCTCAAGATGGACGTGGAGCGCCCTCCATTGGTGAGACGATAGAACAGGCATGACCGAGGACCTCGCCAATCTGAGGATCGACGTCGCTCTCGGCCGCAGGGTCATGGTGCTCGGCGACCTCCTCCTCCCATCGCAGCCTTCGCCCAGCTCGCTGGCCACCTGCCGCGACATCGCGCAGAAATTGGGCGAATGGCAGGGGCCTGGCATCGTCGTGATCTGCGGTCAGCTGGTGGCGGCCGGAAGCGGCGGTGCCCCGGGACCGGCGGCGGCGTTCGAAGCACACAAGAGCCTCACCGCCGCGTTCGCCGCGTTCGCCGCGCGCGCCGATTCTCGCGTGGTCGTGGTGACCGGCGCCGCGGGCCTGCCCGACGACCTGGCCGACGTCCTCAGCACACTCGGCGTCACGGTGGAACCAGGCGTGACCCTGCACTGCATGACCGGCGCCGGGGCGCGCGACGTGCTGATCCGCGCCGGCACCCCCTACACGGACACGGCGCGCCCGGCCGAGGCCGTCGCGCCGGGCGACGATCGCCCTTGGCTGGCCGGCCTGGAGCGGCTGGATGATCCGCGCCTGGCCCCGCGCTTCGTCACGTCGCGCTTGCTCTACCGCCGCCTGCGCCATTACCTGTGGGCGCCGCCACTGGTCCTCGCCGGGTTGGCGCTCTTGCTGCGGCTCGAGGTGGTCGTCGACGGGCTGGGTCACGTGTTCCACTCGCCGCGCCAACAGCGCGCCCTCCAGCAGGCCTATGCCGCCTCGTGGTTCTCACGGCTGCTCGTCACCATCGCCATCGGTGTCGCGCTCCTCGCCGTCCTGGCGGTGGTGGTTGCCATCACCTCCCGCGGCATCTGGCGCGCCCTCGGCGGCGAAGGGCTCCCTTCCCCGTGGTCGTCCGGAGGGGCGCGGACGCAAGGCGCCCGCGCCACGGCGCACGCACTCCTCACAATCGACGGGGAGGACGTCTTGGACGTGACCCGGCATGCCATTGCGAAGGGAGCGACCGGCATGATCGCCGGCGGCGCACTCGTGGCCGAGCTCACGCACCTCGACACGGGCTTCTTTGCCAGCCCGGGCGCCACGTCGGAGATCGTGCGCGAACACCGGGGGCGGTTCGGCCTTCCGCCGACGTACCTTCACCATCGTCAGGCGTCGATGATCGAGGTGGAGACGGGCGCGGATCTGCACATCCGCCTCATGCACGCCGAGGTCGACCTCCCGCTGGCCACCATGGGCGAGCGGCTGGTGACGCACGACGCCGTCGTCAAGGGCCGGACGAAAGCGGCCGATCTTCACCCCGAGCTGGTGGCCAGCTGGCCCGGCGGCTCCTCGTGGCCCCCGGCACCCGAAGTTGCCGCCGACCACATCCGGGTCCGCCGCATCCGCCGCATCGCCGCCACGTCGCTGTTCGCGGCCGGGTTGATCGACCTGCTCTCGGCGGTGACGACGCCGGTGCGGGATCGCCTGCATCTCATTTCGCAGTTCCTCCCGATCGAGGTGGCCCGTGCCGCGGGTGCGCTGGTCGCAATCTCGGGCATCGCCATGATCATGCTCTCGCGCGGGGTGCTGAAAGGGCAGCGCCGTTCGTGGCTGGTGGCCGTCGCATTGTTGGCCGCCTCACTCGTCCTCCATATCGTGCACGCCGCCGACGTGATCACCCTGTTGGTCTGCGCCGCCGTTCTGGCCTTGTTGGTCGTCCAGCGGGAGCGCTTCCGGGCCCAGGCCGAACAGGGCACGGTGCGCTCGGCGTTCTTCATTCTGGCCGTGGGTGGAGTGACAGCGACCCTGGGCGCGTTCACCGGCGTGGAGGTGGCCAGCAGCGTCCACCACCCCCATCTTCCTCCGTGGCCCCAGGTGCTCCTCGGCTCGGCCGAACGGCTCGTGGGTGTGCAGTATGTGCGCTTTCCATCGCACATCGACCACTTCGCATCACCGAGCCTGCTGGCGGTGGGCATCACCCTGATCGTCGTCTCCCTCTACCTCCTGACGCGTCCGGTGGTCGATCGGCGGCTCTCGAGCGGTCGGGCCTCGGTCGGCCGGCGTGCGGCCGAGATCAGGGCGCGGGACATCGTCCGCCGTCACGGAACTGGGTCTCTGGACTACTTCGCACTGCGCGACGACAAGCAGTGGTTCTTCCACCGTGACTCCATGGTGGCCTACGCCGTGTTCGGCGGGGTATGTCTCGTGTCCCCGGATCCGATCGGTCCCTTCACGGAACGAGCGCACGTCTGGGATGCCTTCCGTCGTTATGTGGACCGCAACGGATGGGGACTCGGCGTCATGGCCGCCGGTGAGGCGTGGCTGCCCACGTACCAGGCCTCGGGGATGCGCTTCCTCTACATCGGCGACGAGGCCGTCGTCGATCCCCGCCAGTTCTCGCTCGAAGGCGGAAAGATGAAGGGGCTACGCCAAGCGGTCAACCGCGTCGCCCGGTACGGCTACACGGTTCGGTTCTTGGATCCGGCCCATTTGAGTCCCGACGATGCGGCCCGTCTCGTCGAGCTCATGCACAAGAGCCGCCGGGGCGAGCACGAGCGCGGCTTCTCCATGATGTTGGGCCGGCTGACCGATGCGCGGGACACCGGCCTGTTGCTCACGCTGGTCGAGGGGCCCGACGGTGCCCCCGTCGCCATGTGCCAGTTCGTGCCCTCGACGGCGATCGGCGGTTACTCGCTCGATCTCATGCGGCGCGACCCGGCCGAGCACCCCAATGGTCTGCTCGATTTCGCGTTGTGCTCGACCATCGCCCACATGCGGAAGATGGGCATGAAGGGTCTCAGTCTCAACTTCGCCGCGTTGCGTTCCATCCTCGACGGCGAGTCGGGGGACGGGGTGACCCAACGGGTGGAGCGATGGGCCCTGCGCCGATTGTCGGGGGTGCTGCAGATCGAGACGCTGTGGCGCTTCAACGCCAAGTACGAGCCCACATGGCTCCCCCGCTACATCGTGTTCGATTCGGCCGAGCAGTTCCTCCCTGTCGTCGTCCAGATCATGCGGGCCGAATCCCTGACCGAGGTCCCCGTCATCGGCCGTCTCCTCATGACCGGCGCAGCAAAGCGCTCGGGTCCGGCCGTGCCTGAAACCGTCCTGGCCGCACTGGGTGACAGCGACAGTGACCGCACGGTCGAAGAACGGCAGCCCGAGCCGACGGGGAGTTAGGACCCTCCCCGTGACCGACGATGCGGCGGAGAAGTGCCCGCGCTGTGGCCACGCCGGATGCCGCGGTGCGTGCGACCGTTGCGATCGGTGCTGGAGCGAGCGGCAACGGCGGGAACGTCCACCGCACCACGTAGAGGCTTAAGGGGCCGGGTCGAACCAGTCCCACTGCCACGGGGTGATCGTCAGCAGCGGACCGGCGAAGCGAGGCCGCACGGGCGCGCCGGCCCAATGCTCCTCGACCAACGGCCCCACTGTCGCCGCCACCTCGAGCGGGTCCTCGTCGAGAAAGGCGACCGTGATCCGGGTGGCGTCCTGGGCGTCCGGGTCGGCCGGGCGGTCCTCGCTCTTGGCGAAGGCCCAGCGCCGGGTGGCAAAGGACCAGATGCCGGCGACGCCCGGGACCTCCAGCAGCTGCGGGAAGTGGTCGGTATGGCGCAGGCGGAGGTACTCGTCGAGCGACGACGTGTCGGGGAGCGGCTCGTCCACCACGACGTAGATCCCCCGGTTGGGCCGGTAGGGGATGACCTCGGGAGCCACCAGGGAGCGGGGGGCAGCCAGGGCCTCGAGGAAGACCCAGGCGCCGGACAGCCGGGCCCGACGGTGCTCGTAGAACCGGCCCAGCTTGGCCAGGCGCTCGCGCACCTCGGCGAACTCGTCGAGCGTCTGCTGCACGGGTTCGGTCATCAGGTACATGGTCAGGTAGTGGAAGGTGCCGAGTGGGTCCTCCACCGCGACCGCGCGCTCGGCGCAAGCCGGTGCCAGCACCCAACGCTGCCCGCAGACGACCCCGGGGATGCTGAACTGCTCGGGCATGTGGTCGAGTTGATGCCAGGCGTTGTAGTCCCGATGATCGCCGTCGCCCGTGACTTCCGTCAGCGTGACGAATCCAACCTTGACCGCTTTCATGGTGCCGGCGTCAGTGGCCCAGGAAGAGGAGCGTGGCGTGGTTGGCGAGGTCCAAGAGTGGCCCGGGCACGATCCCGAAGACGACGGTGACGGCCAGGCACACGCCGATGGCCACCCAGGTGAGAACCGGGATCCGGACCACCGTCGGCACCTCCTCCCCGGTCGGGGCCGGAGCGTCGCCCGCCAGGAGCAGCTCCGCATCGAGGGTCGTCACGGTGCCCGATACGCCATCGGGGCTGGCCCAGGGGATCTGCGCGCCCGCATCCGTCCGGGCGGGCAGCGAATCGGCGATGGCGTTCCCACCCTCGCCCGTCGCCTCCGACACGTACATCAGCACGGCGACCCGGAGATAGAAGAACGCGGCGATGGCTGCGGTGACCATGGCGATGACGGCGAGGGGGACCGCGCCGGCCGACACCGTGGCCAGGACGACCTGCANNCGGCCGAGCACGGTGACGATGGCGAAGCTGCCGATCGTCATGAACGTGTAGGCCGCCAGGTAGTAGAGCGATGAGCTCACTCCCCGGGACGTGGCCGACTCCACCCCGAGCAGAATGAACCCGGCGTGGTTGATCGACGAGTACGCCAGCATGCG
>PMLV01000007.1 GCA_003160635.1 Acidimicrobiaceae bacterium | reverse complement strand
TCAGGTCATGCTGACAGAAAGGGCTTCTCGCGTCCAAGTGTCCGATTTGTGCGCTTGGACGGAAGGACAGGAGCAGGGTGGAACGCCGGAGATGTCGGATCCTCACCCGTCTCGAGCCCAGTTCGAATTACGTACGCTACGGTGCTGACTACAAGCGGTCCGTTGCATCCGGTCACGCATACAGGTCTGGAGATTGGGCAGGATGAGTTCGATGACAGACATGCCCGACCAAGTATTGGGTCGTGAGGTTCCGCCACCCCTCGGCGCCTTTCGCATCCTGGAGTTCGGCGACCGGCTCACTGCGTACTGTGGCAAAGTGCTCGCCGATCTGGGAGCGGATGTAATCCAGATCGAACCGCCGAGCGGCAGCGCCATGCGCTTCTCGCCACCATTCCGAGATGGTGAGGTCACGAAGGAATCCAGTTTGTTCTTCGCCTATTACCACCACAACAAGCGGGGAATAACGCTTGATTGGTCATCTCACAAGGCGCTGAGCATTCTCGAAGAGCTCGCTCGAGGTGCAGACGTTGTCTTACACTCTCCGGATGCTCGCCACCCATTGATCGGGTTCGACCCGGAGTCTGCAAGCATTTGTTGGAAGGGAGACAACGTCCACTCCTGCTTCATAACGCCGTTCGGCTTGACCGGGCCCCTTCGCAACTGGCGCGCCACCCCGTTCACGTCATTCGCGATGAGCGGTCTGATGCATCCGGTGGGGCCTCCGGAAGGCCCACCCATCGCCCAGCCCGGCCAGCAGCTTTACGATGAGTGTGGTCTTCACGCTGCGATGATGATCCAAGCTCTTTTTCTCCGACCAACTTCGCCGGCGCAAATCGTTGACATTTCAGCTCACGAAGTAGGGTGGTTTAACAAGATCTCTCTTGAACGATACGGTCTGAAGGGTCGGATTGCCACTAGAGCGACGAACTTCGGCCCTCCTCCCGGTGGCATCTGGCAATGCAGTGATGGACTCATCGATATCGCGTCACACGCCCCACGCCACTGGGACATTTTCTTGAAGGTGCTCGATGAGCCCGAGATGCTCATGGATCCGCTCTATCAGGATCGGGGCATGCGGGTGCAGCTATTCGATCTCCTTACGACCTTTATTGCCGAGTTGCTTTCGACGAGGAGTGCGAAGGAGCTGGTAGAGCGGGGACAGGCGGCCGGACTTCCATGCGCTCTGATGTATACGCCCAGCGAGTTTCTGGAGGATATCCAGGCACGAGAGAGAGGCTTTTTTGTAGAGTCGTCGAGGGAAGGTACGGGGGAATTCGACATTCCAGGTCGGCCTTTTCGAGCGATCCCCGATCTTCTGTCATACCGAAGATCAGCGCCCTCCCTTGGCGAACATAACGAAGCGATATACGTCAACGAGCTCGGACATAGTCGTCGCGAACTTGCGTCATGGAGAACGAGTGGCCTCATCTGATCGGTTTGCCCGTGCGATCCTCGACGGAATTCGCATTCTTAGCTTCGGAGCATTTGTGGCGGGCAACACCTGCCCCTTGGCGCTGGCGGAACTTGGGGCGGACGTAGTGAAAATTGAGTCGCGGGAACGACCTGAAGCCCTCAGGGCCTATTTCTCGCCCGACCATCCTGACCTCTACGAGCCATCGGGGATTCAAACGACCGCGCTGTTTTCGGGTCTCACACGAAGTATGCGAAGCCTTTGTCTCGAAATGAAGACGGACACCGGCCAGAAGGTTTTTCGCGACCTCGTCACGAAGTGCGACGTCGTCGTCGAGAACTTCGGCCCCGGACAAATGGATCGCTGGGGATGTTCTTTCGCGGACCTACTTAGGTCCAACCAGGAGTTGGTGATGTTATCAATCTCCGGATATGGGAGAACAGGTCCTTGGTCCAGTTATCGGGCATACGCTTCCAATATCAACAACTTTCTCGGGCTGAGCTCAGCCTGGGCGCCTGATGGTACTCATTTCGACTACGTGGCTGGAATTCATGGTGCCGTAGCGATCCTCGGCGGTTTAGCTGAGGCGCAAAGGTCGAAGAGAGGTGTTTACATCGACTTAGCGCAGACCGAGTCAGGCGCGGCGGTCATGGCGCCGCTCTACCTCGATGCACTCGGCAACGGAGAGCCATGGCGGGCCCAACCCAACGAAGTACCAGGGGCATTGTTGTCGATGGTCGCGAGATGTTTGGGCGACGACGCGTGGGTGGCCATCGAGCTTGAGGATGAGGCCGACTGGGAAGCGATCTGTGCCACCCTGGAGCGCCCGGACTTGAGCATCCGGGGGCGATCACTTACCCCAGACGACCAGGAACAACTCCGGGGTGCGATCGCTCGATGGGCGGCTGGAGTGAGGCCGTATCAAGCGGCCAACAAATTGCAGCTCGCAGGAATTGCGAGTTGCCCCGTCCAGGACAGCGAGGATTTGTGGCGAGATCCACAACTCCGTTCGCGCTGTGCGATTGTTGAGGTTGCGCATCCTGATGTGGGAGTGGTGGAACTTCCCAACTCACCGGATCGGATGAGCCTGACACCCGGATCCGTTCGGCGACGAGGTCCACGACTGGGAGAACACAGTATCGAGGTTGTACGCCAATGGCTGAACCGAACACCTGAGGAGATCAAACTATTGATCAGCGATGGTGGCATCTGGCAGGCGAAAAGTGAGAAAGCCGAGGAGGACGAGCTTCAAGTGCGGGCGGAGAGCAAGTCGTCGTGAAACTTGATCTTTCGAACGAACAAGAGCTCTTTCGGGAGACATGTCGACGTTTCTTGACCGACTCCAACACACTAGGTCAAGCTCGGCACTCGCGCGAAACTATAGGTGGTTATGACCCGTTGTGGTGGCGAGCCGGGGCTGAAGTTGGCCTGACCGCCATGTTCGTCCCCGAGGATCAGGGAGGTGGGTCGGTTTCGGGGTCTCCTGTCCAGGACGCGGTCATTGCGGCGGAGGAGCTCGGCAGGGTTGTGGCACCAGGGCCATTTCATCCCGTGAATATCGTGGCGTACGCGGTAGCTCGCTCGGGCTCGTTGGCACAGCGGGAACAGCTGCTGCCCGGAATGTCTGCTGGCGAGTCGGTCGGCAGCTGGGCATTTGGAGAACCTCGATCGCAGTGGAATTCCAACCGGTTCGCGGTACGGGGGAGGGTCCGAAATGGGGTAGTTACTCTGGAAGGCACGAAAAGCTACGTCGAGGCAGCCGACGTAGCGGAAGTACTCCTTGTGGCCGTCTCCTCGCGGGAAGGGATCTCGCAGATTCTCGTACCTTCGGCTTCTCCGGGTGTGAGAATCGAGCCTCAAATGAGCTTAGACCTGAGTCGAAGGTTTAGTACGGTGCATTTCGACAATGTTCGGGTGCCCTTGGAGAATGTAGTTGGCGGATGGGGGGCAGCCGACGAAGATCTTCAGCGACAGCTGCAACTGTCGCTGGTGTTGCAGATTGCTGACAGCGTCGGGGTGATTGGTCACGCGTTCGAACGCACATGCCAGTACGCGCAAGATCGTGTCGCCTTCGGTCGTCCTATCGCTTCCTTCCAGGCCCTGAAACACAGGATCGCGGACATGTTCCTGTGGCTCGAGTCATGCAGGGCTATTAGTGATGCCGCCTCTGGTGCAGTCGGCGATCATATGGCCGACGCGCTCGAGCTCGTACATACGGCAAAGGTTTTCGTGAGCTACCGAGCTGTGGATATTGTGCAGGAATGCATTCAGATACACGGGGGAATCGGTCTCACCTGGGAGCACGACATGCATTTATTTTTGCGGCGTGTCGGCATGAATCGGGTGCTGTATGGAACGCCAGAGCAGCACGAGCGCCAGCTGTGCGAATTGTTGGGAGTGTGACTGCGAAATAATGTCGACTGATCTGGATGTGTTTTCCGAAGAGGTTCGAAGCTGGCTTGCGGAGAACCTGGAGCGCAAATCCGACGAGAACGCGGTCGTCTCTTCGGACCACGAAGAACGAGCATTGCAAGCGCGTCTGGCGGCGGGTGGATTTGGTGGCTTGATGGTTCCCGTGGAGTACGGGGGCCGCGGTCTGACGTCCGACCATCAGCGCGTCTTTGCGAGGGAATCCGCTGCATTTCGGACGCCGGTCGGCTTCGCCGTAAGTTTGGGCATGCTCGCTCCCACCCTGATCGCACACGGTTCAGAGGAGCAAAAGCGATATCACCTCCCCCGAATGATTCGGGGACAGGAGGTGTGGATCCAATTGCTCTCGGAGCCAGGCGGAGGGTCCGATCTGGCGGGTTCGGTGACCAAAGCTGAACGTGACGGCGACAGTTGGGTGATCAACGGGTCCAAGATCTGGAGCACAGGTGCCGCTACGGCTGACGTTGGTATGTGCTTGGCAAGAACGAACTGGGACGTTCCTAAGCACCGAGGTCTATCGATGTTCGCGCTACCACTGAGCGCACCAGGAGTCACCATCGAGCCGATTCGACAGGCCGACGGCGAGTCTGAGTTCTGCCAGGAGTTTTTCGACGACGTATCGATTCCGTTGGAAAATCTAATAGGGCACGAAAATGAAGGTTGGTCGGTCGCGCAAACTCTGCTCTTCCACGAGCGGAACGCAACCGGAGGGGTGGGACACGGCGAGGGAACGGAAGGTGGACGGGCAGTAGGCCAAGGAATAGAGGACCTTAAGGCGCTTGCACTAGGGGGCCCAGCCGATCCGACAATCATTCGCCGTTACCTCTCTGAGATCTTTGTGGCATCGACCGTGCAGAGACACCTGGGACGGCGGGTGGCCACAGGTTATAAGACGGGAGCTTTGAAGGGACAGTGGGGTTCCGTGCTGAAGCTTGGAGCAGCGTTGCTCGCCTATCGACGAGCCGAGATCGCCTTCGCGCTCACTGTCGCAGACGGTGCAGTGTGGAGCGACGGTACTGAAAACGGACCAGTCGGGGCCGATTGGCTCATGTCCAAGACCCTTTCCATTGCTGGCGGGACGAATGAGATGCAGAGAAACATCATCAGTGAGCGGCTACTTGGCCTACCTCGCGAACCATCTTTCGACAACGATCTCCCGTTTCGCGAGGTTCGCGAGAGAATCGGTCGATCGGTTTGAGATTCGGCGGTATGTGTTGCTGCCTTCGCTATTCGTCCGAAATAACCTGAGCAGTGCAGACGTCAACCGTGAGTCCAGGTAGATGCTCCGTCGACGGGTATCAAGACGCCATTGATGAAGGAAGCTGCGGGGGAAAGTAGGAAGCAGATCATCGCAGCGACCTCATCTGCCAAGCCTGCTCTTCCCATTGGTTGCGCCTTCAGTCGCTGTTGCATTTCTTCCGAGGCGAATGCTTCCGCAGTTCTCCGGGTGACGACGCCAGTGGGAGCCACGCCATTTGAACGGGGATGACCCCGAAGCTTCACAGCGCAGTGTCTCATATAACCGGCGATGCCGGCCTTCGCCGTTGGATACCAATCAGTGGTCGGACCGACGAAGAAGTTACCGGCGATCGAAGACGTAAAGGTCATGCTGCTCGCCTCGGCGGCATGTCGCTTCAACCATCCTTCGGTGACGGCGACGTAGGAGCCGACTGACATCCGAAGGCCCTCAACGACGGATACGTCCGTGGTGCTGGGAGGACCGGCATTGTTGACTAGGTAAGGAATGGGAAGCCCCATCGATGTGGCTTCGTCCCATGCGGCGTCGATGGCTCCTTGGTCGTCGAGGTCGACTAGAACACCTCGCACCGTTCCGACGGTCGCCTCAATCTCAGCGACTAGCTCGTTTAGCGCTGCCTCTTCGATATCCCAAGCAGAGACGGTGAGGCCGGCACGGGCCAGTAAGAGCGCTACTTCTCGACCGATTCCATTCGCGGCTCCCGTGACGACGACCGCCTCACCCTGCCTGAATCCCAACCCTGCAAAGTTGGCGTCCATCTCATCTCCTCTTGCGTCTCGGATAGGCGTAGGGCCGCTGATGAATAACCCCACTCGTTCAACGGATGTGGCATGACTTGTAGGACCAAGCAGTGCCAGTGCGACGAACTACGATTGATCATAACCCGCGGGAGATTCTGCCCGATGGCCGCTAGACGCGGCGCACCGATGGACAACATTGCGAGTGGGGGAGCGATACTGTTGCGCTGCGCTTCTGGTTCCGGACGGTCCGACCCGATGCACGGTGCGCTTGTGACACGCCTCAGTGGGTTGCGAGCCACACTTCAACGGAGTCGATTGAGCGATCCTGGGCGTGTGAGGTAGCTCGCAGGGCACCAGTGACTGGTGCCCTGCACTTGATTGGAAACGACGTGAGGTGAGCGATGCCAACGAGTAATCGAGGAGTGACTCCGGTGAAATGCCTACGCCGTGA
>PMLV01000072.1 GCA_003160635.1 Acidimicrobiaceae bacterium | reverse complement strand
AGTAGGTCTTGCCGTCCTGCTTCTTGCCCACCAAATATGCCATATCTAGGTACTACCACGACCGTGCACCAATCGCGAGCCTTTGGACAGGACAAACGCGCTGGTCACGCGATTGTTTGAAACAAACCCACCAAGACCCCGAAAATCAGCTCATCGAGCTATCCCGGAAACTCCCGCTAGGTCAATGCACTTGAACTTCTCTAACGGCAGCGGGTTTGACCAGGAATCCCCATTCCGTAATGAGGCACTTTGTGAGTGTTATCGGATTACTCGGGCACATTGCCTCTCCCGGCACCTGCCGGAGTCCCAACGGTAATCAGATTCGGCGACTATGGGGGGTCCGTCATTTGTTCTCCCGTCAAGCGCAATGTCGAAGGAAATCCTTTACACATGGCCACGCTGAGTTGGCCACCTATGCGAGAAGCCCTGAACGGATCTTCGTCAGCTCTTTATCGACCTCTACAGAACCCTCTGTCAACCTTGAGTGAGACGGTTTGCCTTGATGTGATGACAAATCAATGAGCTGAAGGGCGGAGAAGGAACTTCTCCCATGACAACGACAATCAACCACTCTGACCGCACGCGCCACCATCCTGGTGCGATGGACGACACAGCTCCGCCGGACCCCGCGCTGCCCGAGCGCCATTCTGTCCGCGCCCTCGGCCGTTAACCCGGTGATCGTGACAGCCCGAGCAATCGACTCTCACCCGCGATAGGTGCTCGGCCAACCGGTGCACTAGGTTGCTCCGAGCAGTTAGAGTCCGCCCACGCATCCGGTGGTCTCTCTAGTGAGTCAAGCTCGTCAACACCACCTCGCTGGGCAAAGAACACCAACCCAAACACGAGAGAGGCGGTCACATGATCGGTGACAAGGTGGAGCACTTCGAAGGTAAGAACAAGGACCCGGATGCTGTACGGTCCCACATCGAGGAGTACCTGAAGACCGAGGGCTTCACGGTCCAGACCTCGTCACCGAGCTCTCAGGGAGTGGTGCTCCAAGCCAAAAAGGGTGGTTTTCTGCGTGGGGTGGTCGACGCAGACCGTGCGATGACCATCACGATCACGGGGAGCCCCGACGACTTTACGGTCCGCATCGGCATCGGTAAGTGGCTCGAACACCTTGGGGTAGCAGTCATCGAGACCTTGCTCATCTCGGATCTGTTCCTCGTCGTGGACGTAGCCGAGAGCACCTGGAACTTAGAGATCGAGGACAAGCTCGTCAAGGACCTCAAGACATTCGTCGGTTGAGGCGACTAACCAGCTCGGTTTGCCCGACGAAAGTCCCGAAACAATCAAGAATCCAACGCCCGAGCCCGAGCGAAGGAGATCACGAGGGGTGTAATCACTCAGGTTGCGGCTAATCCGGCCACCGCAAGGATTCTTGCAGTGTCCACAGCATGGCGTTCAACATCGTGAGGCACGATTCGCCGATGCAGTACTGACCTTATCCCGAGCTACCCACTATCTGGTCGATGCCTCCGAAGAAACTGATGGGCGTCGTTAGCCCAGCTGTCGTATTAGTGAAGCAATAATCCTCGACACCGGTCTTGGTCACAGTCGCATATTTACCAGGTGAAAGAAGAGGACCCCAGTTGCTTCGATTTGCGGGCTGTATCGTCAAATAACCCGTCGGTGCCGTGATCAGAGCCGAAGAATCGATCGCACCACACATGATGTCACCGGAGGGATATGCAAAAGCAGAGCTGTGATCCGCAGGGGCAAATGTCGATTGTTGGCTATTTCCCTCCTTTTCGATTACTTGCTTCACTCCAAGGTCGTGGTAAACCACTTGCTTCAAGGCGCCGGTTAGTGGCCAGTTGTCGCCTTCCGGTGGTGATCCAGTGTTGACGATGGTCTGGAAGAAGTAGGAAAGTTCGGTTCCGACGGTGGTGATGTCGAATGGCATCGAGGGAGCTGGCGAGACGGATGAGGGTCCGAGAAGCCGACTTTCATCTTCATAGGCGACCATGTAGGCAACTCGCCATCGGTCAATGGGGTTGGCTTTCGTAAGCACTGCTTCCTCGACCATGCCGTGGTTCTTGGCATCAAGGCCTGCAACTTCGGCGAGAAATGAAAGTGGGTATTGCTGTTCGGTCGGGACACTGAAACGAACCGACGTACTGTGCAACGTCCACCTTGCGCATCCGCAGCTGTAATATCCGAGAACCGTCTGCGTCATTTCCGGCGTGCTGTACGTACTCAGCTTGTCCAGATTCTTTTGGGCGAAACTCGACGAAAAACTAGGCCATGTCGTAGCAAAGGCTTGCCGAGCCATTGGCAAGGTAAGCGGAAGAGTTGATGCGGGTGCAGCCTCAGCTACTACGCCTCCTATAGCGGTCACGATGACTGCCACCACGGCCGCAAGCCCAGTCAATCTCGCACGACGACGTCGCCGTGTCATTGAAGAAAATGACGTGTAGCAATCAGTACAGCGCTATCCCAGCGGACAGCGGCCGTCATTATTCCGATTTGGCAGGAGCCAGTTGCCTTCGGTCCGTCCACGCCCTTCCATCCCAGTACCATTCCGAATCTCCTACCGCTGTCCATCCAGGCTCTTGAGGTTCAGTCGGCAGAGGGGGGTATGACGAGCTGCTTGGCGCCCGGACTGTGTTCGGCTCGAATGTGTTCGGCTCGAATGTGTTCGGCTCGAATGTGTTCGGCTGGAATGTGTTCGGCTGGAATGTGTTGGCCACCGGACGATTACGACGGCGGCGGCGCATTCCAATCACGATTAGGCCGACCAGCACTATTGCTCCGACTGCCCCGCCGATCTCGTAAACCTTGGTTTTGCTACTCGTCGGGGAGGCACCCGGCGCATTGGCCGCCTGCGTTGTCGCAAGCGATGCGGCGTCGGCACTCGTGAGATCACCCGTGGACGAGCCAACTGCCACCATAAAGGTGGTATCGCCTTTGTCGAATGTCACTACGTTCTCGGTCGTCGGTGTGCCTTCTGAATCTGCGACGTGCGCCGTATATCCCTCAGCCCCCGGGACATCTGGAACCGCAAACGTCGTACCTCCAGGTTGCGCCTGGAACCCGGCATCGAGACCTGTTAGCCATGAAGTCTGGACAGCTGTACTTTTGAAGGTGAAAGCAAAGATAAACACCCCGTCTCCGTTAGGTGGCTGACGGGTCCATGCTCGTATGTAGCCAGCGTTGACTTCATTATTTGATAAGTAAAGAAGTAGCTTCGCACCTGAGTTCTCATCGATGGGAAGGTACTTCAGTGCTGCTCCGCTGATTGGACCATTGGTCGTTCCTGGAGCCGCTGCGACCAAGCCAGGGAGTGTATTTGTAAGGACGACCGATGCGAGATTGCCCGCTGCAAGGGCTGCCGTTGAGGCGAAGAACAACCCGGCGACGCTCGCTAATGCTGCACACAGAAGGCTGGCAGCTCGGCGGCACCTGCTTGTTGAGTTCAGCACCCGACTGGGAGCGCCCATAAGTTTCTGACCTCCCTCGTCGGCTCACTGTTCGGTTCAAAAGAAGTCTGAATCAGAGGACACAACTTCCGAAGAACCATTTCCCAACGTTTGCCCAACTCGAAGGTACGAATATGCAGGACGATTACCTGATGAAGGCAGGCGGGAGCGGGGCAACGGGTGTTCCAACGTCGTGTGGACGGGAAGCGGATGCGACAGCCGGGATCGCCATGGCGTCATCAATCGGCTCGATGATGGTGGGGGGTCATAGAGGCCATTCCTGTTGGCCATCTATGCAGGAACTTCTGTCCGGACCTTCGCTAGCTCGTTGTCGACTTCTACGGAATGGATGACATGCCTAACTCCAATCATTCACGAGAATTCATGAGGTCACCCCTCGCCCATTGATCGGGGCCCTGCAA
>PMLV01000140.1 GCA_003160635.1 Acidimicrobiaceae bacterium | reverse complement strand
CACGAGAAAGACACCACCCACCTAGTGCGATGTCGAGCTTGATCACGTCGGGTGCAATGAAGGGCAACAGCGCCAGTGATTCTGGCTCCGCTCCCACGTCGTCGAGGGCGATGGCGCAGCCAGCGGCCCTCAGCGTTTCCACTGCCCGGAGGAGTTCAGCAGGCCGGCGCGTGAGCGCACGCTCGGTGATCTCAACCATCAAATCCACCTGGTCGGCCGCCCGCGTTACGAGGCCAGCGGCCGTGTCAGGCCCGAGCACGGATGGCTCGAGGTTCACGAACAGTTTGAAGCCGAGAGGGAGCCCGGAAGCGATCGCACCATCTATGGCTCCGTAGCGGCATGCCTGGTCGAGTTCGGCGAGTCGTCCGTGGGCAGCGGCCGACTGAAACGCTTCATCAGGAGTTATAGAGAGCTCGGGCCACCGGGCTAGCGCTTCTGCCGCAACCTCCTCGCCGCTGGCGAGGTCGAAGATCGATTGGTAGGCGGGCCTGAGATGATGCCGGTCGAGCAAATCCTCGAAACTAACGGACGACGATGGCGGTGTTACGGGACCGAAGGCATGGTCGGGTACCTCATCCGACGCGACGTCATCGGTCCAAGAATGTAGGACACCTTCGGATGGCTTCGCAGTTGTTGCCACAAGACACTCCTGGCTGAGGCACGCTACCCTTTGCGGGGACGGCCGTGGCTCATTCAGCCCAACTCGTCTCTGACAATGGAGCTAGTCCCCATGTCGTTCGGTAGCTCGGCTGGCCGGGGGCCCCGTGGCTTTGCGTCCCCCTATCTGGAGGTTGCCCTTTTCGCCTTACCCAGTGACAGTGGCTTGCTTTCCAACGTAAGTCAACCGATAGCAGTGCTACCCACCCACTCGCAACCATTGCGCAACGTTCCCGTCGACAACTTGCCGCTGTTCATTCGACTTGCGGGACGGTCATTGGTGGCTCTCCGCTGCGGAACTCGCCACAGGCGATAACCGTCGATCTGTCCGTTCAGATACCGGGATCGATCAGTGGCTCCGGCTGCACAGATGGAACGATCGGTAACGCTCGCGCAAACGCTCCGTGGAACAGGACCCGGATAATCTGCCCAAGCCGGTGGTTGGGGCGACTCAGGGCCAATCTTCCTGGAGGTTTGGTCGATATAGCCACATTCCGGCACTACTTCTGGAATCCTCTCGTTTTCACCCGTCGGCGACCAGCCGGGCCTTCGCACATGGAGTGAAGACTATTCGCCGGATTGACACGCCTATTTGTCCCAAGAATTGGGTGAGCGTCGTGACAACGTTGGGCTCACATGGTGCGGCCCTCCGTAGAGTTATTCCCATAAGAGGGTGAATCCATGGGCATCGTTGGAACGCAAGAATACGCGGAGCGGATGCCTCGAGGCGATGCCAAGGTCTCAAGACCTCTCTCGGATCGGATCATCTCCTCGATCACCCTCATGAATCTGTCCGCACCAATGGCACTTGTGGTCATTGCTCTGTTGACCGCCTTGTCGTGGGTCGCGGCGTATTTTCTTGGTGGCGGAACGACCGTGGCACCCCACTGGTTCTACATTCCGGTATTCCTGGCTGGTCTGCGATTCGGGCCATTCGGGGCTTTGGCGATCGCGGTGCTATCGATGTTCGTGGCGGGTCCACTCCTGCCCGCTGACGTTGCCACCCATACACCGCAGGCGCTGAGCGATTGGGTAAGTAGGGGGATATTCTTTATAGTGATCGGCCAGTTCGTGACCCAGCTCTTTGTTGCAGTGCGGAGGATGTCAGCGCGCGAGGTCAACCTGCAGACGGAAGTGGTGCTGGGCACGACGGAATTGCAGGCTCGTGAGGCTCGCTACTCAGCGCTCGTGGAGAACTCGTCAGACCTTGTCACCATCGTCGACCGAGACGGGACCATCTTGTTTCAGAGTCCCTCGGTTGTGCGAGTCCTTGGTTGGGATGCGGAGAGGACCGAGGGGACCAGCTTTGTGGCCGCTCTTCATGATTCTGATCAGCCACGTTGGCGCACCATTGTCGATTTCCTGGTCGAGGACTCTGACGGCGAAATGGTTGCGGAGTGGCAGGTCCGTCACGCCGATGGCTCGTGGCGCTTCCTTCAGTCCATCGTCACCAACCTCATCCACGAACCCAGCATCGGGGGATTGGTACTGAACAGCCGGGACGTTACCGATCAGAAGACCCTCGAAGATCAGCTCCGCCACCAGGCATTCCACGACCAGCTCACCGGTCTGGCCAACCGTGCCCTGTTCGCAGAGCACCTCGATCAGGCTCTGCGCCGCCAGAGCCGGATGGGCGATGAATTGGCCGTTCTCTTTATCGACCTGGACGAGTTCAAAACCGTCAATGACCTGCACGGCCACACGCTGGGCGACGAGCTGCTCAAGCAGGCGGCTGAGAGGCTAAGAACCACCCTTCGTACTGCCGACGCCATTGCCCGTATAGGCGGCGACGAGTTCGCAGCGCTTTTCGAAGGAGTCGGCCTCGGTCTCGATGCCAGTGCAGCGGCCGAACGCGTCATCGAGTCGTTCGCCCAGCCCTTCCTTATCGAGTCTTTGGAGGTCTTCGTGACGGCCAGCATGGGGATGGCACTCAACGACTCTGGCACCGAGAGCGCCGAGGACCTCATTCGAAACGCCGATCTGGCAATGTACGCCGCCAAGACGGCGAACAAGGGCCGCTACGAGGTCTTCTCCACCAACATGCATTCGACGATCCTCGATCGCATGCAAATGGAGGTCGATCTACGACATGCACTCGACCAGAGTGAATTCCAGGCTTACTACCAACCCATCGTCACCCTCCCTTTGGGAACCATTGTCGGCGTGGAGGCGTTGATTCGATGGAATCATCCCCAGCGCGGCTTGGTCATGCCAGGCGAGTTCATCGGCGTAGCCGAGTCCTCGGGGATCATTGTCCAGATCGGTGCATGGATACTCCATCACGCCTGCCAGGAGTTCGAGGTCTTGACGCGAGGAGTGGCGGGTGGTCAGAACCTTGGTCTAAGTGTCAATCTGTCTACTCGCCAGCTCAGCGATCCACTCCTCATCGACACCGTCCGCAGTGCACTCGCCAATTCTGGTCTGGATGCGAGACGCCTTACGCTTGAGATTACCGAAAGCGCCGTCATGGAGGATGTGCCGAACACGTTCCGCGTTCTTACCGAACTGAGAAGCTTCGGTGTGAAAATCGCCATCGACGATTTTGGGACCGGGTACTCCTCACTGAGCCTGCTCAGCGAGATACCCGTCGATACGATCAAGATCGATCAGTCCTTCGTCACCAACGTCGCCAATCGCCCCGAGCCTGGCCGATTGATTCGGGCGATCCAGTCGCTGGCTAGTGATTTCGGCCTTCGCACGGTGGCCGAAGGGGTGGAAGACCTTGATCAGCTCGGGGCGTTAGAGGGGTTGGGATGCCAAGCAGCCCAGGGCTTTTACTTCGCCAGGCCGCAGCCTGCAACGCAACTGGCCGAACTCCTCGAACGCGATACATCCAATTCCGTGGTTGCAACCCCCTGATCATCTGAGATTTGTCGAACTGCAACGAGAGGGCAGAACGACGACGGTCACCGTTAGTCCTCCAAGAGCGAATAGGCGCAGCACCCCATCGGATGCCGCCAGAGGGAGGCCCACCGAATCGGCGATCGGTCCGTATGAACGACCCCGGTGTGTACCGGTTGCCGATGGGCTTGCGGTGATTGGCTCGAACTGACTCAGTTCGAGCCGCAGCACGTTCGGCTTACGGGAATCGTTGGGTTCGGCAGGCAGCGAGGAATGCGGCGATTCTGCTCGCGAGCGGCAGCCTTTCCGGCGATTGGACCGCAAAGGTGCGTCACGAGACCGAACTGGGGCACCTCCTTCACTTGTGATGGAACATTGGCAGAATGAGCCAGTGAAGAAGGATCGAATCAAAGGCATCGTCCGTAGGCGCGACGATGGGGAGGGTTGGGGAGTCATCGACGCCGCTGAGACCCCTGGCGGTTGCTTCGTTCTCTTTTCGGACATCGTCGGAGTGAGGTATCGAAATCTTCGGGCGGGAGAACGGGTCACGCTGACATTCGACTGCCCTGGTTTCAGGCAAGACGGCTACGACTATGTGGAGAGGCAGGTCTGGCAAGAAGAGGGCGTTTGATTGCTCGATACCCTAGGCCCGGCGTACGGTCACCTTCATCCACTCATCTCAAGGGGAAGACTTGCTGAACGCGACGCACTGACCGGCCTAGGCTCCAAGCCAAAAGTCGGACGTGGAGGCACAAACGTGAAGGCTCGGGTTGCAGGATCTGCGGACATTTCGGCGGTCGCCAGCACGCTCGTCGAAGCTTTCTTCTTGGACCCGGTATGGGGCTGGGCCTTTTCCGATCCCCTACAGCGGAAGGCCCAGCATTTTGCTTGGTTCCACCTCCTGATAGGTAGTGCAATTGAGCACCAGTGGGTGTGGATGACACCCGCTTATGAGGCCGTGTCCGTTTGGGTGCCACCTGGATACCCTGAGCTGAGCGAAGCTGACGAGGCCAGGCTCAGGGTAATGCTGGAGGACCTGGTGCGTGAACGCTTCGAGCTTCTCATGGAGGTGTTTGACTGCTTCGAGGCTGCCCATCCTCGTACTCGTGCGCACTACTACTTAAGTCTGCTCGGGACTCACACGGACCACCGTGGCTCTGGGATTGGAATGGGTCTCCTTGCCGCCAATCTCGCCCGCATCGACGCCGTCAACATGCCTGCCTACCTCGAATCCACAAATCCTGGGAATATTCAGAGATACGAATCGGTAGGTTTCGAAGTGTTCGAAACGTTCGATCTTCCAGACGACGGACCCACCGTCACAACCATGTGGCGTGAGCCGTCTGCCCAGGTGACTTAGCATCCAACCGGCGATGGGGGATATTTAGTACCCAGTACCCACTCGGTATCGGCGCCTACGGATGGTGGTCTCGCCCCTCCGTTATTCCGGAGGAGCGAAGAACTCGAGCGCGATGTTGTCTGGGTCACGGAACGACACGCCTGAGCCGTAAGGCGCATCAACGATTCCGCCGTTTGCGACACCGAGCTCGTTCAGGTGGCGCTCCCACTCTTTGAGTTCAGACCGGCTGGCACACGCGAAGGCCAGATGGTCCAACCCGGGGCGACGCTCGTCGAACGGCTCCGTGCTCTTCAAGTCCGGGAACTGGTGAATACCGACGAGCGTCCCTCCCATGAGCCAGACGACGTGGTGGAAAGGACCGGTGTCTTCATCGATGACCGGATCGGAGTCGAACAGCCGACTGTACCAAGGGCGGCTGCGGCCGAGGTCGCTGACCGTCAGAGCGACGTGTGTGATCGCAGGAAACTCGGGCACTACGGCCTCCTTGTCATGAAATGTCCAAGGAGGATAGCCGGGTTGACTCTCACCGGTCCCAAGGAGCGCCCACTCGCCCCGACTGCAACGTGCGCTTATTGAGCGGGGGCCCCTTGACTTCCAGGCGTACCCCGAAGTGTCGCTCAGGCTCACCACGTCATTGGCGTTCGGGGTCGCCCCAGCCGTGCTTGATATCCGCCCTACTATGACTACGAATTGTCGACGACTTCAGCGATCTCCAAGAAGCTGATGGTGGGGGAAACGCCGTACAATCCAGTCGCCTTGTTCCGCAGCTCCTCGGTGAAGAAGGCTTCCGCCGCCGCCTTTGACTCCCAGACGTAGAAGTTCATCGCCTGCTGTCGTTTCTCGTCCAATGTGAAGAACTTGAAGCGAAGATCCGGCAGGCCCTCGAACATCTTGCGAGCGTTCTTGGCCACCTTGATAATCCGAGTGCGGTCAAATCCGTTTTCGTAGTCGAATACGACACTGACACCAATCACGGTGCCTCCTCTCTTTGCCGGATCGACCGACCTCGGAGACTTTGCGTCCTGGCGAGATTCCCACATTTTGGAGGTGAACGCATCTGAGTAGGAGGCTGTTCGATCTCACTCACCCTTAGCCACTGTCTCCGCGGCGTTACGTCGTGGGGGGGGCAGCGCGCTGGGTTGACCCTGTACGTGTCGATCCGCTTGGACTTTGTTCGGCAGACGATCACGGCCACGCGACGTCGTTGGTCAGCTTCGCTAGCGACTTCTTCAAGGAGTAGCTGCTCCGTAGCCGATCCCGCATGACCACGGTTGAGGTGTCGGCCGAATGTGCCGAGAGCGCGTCATTCGCCGTTCGGCATACGGTGAATCACTTGCAGGCCGGTGGCTGACGAGCGGAGCGGTGGCTCTGCTTGAGAGGCAGCAATTCCGGCAGTCGGACCGCGAAGGTGCGTCACGAGTCCGGCGTCTCCGCCAGTCAGCTCCAAACTTTCAGGATATGGTCGTACGATTGTTCTGCCTCAGGCGGCAGGACGAGCTGGCGATGTAGGTTCCAGTCCGGGCTGCGAAATACTGTTGGCGGACAGCGCAGGAAGCGAACATGGATGCGGTCGAGGTGACAACTACAGATGGCCCCTCACCTCCACCGGCACAGGCTTCGAGTCTCCGCTCGATAGTCCGACGTACACCGATCGCCCATAAGACGTATCAGTGACGGTCGGTAGTGGGCTAGCGTCACCTGCGGAAAACGTTCTGACCTGCAAGTTTGGCCATCCCTAGTCCATACAAGAGTCGCGCGGCAAATCTTCACAAAAAGATCCTTGACATGCAACGCGTATGTTCACAGAATAAACACAGCTTTTCCTAAGCTGGAGGTGGTGCCGATGTGGATCGCATTGGGAATCCCGCTCGTGCTCTTGGGCTGTGCAGTCGCGATTGGCCCGGTGCTCTACGGGACCTGCCGTGGAAACTGGCACTCAAGCGTGAGCGCGGAACCCCGCGTCTCCGTCGCGACAAGGCCGCAACAGCTGGAAGTTGCCTGTCCACCATGCGGGGAGGTAGTACGAGCATCGGGGCATGAAGCGCTGCTAGCGGCTGTTCATGAACACGCCTGGACTCGCCACGGCGTACCGCATTCCGCGTCAGTCCTTCGATCGGCCACTATCACGATCCCAGGTCTGTTGAGTTTGCCAACGGACTAAATCGCTAGTCCTAGCGTGGCGACACGTCTACGCCTGCTCGACCTTCTTTTCGTACACCGGTCTTGGCTCGCGCGGCCCGAGCAGCACGCGCCTTCTTGGCCAAAGCAACTCGCTGCTCCACCGACATGGCGATTGCCCGAGCTTTGCTGCCCAAACAAGCCCACTACCAGACGGTCCAACCTGCGAGACTCAATCGCCGGTCGTCGACACATTCTCGGCGTCAGGGACCCCCACGGGAGACGTGTCGACTACTTCCAGTAAGTGCCATACCGTTCCAGCAATACTGAATAGCCACTGTGGCAGAAGTGCCGTTCCGCAGCAGCGCAACTTTCGCGAGCGCCACGCCCATCCCGACGGGCACTCACCATCCCGTACACCGATCGCCTTGCGGTGACGCCCGAGCCGGCCAAGCCGCGTCGTCCTGGTGCCGGTGATCGTTCGGCTTGCGGGACGTGTCGCCGGTCCCCGGGGCGGATCCGTACTGACGCGATAAGCGCCGATGGGCGCCCTCGGATCCCGGGACCTATCGATGGGCACTGGCGGCGCAGATGGCACGATCGAAAACGTTCGCGGATAGCAAGCACCGCGTTGATCGGGCCACGGATAGAGCGACGCGAAGCGGGTTCTGGGATACCCTGCCGGGAGTTTCGGGGTCGTCCTGAGTCGCGTGTCGGAGACCAGTTGGAGGAGGAGTGACGTGTCTCTATCCCTTTTCGCCATCATCGTGGATTGCCAGGACCCGCGTCGACAAGCCGACTGGTGGGCGAACGTGCTTTCCTTCCAGGTCACCGAGCGGAATACCGACGAGTACAAGGTGGGCGACGGCGTCCCTGGCGGAACATCCCTCTACTTCATGAAGGTGCCTGAGCGAAAGGTCGTGAAGAACAGATTGCATCTTGAACTGCTTGCCGAAGGTTCGATGGAATCTGAGGTCGCTCGTTTGGTCGAGCACGGGGCCATAGTCGTCGACGTTCGCGAGGACACTGATTCCCTACAAAATCCAGACACATGGACCGTTCTTGCTGACCCGGAGGGCAACGAGGTCTGTGTGACTAGCACGTCGACGCTCACCGGGTGGGCCTGACAAACCCACGCCACGGTGGTCCAGTCACCCCGCTCCCCGCCAGTCAATGTGCTCGACAGTCACGCTGGCTTGTCGTGCGATGGTGATTGGCTCACGATTGGATGATGGCCACCGATGCTGAAGGCGATATGGACTGGGCGGAGATAGCGACAAGGCTCGCGCCTGCACGGAACTACTGGCTTGGCACCACGACGGCGAGTCGTGCACCCCACGTCGCCCCCGTCTGGGGCGTAGTCGTCGACGGCCAGTTCTATATGTACAGCGAACGAAGAACGGCCAAGGCAGAGAACATCGTGCGCGACCCGCGGATCGTCGTCCACCTAGAGAGCGCAGAGCACGTCGTCATCGTCTACGGCCGGATGATCGACATGGGACGGCCTATGGACGTGCCTGCGGTTGTCAGTGCACTGAAGGTCAAGTACGACGCCCCCGGTGACGACCAGTACCTACCTTCGGCCGATGAGGACTTCGATGTCCTCTACTTGTTGCAACCCGAGCGTGCACTGCTCTGGGAGTTGTTGGACTACAACGGGAGTCAGCGGAGATGGTCGTCATCACACTGAGCCGCTTTGAGCAGTGATCTGCGACCTGGTGAGAACGCGCGTCCACCAACGCGATGATCGGTTCCAACTGTCGGCGATTCAGGATCCGGGGGAGGTTCGACAGGTCAATCAAGTTCGCCAGACGTCGGAGCAGTACCGAACCTCGACCGTGACACATCGCCGGTTTGCCACCTCGCCAGGTGCAGCCCGCAGCTATGTAGTCTGCGATTGCCGGCGAGGGATCTTCCAGCCGGGGCGAACGAAGTGGCAGGTGTCGCCATCAGGATGCTTCTGCAGGTAGTCCTGGTCCTCCTCTTCGGCCTCCCAAAATGGCCCCGCCGCGACCACTTCCGTAACGACCTTTCCGGGCCACAGACCGGATTCATTGACGTCGGCGATGGTGTCGAGGGCGGTAAGTCTCTGTTCTTCGCCGATATAGAAGATGGCCGAACGTACGTATCGTCCTGCTTCGTTGCCCTGTCGGTTCAGCGTGGTCGGATCGTGGATCTGGAAGAAAAACTCCAGGAGACTCCGGTACGAAGTGGCGTCTGTGTCATAGATGATCTCCACCGCCTCTGCGTGATCGCCGTGGTCGTCGTCAGTGGGATTCGGGGTTTCGCCGCCGGACCATCCGATACGGGTCGAGACGACCCCGGGCTGACGACGTATCAACTCCTGGGCGCCCCAGTAGCACCCACCGGCCAGGATTGCCGTCTCCTGCCTCATCGGTTCCTCCTCTAAAGCGGGACGGAGCGAGCCTAATGTCAAGGTCATTCTAGTGATCCGGACCGGCGTAGTGAAGAGGTGACCCGAAAGTGCCTGATTCGTTTGAGGTGGGTTAGCTCCCGGCAAGCAAGCCGGCGCATGAGGGATCCCCTGCGGGCACTCGGGTAGTGGCTCGAGAACGAGCTGATCAGTACCGAATGGCGTTCCGCTTACGGGATCGCCACGGCTGGAACGCTCACGCGGAGGGGACTCCGCTCACGAATGGTAGCAATGGCCGAAATCGGTGGAAAGAACGGGTCACGAGACAACGTACGGGGTCATCCGGCTAGTGCGCCGCACAACCGACTCCCTGAGCACACTCGCACAGCGACAATTTGCATAGGGGTGTCGGGGATGGCGGATCGCTGTATCGTTGGGAAAGGAGCGACAGAGTGACCCTCGTGACGAATCACGGCCAAAAGACGATCCATGAGTTCGTCGAGATGTTCAAGGGCCGTCGGCTGAACCTTGAACCGGCATTCCAGCGCCAGTCCGTGTGGACAAATACGGACCGAGAGCTCTTGATTCAATCAATTCGCGAAGGCATTCCCCTGCCGTCTATCTATCTATATAAGCAGATCGGACTCGGCGGAGTCCCAAAATACGACGTGATTGACGGCAAGCAGCGTCTCGAGACAATCCTGCTCTTCCTCGGCAAAGGACCGCTCGCAAGAGAGCATGACCTGTGGGTGCGCACCAGTTTCGATGATGACGAACCACTCGACTGGTGGGAATGGAGCGAGTTCAGCAAGACCGCAAAGAACGAGTTCTTGACCACACAGGTCGCAACGATCGAGGTCGAAGGCGATCTTGGCGACATCATCGATCTTTTCGTTCGCATCAATGCAACGGGCAAACGGCTCACTGGGCAGGAGAAGCGACATGCGCGCTTCTATGCCAGTCCAGTTCTGAAGGTCGCTCAGCGTCTCGCTGACGAGCAGCGTGGCTTATTGGTAAGGCAGAAAATCGTTACGGCGAGCCAAGTGCAGCGCATGAAGCACGTTGAGCTCGTCACTGAGCTTCTGTTGTCCATCAACGCAGGCCAGCCGCTCAACAAGAAGACTAAGATTGACGAGGTCATCCGAGGCGCGGCGATGAACGCGAGCGAGCTGCGCGATGCTGCGGCGGCTCTGAAAAGCACCCTTCGACTCGTTGGAGCAGTGTTACCTGATTTGAAGACGACTCGTTTTCACAACGGCGTGGACTTCTACACGCTCGCACTACTCCTTCACCGCTACAGGGAGGAAGGCAAGGCTGTCTCTGCGCACCACAGTCAACGCAATGCCCTCGCCGGCGCGCTCCTACGTGACTTCGCACGCGGCGTTGACGAAGTCAACGACCTGATCCGACTCGGCAAAGGCATCGGGTCAGGCCAGGAGCCCTTCCGCGAGTACCTCCTGACCGTCCGAGCAGACACGGACAGCTTCAAGCAGCGCATGACGCGGGAGCGTCTTCTCCGGGAGGTCCTCGATCATGTCTTCGAGGACCTTGACTCCTGCCGGCTCTTCAACACGACACAGCGCCGCATCGTCTGGCATGCTTCGACGTCGAAGAAGTGCGCGTTTTGCAAGCTACCGATCCGCCGCTGGGAGGATATGGCGGTCGATCATGTGAAGCCGCACAGTCGGGGCGGCAAGACCCAGCTCGCCAACGCGGCAATCGCACACAAGCGTTGCAACGCTGCCGCTGGGGCGAAACGGAAGAAGCAGTAGGCACCGGAGAGCGCGCGACCACTCGCATAACGCGAAGGTCGAAAGTTTAATTCCTCTACTCGGTCATGTCGTACTCAACTCCAAGCTGATTCCCTTGGGGAGAGAGGTTGTCTCTGCACTTGGCTGGGATACGGAGCACCCGAGGCCGCGTTTCGACTTGTGCGGTATCCCCGATGTGCCGTCCGGGCGGGTTAGCTCCGGGCAAGCGACCCCAATGGGTCCCAATGGTCACCAAATGGCAGCTGGCGGAGCGTGGTCGACACGTGGCGCTCGGCGCGCCGTCTACGAAGGTTCTGACCGGCCCAAGGACGATTTCCATGAAGGGGATGCAATGACGCACGTCGGTGTTGAATAGGTGCCGTGAATACCGACAACGACTCCAAGGATGAGCCTGCCCGCACGGAACTCCTTATTGGGCGTATTGCGGCGCTCCTCGAGTCGGCGCGGGAACGAGTGGCCCCTGAGCTTGCATCGGCAGGAATTCCGTATACCGTGATAGAGATTCGCCCGACGTTGGAACCTGATGGAAATGGCTGGTCCGGAAACGAGGTAGAGGTCGAAACAAACGCACTGACCCTCCGCTGGCGCCCCACGTTTCCAATTGAGACGCTCGCCAACTGGTTCGAAGAAGCCGAGGCGGTCAGCTCCGAGCTGGCCTCCCTATTCCCTAATACCCTTTCGCTGGCTGGGCATTTTCCTTCGGGCAGACTTGGCTTCGCGTCACTTTATTCAGGCGAAGATGACGAAAACTCAATGCTGGCGACGGCCTTGATAGAGCCAACTGAGAATTACATCCTGAGACTCAGAAGCGCAGCGGAGCCGGACATGGAATTGGCGCGCTCAATCGGCGCCGAGATTCTCGCCGTTCTCTCAGATGGGAGAGGCATAGCTCGACAGTCCATCGCCATCGCTGGCCTCGAACCCGAGCGCGACCTTCTTGAATGCAACGGAACACGGCTCCGGGAACTTTCGGCGTTGGAGCGCGGGGACATTTCGGCCACGCGACCACGGCTCGGATCAACCTCCCGTCTCGGGCCGTTTTCGAACTTCATCCTCGCTACGCATGTACTGGAGGTCGATACGGAGACGGAGCAGCCAAATACGACAAGCCTGCTCCCTACGCCTCGCATATTGGTGGCATTTCAACTTCATGGCTTTGACCCAGCCGGTCCAGGGTCCGTCACCACAAAGGTGTTACCCGAGTGGTGGTTCAATGGACTCTTTAGCCGACCTATTGCCGTCAAACAGATTTCTGCAAATCCTAGAAGTCTGAGTCAGACTCAGTTTGAGGACGTTTGTAGGACGGCAGATCTGCTCAAAAACTACCAACTCGACCACCCCGACGGTCACCAAGCCGTCGCCCTACAAAGATTCGCGATGGGGTGTAACCGGCCCGACGCAATCGAAGGTGTACTCGATTTCGTTATCGCGCTCGAGGCATTGCTTCTGCCCTATGACGCTGAAACACGACACGGAGATTTGGCTTATCGTTTCCGTGTCCACGGTGCCCATTTCCTTGCCGAGAACATAAGCGAACATCGGGAAATCTTCAAGACATTGAACAAGCTCTACAGTATGCGTTCCCGCATCGTTCATGGAGACAAATATCCAGGCCGTGAAGAAGCGACCATTGCCGCTAATGAGGGTCGACGTCTTGCAGCGAGCGGCCTGTTGAAGGCTGTGCATTTCAAGTTCCCAACGGCAGCAGAACTCACGCGGATGGTGCTTAGGGAGGATGTAGACGCGAGGATGGAAGCCCCTTGACCGGTCGAGGATCCCTTGCGGGCACCGAACCCGGCGGTCCGAGAACCAGCTGAGCCGTACCGAATACCGTTCGGCTTCCGGGAAGCGTCAGTGAGCTGCTGGACATCGATGACGTACGACGGGCCCTCGGGGGTGGCCCAAGTTGCATTCAAGCGCTTCAAACTTTCGATCCTCTGTTAGGAACTTCACTAGACACTGATTTCCGGAAAAGTGGTGTAGTATCAATAGGCACACCTTGAACGTCCGCATCAGCCGGTTGTTTATTTCGGGGATTGCCAGAGGGATATGCGATGGTTCGTAGCCGGTCAGTGTCACTGCCACTCCCCAACCGTCCTTGCCTTTCGACGCCAGCAGGGAAAGCGTCGGACTGATGAGCCCACGACGGGTGTGGTTGACCGCGGCGATACTACTGGTGGCTGCCGGCGTCGCGGGATCAACCCTCGGTGCCTCCGTCGTGGCCCGCAACGATGCCCAGCGATCGGACCAGGCATTCGTCACGTCATCGATGGGGATCGCCTCATCGTTGAAGCTGGCAATTCAACAAGAGGCGAATTTGGTGATCAGCACGGAGGCATTTGTCGCCGCCAACCCGAATGTCTCAAATTCCGCATATGTGAACTGGGTTCGCTCAATGCAAATCAACACGCGCTACCCCGAGGTGGGGGAGTTGGGATTTGTCGATATCGTTCAGGTCGCCCAGTTGCCCCAGTTTGTCGCTCGAATCGCCGCTGATCCGCCGACGCCCCTGGCACCAGGACAGTCCTATGCGGTAACACCCCCGGGGAATCGACCCTTCTATTGCCTCACCCAGCTCTGGTATGCAGACGGTGGGCCGTCTGTGCCACTCGGCTATGACTCCTGCGCCTCGTACGGATCAAGTGCGGCCAAAATAATCGGCCGGGACATCTCTGTTCCGTTCAGCTACATTCCCTTCACATTCGGCAAGGTCTCCTATCTGGCGGTCGAGGCGCCGGTCTACCCCGGGGGGGTGATCCCGGCCACCGCCGAAACCCGCACCGCCGCCGTTCTCGGTTTCGTGGGCGTGACGACACGGCCAGGCTTCGTCCTTTCGCAAGCCCTCACGAGCCATCCGGGGACCGCCGTCGCCTTCTACTACGGTTCCGGATCGACCAAGGTCACCTTCAGGGCAGGCTCGGCGTCAGCCGGAGCGCAATCGTCGACGATCGATCTGCACAACGGTTGGCATGTCGAGACCTTCGCGGCGGTAGACAGGGCCGGAGTGTTCGGGAACGCAGACGCACTTGGCCTGTTCCTGGGAGGATTGGCGCTCAGCCTGTTGCTGGGAGTGTTGATCTACGTGCTGGGCACGAGCCGCTCTCGAGCTCTCGGACTTGTCGACGAGCGCACCGGAGAACTGCACCACCTGGCCCTGCACGATTCACTTACCGGTCTTCCCAATCGGGCCTTGATCCTCGACCGGATCGACCAGATGCTAGCCCGCTCCCGACGCGAGCACACCCCGGTGGCCGTCCTCTTCTTGGACCTCGACAACTTCAAGGACGTCAATGACACCTTGGGCCACGCTGCGGGCGACCAACTGTTGGCCGGGGTGGCGGCGCGGTTGGTGAGCGCCACTCGCCAAGAGGACAGCGTCGGGCGTCTCGGGGGTGACGAGTTCGTGGTGCTGGCCGAGGGCGCCTCTCTGGCCGCAGGAGCCGAAATGGTGGCGGAGCGGATCCTCGATGTCATGGCCACCCCGTTCGAGATCACCGGCAGCGACGCTCCTCTCACAGTGACGGCCAGTATCGGCATCGCCGAAGGCAGGCGGACCACCCCCGACGAGCTGCTGCGCGACGCCGACATCGCGCTGTACCAGGCCAAGGCCGCCGGCAAGAAGTGCGCAGTAGTCTTTGTCCCCGCGATGCAAGAAGCCGTCGATGACCACCGAAATCTTGAGGCGGATCTGCATGCCGCCCTCGAAGCCCAACAGTTCTTCTTGCTCTACCAACCCACCTTCGATCTGTCCTCGGGGGCTTTTACCAGTGTCGAGGCGCTTCTTCGCTGGCGTCACCCCACCCGGGGGGTGATCCTGCCTGATGACTTCATTCCGGCCCTTGAGGCCAGTGGTCTGATCGTGCCGGTAGGTCGATGGGTGCTCGAAGAAGCCTGTCGACAGGGTGCGGCCTGGCAGCGCCAGGGTCACCGCGTCACCGTCTCGATCAACATCTCGGCCAAACAGCTCGACCGAGATCAGATCGTCGCCGATGTGCACGCCGCCCTCACCGAAAGCGGCTTCGATCCTGCCCTCTGTGTCTTGGAGCTTACCGAGACCACCTTGATGCACAACGTCGATGACACCGTTGGCCGGCTCACCCTGCTCAAGGCACTCGGAGTGCGTTTGGCCGTTGACGACTTCGGAACCGGATACTCGTCGATGGCCTACCTGCGCCAGTTTCCCATCGACGTGCTGAAGATCGACCGATCTTTCGTGTCGGGGATCACCGACACCACCGAGGCGGTCGCCCTCGTCCATGCCATGGTCCAGCTGGGCAAAGCGCTCGGGCTCGAAACCGTCGCCGAAGGCGTCGAGAACGAGGGTCAGCGTGTGCAGCTGGCCGCCGAGAACGTCGACACTGCCCAGGGCTTCCTTTTCGCGCGACCACTCGACGTGGAGGCCGTGAGCCGTCTCTTGGAGGATTCCGCTCGCAATCGTGTGGCCATCGCGTCCCTGCTTTGATCAGTGGGGCTTCACGCCTGCCGGCGGATTTCAGCGTTGCTGTAGTCCGATCCCCTGCGGGCGCCGGGACCCAGGTCTTAAGGATTGGCTGCCTGCGCCGGATGCCGTTCGGCTTGCGGGACACCGATTGCTGGCTCGGCGGCCTGGGTTCTCGCGCCAATTGCTGCGCCACGAAAAGCGCCTCGAGGATGCCAGGGAAGGACATGTCTCAGGCATAGTGGTGACGACCCAACTCATGAAGTAACGCCTATAGGGTCGGCTCAAGTTCGTGCTACTACCACTACAGGGATGGAATTATCCATCTTGGCGTCGAACTCCGCAATCTTTACCATCAATTAGAAAGACTCGCTCGCCTCGAAGGAGGTGCCAGATGATCCGTGCTGCCATCGAAGGAGATGAGGTTTCTGCGCCCGCTTCGCCGACGGGCAGCGCATCATCGACTAGGGATCGGATCAAGTAGTGAACATCGAACGGCCGATCGTAGAAGTCCGTGACCTCCATACCGAGGAGATCCCGGCAGCTGTCAGATTGCTAGCCCGAGGGTTTCGAGACGAACCCCTGCAGATCGCTTCACTCGGTCCGGACCCGGAGCGTCGCCACCAGCGCCTCAAGGTCTTGTTCGCAGCCATGTTCGAGATAATGAAGGGACAAACTCCACTTGTCGCGCTCGACGGAGAAACCATGGTGGGCGTGACCGGCGTGGCGCCTCCGGGATCCTGTCAACCGACAGTCGCCCAGCTCCTCAAGTACGGGCCAGCCCTGTTTCCAATAGGTCCCCGCTCTCTCGTACGTTCGGCACGGTTGAACAGAACCTGGGGTTCAGTTGATCCAAAGGAACCTCACTCGCACCTCGGGCCCCTGGCCGTGGACGCTGATCTGCGCGGACGAGGTATCGGTTCACAGATTCTTGGCCACTACTGTCTGCGACTCGATGATGCGAAGCTCATCGGATATCTCGAGACCGATTCCGAGGCCAAGGTTCGGCTCTACCAGCGCTTCGGGTTCAAGGTCGTCCGCGAGCAGCTGGTGATTGGCGTTCCGAATTGGTTCATGATGCGACGAATCTGAGCGTGGTATGCCCTAATGAGCCGATCGCGGGATTATTGGGCTCCAGTTTCCGTAACCCGGCCCCAACCTCAGCGTTGGCCGCGATGTAGAAGGCGTCCCGCAAGTCGAACATTCCTCGGATGATCTCGTGCCGTTCTCGATCGTTCTGGTTGATCACTGCAGAGGGTTCCATCACCGCTCACCGCAGGCTCACGACGATGCTGCTCTCTCAACCGTGCCTGTCGAATAGATCGTCCTGTCAGTGCGGAGGTACGCCAGGTTCATCGTCTTGATTCGCCAGTGACCTTCGACCTTTGCGTAAGTTTCGAAGTAGTAGTGCCCGTAGCCAAGAGTGGCGCCGATCGCACGACGGTATTGGATCAGGGCGTGAGGTGAACCAGCGACGGTGTCGGCAACATGGCCGTGGCCCACGTGGTGCCGGTGACGGGCTCCGATGCAACTGCGAATAGATGGGCCACGTTGGCTGGGAGGGTTATTGGTGTGATCTTGCCGGAGGTGGGATCGACCCGGAACGCTCCGGGTTTGGGCATGTCGGTTGTGACCCAGAGGTAGTGGCCGTCGGATGACACGCTGAGAATGGGCGCTCCCAGTTCGATGGTGCGACCGGGTATGCCTGTACTGACAGGTAAGTCGACTAGGGCGGTGCCGGTGGGAACCCAAAGTGACGCGCCGAGTTCGAACATCTGGCCGACTGCGGTTCCAATATGGGTGACAAGGCTGACGGTGTTGGTCTGTGTGTTCACGCGCCAGATGCCGCCGTCGTATGGATTTCCCAAGAAGACGCCGAGGGGTCCGGCGGTAACGCTCAACGGTCCATACCGCCCGCCGGGGAGGGGGATGGTAGCGATCGTATGACCAGTCCGGGGATCGATCCGGCGGAGCCCATATGGCCCGTCCACGGTCCACACCGCGTCTTTTGTGACCGCGAGCCCACCGTCGAAGGACAGCCGGACGTTTGCCACAACTCGGTGAGTCCTGGCGTCGATCTTGACAAGGTGGGTGGACGCTTCGCCCTGCTGGGTGCGCATCCAGATTGTGTTCTTGACCGCGACGATCTGGAACGGGCCGCCGTTGGGTAGACGGATCGTGCTCAGCAGTTTGCCCGTTGCGGCATCGAATTCCAGGAGCGGCCCGTCACGTTGGTCGGGCGTGTAGCCGCTGACCCACAGTTTGCCGTTGCTTGCGGCGAGTACCGTGGGCTGGGCGATCTGGGGTTCAAGTCCGATGACATCGGGAACCGGAGTCGTCTGCGTGGCTGGGCGATTGGAGCCGGTCGTTGAGCTGCGCGGTCCATAGGCGACAGCGAGGGCCGCTCCGGAGATGACGACCAGGGTAGTCACGATCCCTGCCAGCAGTCGTCGTGGTCGGTGGACCTGGAGGCCTCGGCGTCCAGTCCTCTTGCGCAGTTCCTCGATCGAGGGAGGATTGGGCAGCCAGGTATCATCGATCAGGTCCTCGAGTGACCTCTTCAGGTTATTCACGTCCAACCTCCTTCGTCTCGACGGTCTCGGCCAGTGCGTCGGCCAGCCGCTTCCGTGCGGAGTGCAAGGTCGCAGCGACGGTTCCTTCCGCCACGCCCATCACCGACGCCACGTCCTTCTGGGACAGATCGGCGACGTAGTGCAAGACCACGGCGACCCGCTGCTGCCGAGGTAGCCGCCGTACCGCCTCCCACAGCTCGGGTGCGGCATTCCTGAGCGGTGGCGGTGCGGCCTCCCGTCGCAAGAGGAGAGCTTCAAATCTCCCCCGTCGCAATGCCCGCCGGGCGACGTTTAGGCCCACGGTGTATGTCCATCCGGACGGCGATGCCATCACCGATACGCGCTCCCAGCGCTCCAGGGCCCGCGCGCACGCCTCGGAAGCCGCCTCGACGGCGACTTCTGCGTTTCCCGTTATGAGAACGAGCGAGCGCACGATGTTCCGGTACTCGCTGCGGTACCAGTCCTCGAATGACGGACCCACACGCCTCAACACGGGTTCAGCACCCATCGCCATCGTCATTGCTTGTGGCCATTATCTCTCTAAGTCCTGCCCGGCTCGAAAGCTTTAGTCTCTCTCCAGAAGATGCGCCTGCCGCACTCTCCCAAGGCAGCCCCCGACGCCAGGTCGGACCAACGTCGCCCCGACAGGACCAGAACGACCACCCCCCAGCCGGTCGGGATCACCCGGTCCAGTGTGGTTGAAAAGGCGAGCACAACTTCCGCTAACGCAGTTGCGTGAAGGGTGACGGACTCATCTTGCGACTCGACCCACGCGCAAACACGCGGCGAGGGTGATCCTGAGCGGGGTCGTCATGTGGCCTGACGGCCCGACTCCGGCGCAACCCGCGTGGCACAGACGGATCCCCCCGTGGGAGACGCCCTGAGTGACTGATCTCGAACCAAAACGGGGGCGTCGGCT
>PMLV01000001.1 GCA_003160635.1 Acidimicrobiaceae bacterium | reverse complement strand
AGCCCGGGCCGCTTGGCGTGGGTGACATCGAGCGAATAGGGCGGCACTAGGTCGACACCATCGGGGTCGTTGAGGAGACCGGGCGTGCCTCCAGGACGTGCCGTGACCCCGTACTGCCAGACGATCGCATTGGTGCGAGGGTCGATGACCACGACTCGGTCGTTGTCGTCGTCGTTCATCAAGAAGTCGCCGTTGGGTAGCGGGGTGGCGAGGGATGGGTGGTCAAGCACCGGATCGCCCGGTCGAGGCTGGTATCGCCAGAGCAGTTGGCCTGTCGCCGTGAACGTCTCGAGGATCCCCGGCGCGGTGTATCCGACGGTGACGAACACGCCAGGGCTGACCTCGTTGGTGTCGGAGGGATAGGTGACCCCGGGGGGATGGACCTGGTTAGTGACGGTGCCGTCCAGGGCGAGCTCGTCGACCCAGTTTCCGTTGATCTCCGTGACCACGTAGTGGCCATTGGCCATGGGAAAGGCGCCGTTCGGGCTTCCCCAGCGGGCGGGCGGGTTGTGGAAGCAGGCCGTCGTGGTCTCGACGACCACATGGGAGATCAGATTGCTCGCGGGGTTGATGAGGATCAGGCGGCAGTTCTTGATGTCGGCCACGAGGATCGACCGGTCCGGGAGCATCTGGGCGTCATCAGGGTTTGACAGGTGGCCGGGTCCCGGGCCGGGTTCGCCGGGCGTCCCGTAGCGATAGACGATGCGCCGTGTGGACACGTCGATCACGCTCAGGACGGCATCGTCTTCTTGGGTCACGACGATCTGCTTTCCGTCGGGGCTGAAAAAGGCGTCGTCGGGGACCTGGAAGGTCTGGCCTGGCAGCAGATCGCCGGGTTCGGGGAACTCCCAGGTGATCTGGCCTTTCGGGTTGACCACCACCAACCGGTTGTTGGAGCGATCGGCGATGAGCACTGGACCGGGCAGGACCGACGGGTCCGAACCGGGTTGGAGCGCCGAGGGGGTGAGCGGATGGTCAAAGCTCGCCGCCCCAGAGTTCCGGCTCGATCCTGGCAGTCGTCCCGGCTGGTGTGCAGGAACCCTCGAGCTCCCGGATCCCGAACACGCGGCGATCACGAAGGCGAGGATGGACGCCATCGTCAAGAGTCCACGGCCCGTTGGTCGAACGGGCGGCTCGGTCCTGGCTCGTCGCACCTCGGCAGTATCCAACCGGTCCCAGCCGTGAAATAGAGCCAAAGGTCGCAAGTCAAGACGGAGCAACTGGTGACTCGCGATCCGTCCGATCGCGAGTCGGTTCCCTTACTCGCAGCTGAGCCGCTCGGCCCGACGAGCAGCGACCGGGGGTACCCGATCCTCCACCTGCCTGCCTCGACGTCGACACTGACTCGCGAGTTATGAGACCGCGCGTCCGCAGCTCAGAGCCGCTGTCACCAGAACCGCGAATGATCGATCACGGGAGCCGTCGTCCGGGAAGATCATCGGCCCAGCCGGGTATCGTCAGCCGATTGGCTGCTTCTCTATGCATCATCGAGTACCGAGGGATCTTCGACTTCCCAATCCAATCCGAAGAGCTCTGGGAAGCCATCGAGCGCGGGGACCGCTTCGAGGGCTGGTGGAGCTGGNNCGGCTACGGATTGACCTCGAGGAATGCGTCCGTCCCTCGCGAATCGAGGCGGCCGTCCACGGGGACCTTGAGGGGCCGGCACGGCTGCTACTTGACGATCAAGGTGACGGATCCCGCGTCAGTGCAAACTGGACACTCGAGATGATGCAGCGTCCCATGAGGATGGCAGCACGGGTCGCCCACCCCGCGCTGCGCTGGGGCCACGACCGCGTCGTCGAGGCAACGGTGCGCAGCTTTCGTCACCACCTGACGAGCGGCGGCTAGCCAGGCCGGCCTACACAACGAAGACGGCGGCTAACGCCGCACTCTCGTGTCGGATGCGGAGTTCGACCATCTTCAGAGACCGAGATATTGGTCGGCAATCTTTAGGCCTCGGGTCGGGCAGCCGCCTACCTCGCTGACTCGCGGTTCGATGGACCGCGACTCGCGGTCCCCCAAACCGCGAGTCGAGGGTTTCAGTGGCTTCAGCCGACTCGCGATCCCCCGACCAGGAGCTTGCCGAGTGACGGTGTCAAAGGGGATGCTGGTCCTCACGGTCGGCGCCGTCGTGCCGAGTAGGCCTTATTGCTGAGGTGTAGGACTGTCTTGATGCCGACGCGGGGGGACGAAGAGGCCAGTGCCGAAGCGCCAGCTGTAGAGGCCCAGCCCCAGCGTCATCAGCGCGACCAGAACGACCGGGAGCGCGAGGTTCCAGTTCCCGGTGCCCGGAACGATCGGGACCGGATTCTGCGAGCATTTCGTTGAGCTCGTCGTCGCTGAAGCGGACTGACCATTGAGTGTCCACGTGAGAGTGCCGCTGCCGCTCCAGGTCACAACGAAGACGTTGTCATGCTGACCAGGCTGGAAGGCGGTGGGTTGACCCTGGCTCTGCGCGCCGGGTGAGAACTCGTTGCCCGTCCCGATCGGGATGTTCTCGACCGAACCCGACGTGTTGTCATAGCCCCAGAGGGTGTTCCACTTGCCGGTGCCGGTGTCCTTGAAGACGCATTCAAGGATCGGGGTCTGCTTGTGCGAGGCGGAGGCGGTACCCGACATCGTGGCGACGAGCAGGACCGAGGCGGCGAGGCTGGCCACAAAGAATGAGCCGAGAAGCCCTCGAATCCGTGCCACTACGACCTCCCGCTCTGCCAATGCATGGGAGGTATCGGCACGGAATCGACCCGGCCGGAGTCCCATTTTGAGGGCCCGGGCGAGCTGGCGGCGGTGGCTCGGCCGGCCTGAACGGCTGAACCACGATCGGCTGGACCGCTAGTCCGGCGATGGCCCCGCCCCTTACAGCCACCTCCCGACTCGCGGTTTCCTGGACCGCGAGTCGGCGACCGTGCTCGACAAACGACGCTCCTTGTGTCCATCCGAGCCGCTCTGTTGTATCCAATACGCTCTGGCGATGCCCAACGAGCCCGACCCCACGTTTGATATGACTGCGAGAATTGGTACAGGGTGGCGGTGGCTCGACCAAAGAGGCTCCGTCTCTGTGCGTGACGGTCGAGTCGTGCTGCGCAAGCGCAAAGGCGACGTGATTGCTGAGGCGCCCGTCCGCGACGTGCTGGCATCCAACAACAAGGGCAGCATGGGCGTCGGCACGAAAGTGAGCGTCGGATCGAAGACCTACGTCGTGGAGCCCGTCGGCTTTCGCATTTCCCCAGGGTTACCGGGACACGACCTGGCGGAGTCCATGCGGGTTCTTGGCAACCTAAAGAAGGGCCGTGAGCTGACCGCGCACTTCCTGACCGCACTCGCAACGGCTGGTGCTCAAGTCAGTCCTGCCGGCAACGACGGGACGCAGGACACAACGGAGCCGACGTAGTCGAGGTAGCCATACCGCGCGGCGATCGGGGCACCTCAACTTGTCATTTACCTCGGTCTAAACGATCAGCGGTCCCTGTCGCCGACTCGCGATCCCCGAAACCGCGAGTCACCCCAGGCCAGTTGGGCTGCCGACAGACTCATGAAGCCCAGCAGACCGGGGCTTGTCGGGCCGGCACCGTCGCCCGCTTTCACGCTTACGAGGGCCCATGGACCGCCCGGTGGTTCAGAAATTCAAATCCTCAATCGCCCAGGACTTCAAGCAACACCAGGAGGAGCGGGACGGGAGAAGCGGCACCGGAGCAGGACGCATTTGCCGTTCGCGCGCGGGACCGGGCACCGGCCCGAGCCCGCCTACGTTGGTCCAGGCCCGGATCCCTATTTCGTGATCTCAACTTCCAATCCATTTTGTTTGCATTGGAGACCAGGGGTAAGGCTGCAGCCCGCAGCGTATTTCCCCCCAATCCCGAGTTGAAGAAGCTTGAGGCCCGTCGTGATGACCTTGCCTGGGACGAGGTTTGTCAGGGTGACGTCCCAAAAACCAAGGCTGGGCGCTTGCATGCAGATCGGAAACGACTGGCTGGCCAGCAGAGAGAACTTGTGTCGCTCCGATGCCTGCGATGTCGTGAAGGACTCATTCGACGCGCCGTTGACGCAGTACCCACTCTTGTATTTGATCGAAACCCCAACGCCCTTACCGACCCCAAAGGTCACGCCCGCGTTCACCCAGTACTCGCCCACTCCGGTACCAAGTTGACCGTCGGCGTTGACTGGAGCGCTCGTATCGTCGATGAATAGCGACACGGCACCGAACGACGCAGGGAGTGTGCGATCGAGGCGGGAGTCGAACGAGCTGAGGTCAGGGCCGAGCGCCCGCTTGGGTTGGGCGAGCGGGGTGGCGATGAAGGACAGGGTCCCAGTCGTGGGATCGTAGGCCGGTGTGGTGAGCTTTACCGCGAGCGTGTCGTGGGCGGGATCGCCGCTTCGAAGCGAGACCACGGCGTTCGGTGGGCCGACACCCTGCTCTTTGAAGCCGATCGCTAACAGGGCCGCATCGGGTGTCACGGTCCCTGCGGCTCGTTGGGGGCGATCCGTGAACCAGGTGACATCAGGGTTCACACCGCTGAGCGCCAAGTTGAACGTACCTGGCGTCGCTGTCGTCGGTGTAAAGCTCCCGCTGGCGCCGTTCACCACGAACAGCACCTTGGCGTTTTGCACACTGGCGCTTGTCTTCGACGCGGCGCCGCTTGGCGCGGCGCCAATCATGAAGAACCCGGCCGCGACGGCCGCGATCATCGCCGAGCGCACGATCCCGGTCCCCACTAGACCTCCAGTCTCCGACGCCCCCGTCGCCCGCCGGACAGCTGCCTATTGGGACGCGATCTCCACAGGATCGACGTAGCGGACGCCCGTCTTTAGGGCCAACTCGGTTGTACGACTCTGCGAGGATCGGGGAACACCGTGGGTAGGCATGCACGGTGACCCAGACGTGGCGTGGGTCACAGGCCCGCTTGCCCGCATTAACGCGGGATGACCCCGCCTTTGTTTCACGATCCGTCCGACGGCGGCTGTGCACCTACAAGTTGACCGCTGGCAGGCTGCCTGATTCGCGATCGCCAACACCCGACCCCGGGGTGTGCGGGGGACCAGCAGAGCACCTCTGGGGTCTGAGATTCATCCGGTGTCGGCGATGAGGAGGCTGCACGGTGCGTGGTGCGACACGCTGTTCGGAACGCTTCCCAGGACTCGACGACCGCCCTGCATCCCACGATTCCCGACGACGATGAGGTCGGCGTGGACTTGCTCGGCGACCTCGCAGAGGACCTCGGCCGGGCTTCCGATCCGGGCATGAGTCTCAATGTGCGGCGCTGTGCGGGACACCGAATCGGCAGCCCGTTTGAGGACGTTCTCGCGGCCTTTGACGGCGTCATCTTCCGACAGTGCTCCGGTAATGGTGGTTCCGGTGGGACTTGTCTCCGCTAACGCCACAGCAGTGCGTGACACCCCCTTGTCGACGCTCACGATATGCAGGACCGCGTCATTGGATGCCGCTGCCAGCTCCCCTGCGATCCGCACGGCGCGCGCGGCAGTGTCTGATCCGTCCGTGCCGACAACAATCGTTTTGAACATTGCTCGCGCCTCCCAGCGATCGTGCGGTACGAACCTATCGTCATGACTCGCGGTCCGTGAGACCGCGAGTCGGCTACCGGTCGACGACTCGCGATCCACCGAACCGCGAGTCGAACCCCTCGCGTCGTCGGAGGCGCGGCCCGACTCACGGCTGCCCCCAACCCGAGACGCAGGGAACTCGGGACCGAGGGTCACTTCATTGCAGTCCGACAGGATGCGCTCGCTTGCCAACGCGGCCTGATCTTGGAGCCCCACTTGCATGCTCCACGGACCGTGTTATTGCGCCCGCGAGAGTCATACTCAAGGTGTGGTGCAAACGATCGAGGTGTATGCCGATGTTACATGTCCATTTTCCCACGTTGCGCTTCGCCGCCTCGTTGAGCGACGCGACCTACTCGAGCGTCACGATGTCGTGATCAGGGTCCGCTCCTGGCCGCTGGAACTCGTGAACGGCAAGCCATTGAGAGGTGAGCTGGTTGGCGAGGAGATCGCCGAGTTGCGAGCAGCGACTACGCCCGATCTCTTCGCCGGGTTCAACTCGAACCAGTTTCCCCGAACGTCGCTTCCGGCACTCATGCTAGAGGCATCCGCGTATTTGAGCGATGACCGGACCGGTGAAGAGGTCAGTCTGGCCTTGCGCACTGCGTTGTTCGAACAAGGACGCGACGTTTCTGATCCCGCCGTACTCGCCACGATCGCCGCGTCCATGGGGATCGCCATTCCGGGCCCCGAAGCCGCTCAGGTGGTCCATGCCGATTGGCATGAGGGTGAGCGCCGCGATGTGAGCGGCTCCCCGTTTTTCTTCGTAGGAGACCAGGGGTTCTTCTGTCCGACCCTGAACATTGAACGCGTCGAGGGGCACCTAAGGATCAGCGTCGACCGGAAGGCCTCGGAAGCATTCTTTGATCATTGTTTCTCGTAGCCGGGCGGCGTTCGGTGGAATTGGGGCGATCACGAGACGCGCAAACTCGAAGTATCAGAATGCTCTGTAGCCCGACTCGCGGTCCACGGAACACCGGGTCAGACCGTCTTAAACCCGAGGTTGCTAACCGGGTGGGTGTCGGCCGACGCCGGTCGAGCGGGCTCCGTGATGACCGACTGCTATGGCCCGGTAGCAATTCAGAGATCGAGATCATCGATTTCATCATCGCGCAGGGGTGTCGAGTTCTTTGAGCTCAAGTCGCGGCATGAGATCCTCGCGTCGCCGAGGGTCCAACGGCGGGCCCCTACCTCGATCCCGATCGGCGAGACGACTCGCGGGCTGCTGACTCGGCGGTCCCAAGGCTGCATGTGCGGATCGACCGCTGACTCGCGGTCCATCAGACCGCGAGTCCCTGCGCCGGACGGCTCCCTTCGCACCCAACTCGGGTGCAGAGCCCTCGGTGCGAAGCTCGTGGAGCCGGTGTGTCGCACCCACGCTCTAGAGTTTGGACCTACCGATCGAGCAGCGGCCAGAGGCCAAGCGCCTCGCGAGCCGCGGTCGCTTCGTCAAGGCCGCACCCTCCACGACCACCGAGCGCATCAGTCGGCCCTAAGTCGGGGGTCGACACGCTGGCCTGCAGCCGATCCCTACTGATCCGTGGGCAGCCAACAGCACGCTGCGAGCTCCTTGCGGAGCTCCTCCAAGCAGGCCTCACGATGGTCGCAGTCTGGGCATGACATAGGGCTCACGCGGGTCACACCGTCGGAACTCAACGACCAGCATCGGCCGCACACCTCGCACAAGTAGTTGTACTCAAGATTCGCGTTCGCAATCCAACACATTTGTTCCGAGTGGCATACAGGGCACTCGTCGGCGGGGTTACTGAACGGGTATGCAGCTTGCGGGAAGGGGAAGGTTAGGTGCCGAAGTGGTCGTGTCGTCGCATGAGGCTTCTCGTGGACCAAGGTCTCCATCGTCCCTCCTTAGGGTTTGTGCGTCAGCGTCGACCGCTGCCGGCTTTTGAAGGGATCTCTTTTTTGCGGGACCTGTACCCTCACGGTGCGCCCACATAGCGCCCGCGAATAGAGACCAAAGTCCCGCTTAACTCTGCGGTGAGCCCATTCCTGGGAGAGACCCGGATGTGAAGGTGGAATGGACCTGCAAAGGAACGATCGTGCTCCCCGAGACTGATCGAGGGGTCGATGTCGCGTTCAACGGGATCATGGCGCTCGCTCGCCAACTCTTGACCGAGTTCGATGCCCTGCTCTAGCCCGCTCACCGCGCACCCCCACGGGGCAAACCGTCGACGAAACAGCGCGAGCCCGGAGCCCGTATGCTCCGGGCCGACCACGGCAACGTGGAAGGGGCCGAGCGATGAGAGTCACCCGCAAGATTCTGCTCATCTCTCTGGCTACATCCGTGGTGCTGTTCGTAGTCGCCGCGCCATTCGGGAACATCAAAAATCACAGCAGTTTCGGTTACCAGTTCGGCGACGTCGTCTTCACGATGTTCCTCATCAGCGTGCCGGTGTTTCTTATCTTGGCGATCATCGCCGTGGTCCAGGCGGTCATGACCCGGCGCAGGACGAGCGTCTAAGCCGTCCGCGATTAGCGGGATGGGGTGACCCACCCGCGATCTGAGATAGCGACCCGGCTCCCATCGCTCCGATACGTTGGGTCGTTATGGCCGCACGTTTCGCCAAACTCTCCTAGGCCAACGCGCAAGACCCCTCGGACTCGAGGTGACCGACGAGGTGGTCCCACTCGTGAGCGATCAGCTCCCCGCGGTCGCCGCGAACCTCTGACTCGATCCCGACGCGCACATCGCCGCTGAGGATTACAGGTGTCGCCGGGGTTGACTGGAGCGCGCCCTCAAGAGCTGAGCGTTCACCTGGAAAGGAATCCCGGAGGTCGTGGAACCGGGGATCTGACCAGATACGCCGCCGCGAACTCAGGTCTTTAGGACTCGCCGTTATCAGGTGCTCGGCGGGCTGTTCTTGGTCGTGGCTGGAAGGTTGGTCTTGGGCCCTGACTCTCCCGCGGTCACCTGCTGCGTGAGGGGCGGGCTCGTCGACCCGCGATATTGATTGTCTCCGATGAACGTGGCTGTCACGGCGTGATTGCCGATCGTGTCGAAATCGGCTGGGATCTGGACCTCGAAGGTCCCGTGAAGGTCGCCCTGGAATTGCCGGCGACCATCTATCGAAAGGAACACGACTCCCGAGGGGT
>PMLV01000107.1 GCA_003160635.1 Acidimicrobiaceae bacterium | reverse complement strand
TCAAAGGCCTTGACAGGTTCCGTACCGCCATCTCCCGCATCGGACAGGCCGCCTATCCTCCGAACTGAGGCCCTCTGCCATCGGTCAGTGGGCTTGGCCCGGTCACATCAATTGGCAAGCGACTGTCACTCGTTGCGTGTGGCCGGCCCTGACCACAACGGGGTGCAACGCATCACAGGCCATTTCGCCGGACCCACTGTGGATCATCGGACTGTGGCCCACCGCCGTGTACGTTCCGGCTGGCAGGTGAACCACCACATCACCGGACACCCCTACACGCACCGACACATGGTCACCCTTTTCATCGCGAAAGACCACGTTGCCGGGCAATCGATGGGACTGATACCCCGGTGGGCCTCCGGAGGTTTCGAATATGCCGGTGACGGTACCCGACCCTCCGGACGAAGAACAGCTGCTCAGGGCCACCACGCCGAGCGCAAGGAGGACAAGTGGCCATCGTTCCACTCTTCGTTTCCACAGCACGATCACAATGACGCACATCAGCCCCATTTGGTTCGTTCGGTCGCAAGGAAGGCTCTCTGCGGCTCGACCGCTTCTCCACCCCATTCCGCGGGATCCAGATCAGCAAGCGTCTCGGTGAACGTCCACTGATGGCCCGCTGGGTCCTCGGCGTTGTACTGGCGCTCTCCAAAGGGCATATCGGTCGGTTCCATGAGTATGCGCGCACCACCAGCGCGGGCTCGTTCGCAGTGAGCGCGGGCGTCGTCCACGCGCACCATGACGGAATGGGTGACCTCGCCCGCGCGTGGGGGGTGACGGTCACCTCGCACGTCGCCCACAATCACCGCACCGTCGCCGAAACGTAGTTGTGATCTGTGGTTGTCCCCGATCCGCACACGTTCGACAAATCCGAAGACCTCCGTGAGCCAGGCCACGGCCGCTCGGACATCGGGATAGATCAGTACCGGGATAACGGTCGCATCCGGTACGGACCGGTTCTTTCTCAACGAGGCCCTCCTTCTTCTGTGTGACCAGATCGAACGTATCTCCTCTCATAACTGGACGCTGGTGATCCAGAATCTCGGCTTGGTCGCTGCTGTAGCGGTCGTGATCGTAATCCTCGATCAATTTCGGCGTCTGGCACGCCGCCGCCGGCGCTCCCGATCCAACGGTGCCCCCACATTTGTGCACAGCTGAACAAAGCACACCACACACGTAGGGGACACCTGACGAAGATGGAAGGCCAACGAACGGGCGAGATCCGGCTGCCGGAGCCGCTCAGAGAACCTTGCGATCGCGCGAGTATTGGTCTGTGAAGCACATCAGTGGGCGCCGGAGTCGATTGCGCCGCCACGGGTATCCCAACCGGCCGGCGCGGAACGCCTCGGAAGGATCCGGCATCCAAGATGCCTGATCAGGCAGATCGTGCCTTGGACAACTCTGCACCCGAAAAGACCGGCGAACGCCTGCAGAAGGTGTTGGCTCGGACCGGGCAGGGATCGCGCCGCGTCTGTGAGGAACTGATCGCGGACGGGCGTGTCACCGTGGACGGGAAGGTGGCCGTGCTGGGCCGCCGGGTCGACGTGCGCACGGCGCGCGTCGAGGTGGACGGCATCCTGCTCCCGGTTGCGCCCGACCTCGTCTACTACCTCTTGAACAAGCCGGCCGGGGTCATCACGACATCAGCCGATCCGCAGGGACGGCCGACCGTGGTCGACCTGGTGCCCTCCGAGCCCCGGGTCTTCTCGGTCGGAAGATTGGACCTCGACACCGAAGGGCTCTTGATCCTGACCAACGACGGTGCGCTGGCCCAGCTGCTGACGCACCCGTCGCACGGGGTGGACAAGGAGTACGTGGCCGAGGTTGACAACGGCACACCGTCCCCGGGGGCCTTGCGCCAATTGCGCCAGGGCGTCGAGCTCGAGGACGGGCGCACGGCGCCGGCGGCGGTGGGCGTGCTGTCACCGGGGGTCCTGCGCCTCGTCATCCACGAAGGCAAGAACCGGCAGGTGCGCCGCATGTGCGATGCCATCGGCCATCCGGTGCGCCGACTGGTGCGCACGCGCATCGCCACGCTGCGCGACACCGGGCTCGCCCCAGGCCACTGGAGGGAGCTGACCGGAGTCGAGGTGCGCGCCCTGGCCGCAGCCGCCGGACGCCAGTCTTAAGCGTTCGTCGCCAGCCTCTTGGGCACGCAGTAAGGCTTGTCGCCGTTCAGGGCCACGAACTTCCCGTTCTTGATCCCCATGTCGAAGAAGCAGGGGTTGTCGGCGGGCTGCCCCTTGTGGAAGGTGATCGGTGCCGTCAGCCCGTCGAGGGTCGTGTTCTTGAGGGCGTAGAGGCCACGGAGGATCTGGGCGGAAGTCGGGTTCGCACTCAGGTTGGCGGCACCCGCCGCCAGTTGGAGCAGCACGCCGGCGGCCCACGACTGCACGACCACCTCGCCGAAGTTCGGCCCCGTCGTCACGCCGGGAGCGTATTTGGACAGCGCGTCGTACATCGGCTTGGTCGCGGCGTTGTGCACGAACCACGGGATGTCGGCCTGCACGTCGAGGTTCCCGTTCATGGAGGGGATACCGAGCCAGGCGATGGCGACCGAGCCGTCGCCGCTCAGCTCGATCGGGTCGTAGCCCTGGGTGGCGCAGTTCTGCGCCACCTTGGTCACGATGGCCGAGGCATCGGCCACGGCAATGGCCTGGGCTCCCGATTGCTTGGCGGCCAGACATTGGGCCGAGTAGTTGGGGGCGGCGAATCCGATGCCGGTCGAGAAGACCAGCTTCATGCCGAGCTTGGGCAGGAGCGTCCGGGTCGTGCCGACGGACTGCTGGCAGATGGTCACCTCCACGCAGTAGAGGATGGCCTCGGTCTTGATGCCGGCCTTCTTGGCCTCGACAGCGTTCGCTCCGCCGTCGTAGTTGATGGTGGCGCCTGGGGGGAAGAAGTCCGGGTTCTGGTAGCCGGTGTTGGCCTCGGTGGCCCCGATGACCGGAACGTGCTGCTTCTTTATGTAGGTCGCCCACACCGTGTCCTCGTCGCTGTTGTCGAAGATGGCGATGACGTGGTTCTGCTGGACCAGCGCTTGTGCGTCGGCCTGCGAGGTGGCGGGGTTGTAGCCGTCGTCCTTGATGACTATCTGCACCTTGTGCCCGTCTATCCCGCCCTTGGCGTTGATCGACGAGGCCCACGCATTGACGACATTGGTGGTCTGGGAGATCGTCGAGGCCTCGGGGCCGGTACAGCTGCAGAGGTCACCGATGACCAACGGAGCCTTGTTCGACGCCGCGCCGGCCGGTTGGCCCATGGCACCCGTGACCAAGGTCAGGCCGGCCGCCAGAGCCATCGCACAAAGAACGCGACCTCCCAGCAGACCGTTCCGCATGGCAGCAACCCTCATTTCCATGAGCCCCTTGGCAAAAGCGGCTCTACTTGACCGCCAGGCTCTTCGGCACGCAGAACGGCTTGCCCCCACCCAGCGTCACGAACTTCGCGTTCTTGATCCCCATCTCATAGAAGCAGGGGTTGGATGCGGGCTGGCCCTTGTGGAACGTGATCGGGGCGGAGAGCCCGTCGAGGGTCGTGTTCTTGAGGGTGTAGATGCCGTTCAGGATCTGGGCCGACGTCGGCTTCGCACTCAGGTGGCCCGCGTTCGCCGCCAGCTCGAACAAGACGCTGGCGGCCCAGGACTGCACGACCACTTCGCCGAAGTTCGGTCCCGTGGTCACGCCCGGTGCGTACTTGTTCAGGGCGTCGTACATCGGCTTGGTCGCCGCGTTGTGCACGAACCACGGGATGTCGCCTTGCACGTCGATGTTCCCGTTCATGGCCGGGACACCCAGCCAGGCAATGGCGACCGAGCCGTCGGCACTCAGCTCGATCGGGCTGTAGCCCTGGGTGGCGCAGTTCTGGGCCACCTTGGTCACGATGGCCGATGCATCGCCCACGGCCATGGACTGGGCCCCGGACTGCTTGGCGGCCAGGCACTGCGCCGAGTAGTTGGGTGCGGCGAATCCGATGCCCGCCGAGAAGACGAGCTTCATGCCGAGCTTGGGGAGGATCGTCTGGGCCTCTATGGACGACTGCTGGCAGATGGCCACCTCGACGCAGTAGAGGATGGCCTCGGTCTTGATGCCTGCCTTGTGGGCCGCCACCGCGCCCGCCCCGTCGGAGTAGTTGAAGGTGCCGCCGGGGGGGAAGAAGTCCGAGTTCTGGTAGCCGGCGTTGGCCTCGGTGGCCCCGAAGACCGGGACCTTCTGCGTCTTGATGTAGCTGGCCCACACCGTGTCCTCGTCGCTGTTGTCGAAGATGGCGATGACGTGGTTCTGCTGGACCAGGGCCTGGGCGTCGGCCAACGAGGTGGTCGGGTTGTAGCCGTCGTCCTTGACGACGATCTGCACCTTGTGCCCGCCGATGCCGCCCTTGGCGTTGACCGATGACGCCCACGCATTGACGACATCGGTGGTCTGGGAGATCGTCGACGCCTCGGGGCCGGTGCAACTGCAGAGGTCACCGATGACCATCGGAGCCTTGCTCGACGCCGCGCCGGCCGGTTGGCCCATGGCACCGCTGACCAAGGTCAAGCCGGCCGCCAGAGCCATCGCACAAAGAATGCGACCGCCCAGCAGACCGTTCCGCATGGCAGCAACCCTCATCCGTACGACCCCCCTTACAGCATCCAGCCGGTGACCACGTTGGTGCGCTGGAGCTTCTCGCGGGTAGGACGCTACACCTCTGGCCCGACCATCTGCAGGTATCTCAGTCACGTCTCAGGCCCGGGCGCTCCGGCTCCGGCTCGGTCCCCGACCCTCCAGCAGTAGAGTGAGCGGCCATGTCTGCACCTCTCATGGTCCGGGGTCTGCGCGGGGCCACCACTGTCGATGAAGACAGCGTGGAGCAGGTGACGCAGCGGTCGCAGGAGCTGATCTTGCGCCTGATGGAGCGCAATGACCTGGCGGAGGACGACATCGTCAGCGTGCTGTTCACCGCCACGGCGGATGTGACCAGCATCTTCCCGGCCACCGCCATCAGGGAGATCGGGTTCGGGGCGGTGCCGCTCCTGTGTGCGGCGGAGATTGCCGTACCGGGCGCCATGCCCCTGTGCATTCGCGTCCTGCTCCATGTCCACACCACCAAGAGCAGGGACGACATCCGCCACGTCTATCTCCACGGTGCCCAAGGGCTCCGCGATGACCTCCCGGGCTGACGGCGGGGCGCGCCCGCGGGCGCTCGTCGTGGGGACTGGCCTCATCGGTGGCTCCATAGCCCTCTCCCTCCGCCAGCGCGGTTGGCACGTCGCCGGACTCGACGCTGACGCTGACGCCCTCGCCGAGGCCCTCGACACCGGGGTCATCGATCAGGCCGGTGACGACCTCGAGGCCCAGATCGTCTTCATCGCCACACCGGCGGCGGCGGTGGCCGAGGAGGTCGGCCGGATCCTGGCCACGCCGGGGCGCCGGCACGATACGGTCGTCACCGACGTCAGCGGGGTCAAGACCGCCATCGTCGACGCCGCCGATCATCCCCGGTTCATCGGCGGGCACCCCATGGCCGGATCGGAGCAGATCGGCCTGTGCGGGGCCGCCCCCGACCTCTTCGAAGGCGCGGTGTGGGTGCTGACGCCGACCAGTGCGACCGACCTCGACGCGTTCGACCGCCTTCAGGGAGTGGTGGCCGAGCTCGGCGCCGACGTGCTCGTCCTCACTCCCGATGACCACGACCGCCTCGTGGCCGTGGTCTCCCACGTGCCCCACCTGGTGGCCGCCACCCTCATGAACGCCGCCACGGTGGGGGCCGAACAGAACGCAGCACTGCTCCGCCTGGCCGCCGGGGGCTTCCGGGACATGACCCGCGTGGCGGCTGGACACCCGGGCATCTGGCCCGACATCTGCTCGGAGAACGCGGGTCCAATCGTCGAGGCACTCGAGGCACTGTTGGCCGAGCTCACCGTCATGCGCGATCGGGTGGCCGGCAACGACCGCGCCGCGATCTTCGGGGTGCTGCAGCGGGCCAGCCACGCCCGGCGCAACCTTCCGGCCCGGATCGTCCGGCCCGACAACCTGTCCGAGCTCCGGATACCGGTGCCCGACCGCCACGGCGTGTTGGCCGAGATCACGTCATTGGCGGCCGATGGGGGGATCAGCATTTACGACATAGAGATCGCACACTCCGCCGAGGGCCCGCGTGGCGTGCTCATCCTCGTCGTCGACACCGCAGAGGCCGAACTCCTGCGTGACGCCATCGAGGCCCGGGGCTATCACTGCCGCGCCGAGAAACTCTCGTGACGGCACCGCGGATTCTCGTGGTGAACGGTGGGGTGGCCTGCCGTGGTTCGGTACGCACGCCGGGGGAGAAATCCATCTCACACCGGGCGGTCCTGTTCGCCGCTCTCGCCGAGGGCACCTCGGTGATCTACGGCTTGTCCGACGGTGCCGACGTGGCGGCGTCGCTGGCCGCGGTCGAGGCCATGGGTGTCCGCGTCGACCGGGCAGCCGACGGCGGCGTGACGTTGCACGGGGGGCGAAGCCTGCTCCACCAGCCTCGGACCCCCCTCGATTGCGGCAACTCGGGCACGTCCATGCGGTTGCTGGCCGGCCTGGTGGCGGGGTTCGACTGGGAGACCGTCTTGATCGGCGATGCATCGCTCAGCGCCCGGCCCATGGACCGGGTGGCGGAGCCGCTCGAGTTGATGGGGGCGTCCGTGGAGGGGTCGGGTCCGTCGTGCCGGCCCCCGCTGCGTGTGAAGGGCGGGACCCTGCACGGGATCGACTGGACGACCAAGGTGGCCAGCGCCCAGGTGAAGTCCGCCATTCTGCTGGCCGGCCTCTCGGCCGAAGGGCCGACCATCGTGCGGGAGCGGGTCACGACGCGCGCCCACACCGAGGAGATGCTGGTCGAAGCGGGGGCGGACCTCACCGTCGAGGTGTGGGGAGAGGGGCGTATCGTCACGATCCACCCCTCGGCCCTGCGCCCGGTCTCACCCCGCACCGTGCCGGGCGATCCTTCCGCCTCGGCCTTCTTCGTCGTCGCTGGCTGCGTGGTGCCCGGGAGCAGCGTGGAAGTCGTGGGGATCTATCAGGGCCCGGCCCGGCTGGGGTACGTCTCGGTGCTCCAGCGCATGGGGGCACGGGTCACGGTGACCCCCGATCCCGACGGCACCGCGACCATCCGGGCGTCGGCCCCGGAAGCCGGCGCCCCACCGCTCGCGGCCACCAAGGTGGCCGCGGCGGAGATCCCATCGCTCGACGAGATCCCGGCTCTGGCGGTGGCCGCTGCGGTCGCCGAGGGGACGACCGTCTTCACCGACGTGGGGGAGTTGCGGGTCAAGGAAGTGGATCGCCTGCAGGCCGTGATCGAGATGGTGACCGCCTTCGGGGCCGCCGCCCATGCCGAGGGCGACACGTTGTCGATCACCGGGGTCGGTCCCGCCGCACTCCGGCGCACCCGCTTCGACAGCCACGGCGATCACCGCATGGCCATGGCGGCCGCCGTGGCCGCCATGGCCGTCACCCCCGGCGAGCGCAGCTTGATCACCGGGTTCGGTGCAGTCGAGACGAGCTATCCGGGATTCGCCGACGATCTCGCCCGTCTGACGGGCCTCGAGCCTCCGGCTCCCCGGGCCCTGCTCATCGCGATCGACGGCCCGGCTGGGGCGGGAAAGTCGACGGTCTCGCGCGCCGTGGCGGCCGAGCTGGGGCTCGATCGCCTCGATACGGGAGCCATGTACCGCGCCGTGGCCGCCCTGGCCCTGGCCCGTCATATTGCTGCGGATGATCACGACGCCGTCGCTGCCTTGGCGGCCACGGCGCAGATCGTCGTCGGCCCGCAGGTGGTCATCGACGGCCAGGATGTGACGGGCGTCATCCGTTCGCCCGAAGTGGGTCAGGCCGTCTCGGTGGTGGCGGCCAACGCCGAAGTGCGTTCGCACCTGGTCCGTCTCCAGCGGGCCTGGGCCGCGGCAAAGGGTGGAGGAGTGGTTGAGGGTCGAGACATTGGGGCTGTCGTGTTCCCTAAAGCTGAGGTAAAGGTTTACCTTACGGCTTCTCCCGAGGAGCGGGCTCGCCGGCGCCACGACGAGTCGGCGGCCGGGGTGGCGCGGCGGGATCGTATCGACTCGACCCGGGCCGCCTCACCCCTGACCCGGGCCGACGACGCGCACCTCCTCGATACGACCGGGCGCACCGTGCAAGATGTAGTCGAGGAGGTGTTGTCGTGGCTGTGAGCACACCCGGATCCGACCCGGAGCCCCAGGTCTCTTCACCTCGCCCGGCGCCGGGTCGCCACCAGGAGTTCGCCATTGAGCCGACCCGGAAGATCGGGTACCGCGTCATGCGNNTTCGGGTTCACGGCCTTGTGCACCAGGCGCAAGTTGTTCTTCATGGCCAAGGACTCGCTGTGGGAGCACAAGGCGCTGGGCAGGTTGCTGCTCTACCTGGGCGTCTTTCCCGTCCACCGGGAGTCGGCCGACCGCGAGGCGCTGCAGCGGGCCGAAGAGATCCTGAAGCTGGGCCAGTGCCTGGTGCTCTTCCCCGAAGGCACCCGCCGCGAAGGGCCGGTCATCGAGGATCTGATGGAGGGTGCCGCCTTCCTCTCCGCCCGCACCGGTGCGCCGATCGTGCCGATCGGCATCGGTGGCTCGGACCTGTCCATGCCCAAGGGGAGTGCCATCCCCAAGCCCTTCACCATTCAGATCGTGATCGGGCCCGGCATACCCCCGCCGGCCCGAACCGGGGGTGGGCGGGTCTCGCGTTCTGCTGTGCACGCCGCCACCGAGGGATTGGTCGGGAAGTTGCAGGCGGTCTACGACGAGTCCAAGGCCAAGACGGGGCGGTACTGAGCCGTGTGCGGGATTGTCGGATGTGTCGGGTATCGCGATGCCGTGCCCATGGTGCTCGACGGCCTGTCCCGCCTCGAATACCGCGGCTATGACTCGGCGGGGATGGCGGTCATCGACGGCGGCACCCTCAGGATCCACAAGGTCAAGGGCAAGATCAGCCAGCTGCGTGCGACGACCCCCGCCGGCTTCTCGGGAACCATCGGCATCGGCCACACCCGGTGGGCCACCCACGGAGTTCCGAATGCGGTCAATGCCCATCCGCACACGGACCCGAGTGGCCGCATCGCTGTGGTGCACAACGGGATCATCGACAATGCCCAGGCCATCAAGGACTCGCTGCTGGCGCGAGGGCACGTCTTCCGCTCTGACACCGACAGTGAGGTCCTGGCCCACCTGATCGCCCTTTCCCGCGCCCCGGCCTTGGCCGAGGCGGTGCGGGAAGCCCTCGGGGCGATAGAGGGCACCTACGGCATCGCCGTCCTCGACCTCGAGAATCCGACGCAGATTGTGGCGGCACGCAACGGCAGCCCGGTGGTGATCGGCATCGGCGAGAACGAGCACTTCGTGGCGTCGGACGTCGGCGCGCTCATCCGCTACACCCAGCAGATCGCCTACCTCGACGACGGGGAGATCGCCGTCCTCGAACGGGACCATTTCCGCACGCTCAGCATCGAGGGTACGGAGCGCACCAAGGGCGTCGAGACCGTGGACTGGAGCGCAGGCACGTACGACAAGGGCGAGTACGAGCACTACCTGCGCAAGGAGATCTTCGAACAACCCGACGCCGTGCGCCGCACGCTCTCAGGCCGGCTCGAGCCGCGTTTCGCCACGGCCCACCTCGGCGGCATCGAGCTCAGTGCCCAGGAGATCCTCCGTACCCGGCGCGTGCAGATTCTCGGCTGCGGCTCCGCGTACTACGCCGGCCTGGCGGGGGCCCAGTTGATCGAACGCATCGCGCGGATTCCGGCCGACGCTGAGCCCGCCTCGGAGTTCCGCTATCGCAATCCGATCATTGAGGCGGACACCGTCTATGTCGCCGTGAGCCAATCGGGCGAGACCCTCGACACGCTGCGCGCCGTGCAGGAGATCCGCCGCAAGGGCGGAACGGTGTTGGGCATCGTCAACGTCGTGGGATCGAGCATCGCCCGGGCCTGCGGTCGAGGGATCTACCTGCACGCCGGACCCGAGATCTCGGTCACCTCCACCAAGTCCTTCACCTCCACCGTGACCGCCTTCACCCTCCTTGCCCTCCACCTCGGGCGTATCCGCGATCTCGGACAGGGCGAGGGGGGGCGGTTGATCGCATCCCTCGAGGCGCTCCCGGCAGCGTTACACGCTGCGTTGGCCACCGAGGGTCAGGCCCGCGAGGTGGCGGCGCGCTACCGGGAGATGACCAGCGCCTTCTTCGTGGGGCGGGTGCGGGGATTCCCCGTCGCCGCCGAGGCGGCCCAGAAGCTGAAGGAGGTCTCGTACATTCACGCTGAGGCCTACCCGGCCTCCGAGCTCAAGCATGGGCCGTTGGCGCTCATCTGCCCCGAGCTCCCGACGTTCGTGATCATCCCCGACGACGAGCTCTTCGACAAGAACGTCGCCACCATCCGAGAGATCCAATCCCGCGGCGGCCCCGTGATCGCCATCGGCCACTCGAGTGCCCTGTACGACCTGACCGGTGAGGCCATTCTGGTGCCGAAGCTCGAACCGGAGATCGATCCCATGGTGTTGAACGTCCCGCTGCAGCTCTTGGCGTACCACGCGGCGCTCCTGCGCGACGTCGACATCGATCAGCCGCGGAACCTGGCCAAGAGCGTGACGGTCGAATGAGCCGGCCACCGGCCGCGTCGCCATCGACGAGATCCCGACCCTCGCGTCCGAGGAGCAGGAGGGAGCTGCAGCGTTCTCATCGAATCGTGAACCCCGCATCGACGGGCAGCGTCACGCCAGTCACGTAGCGGGCCGCGTCGGAGACCAGCCAGAGCACGGCGTTGGAGATGTCGACGGGCTCGACCATCTCCACCGGAAGGAGATTCTTGAGCGTCTCCACTCCTGTCGCCGCCCTGGCCGCCAGCATGCGCTGTATCGCCTCGTTCACGATCATCGGCGTGTTCACCCCGGTGGGGTGGACGGTGTTGACCCGGATGGAGTGCGGTGCCAGCGACTTGGCGAACGCGCGCATGAGGCCCACCACCCCGTGCTTGGCCGCGGTGTAGCTCTCGAACGCCACCCCCTCGCTGCCGTCGATCGCCTTGAGGCCGGCCGTCGACGACGTCAGGACGATGGCGCCACCCTGCCCCCGTTCGATCATGGGGGGAATGGCGAGGCGGACCGTGCGCCACACGCCGCCGAGGTTGGTGTCGACCACCTGGCGCCAGGTCTCTTCCTCGTCCACCCCGGTGTCGCCGTTCGACGTGAGGATCCCGGCGTTGGCCAACACGATGTCCACGTGGCCGAACTGGGCCAAACCGGCGTCCAGACCGGCCTGCAACGCGGCCCGATCGCGGACATCGGCCTGAGTGGCCACGATCCGGCGGTCCAGTGCCTCGACGAGCCGAACGGTCTCCTCCAGGTCCTCCGGCGTCGACATCGGGTATTCCACGGCTGACATCTGCCGGCAGATGTCGACGGCGATGATGTCGGCGCCCTCTTCGGCGAGTCGCACCGCGTGGCTCCGGCCCTGACCCCGCGCCGCTCCGGTGATGAACGCAACTTTTCCTTCCAGGCTGCCCATTGCTCTCCCCGCTCCGACGGTGGCGCACCCGAGCCGTCGCGGGCGGACGGTACATAGCGCCCCCCGTCTTGTCAATCGGCTCACCTTGAAGACAGCGCAGCGGCGCGTTCTATGCTCGGGCGGCGGAGCGAGGAGAACGGGCATGGCGGACGTCGTAATTGTCGGTGGTGGTGTCGTCGGGATGGGGCTCGGCATGATCCTGGCCCGCGACGGGCACACGGTCAGCATGCTGGAACGTGACGCTGAGCCAGCACCCGGCGATCCCGACGCGGCATGGGGACGCTGGGATCGGAAGGGGGTCACGCAGTTCCGGCTGGCCCACTTTTTCTTGGCGCGCTACCGCCAGATCCTCGAAGAAGAGCTGCCCGAGACCGCGGCGGCGATCGAAGCTGACGGAGGGCTACGTCTCAATCCCCTCCGCGGGATCCCTGATGCGGTGAGCGGGGGCTTTCGGGAGGGTGATGAGCGCTACGAACTGCTCTCAGGACGCCGAGCCGTCGTCGAGCGCTCGGTGGCGTCGATGGTGGAGCGGAGCCCGGGCCTCAGCCTGCGACGAGGTGTGGCGGTCGAAGGGCTGCTGCGTGGACCCGACGTGATGGCCGGGATACCGCACGTGACCGGCGTGAGAACCTCGGACGGAGAAGAGGTGCGTGCCGACCTGGTCGTTGACTGCAGCGGCCGTCGCTCGGCCCTGCCCACCTGGTTGGAAGCGTTGGGGACACGGGGTCCCGACGAGCAGGCCGACGACAGCGGCTTCATCTACCTCGGTCGCCATTTCCACTCACGTGATGGGCAAATGCCATTCGCGTTGGGACCGCTCCTCCAGAACTATGGCTCCATATCGGTCCTGACCCTGCCGGCGGACAACGAGACCTGGTCGGTCACCCTGGTGGCCCGGTCGGGGGATCGAGCCATGCTCGGGCTCAAGGATGTGGAGCGATGGGAGGGCGTCGTACGCTCGCTCCCCACCGTGGCGCACTGGATCGATGGAGACCCGATCGAGGATCGGATCATGACGATCACCAAGATCGAAGACCGGCACCGCGACCTACGACCGGGCGGCGTGCCCGTGGCCACGGGGATCGCGGCGGTGGCCGATGCCTGGGCGTGCACGAATCCTTCTGTGGGGCGCGGGGCATCGATCGGGATGTTGCACGCACAGACGCTGCGCAACACGCTCCGTGACGTTGGGCCCGATCGACCGGTGGAGCTCTCCGAGGCTTTCGCCGTGGCGACAGCGGCCACCGTGGAGCCCTGGTATCGGGCCACCCTGGCGTTCGATCGGCACCGGCTGGCCGAAATGGCCGCCATAGCGGAGGGGGTTGTCTACGACCCCGGCGATCCCCTCTACGAGATGACCAACGCACTCGCGGTGGCCAGCGGGCGGGACCCCGACGTCCTCCGCGGCTTTCTCGACATCGTTGGCGTGCTCGACCTGCCGAACAACGTGATGGCTCGGCCGGGGATGTTCGAGAAGGTGATCGAGTACGGAGCCGACTGGCGCGCGCAAGAGCCGATCGGACCGACGCGGGACGAGCTGGTCGCAATGGCGAATGCCTGAGTGACGTGGAGAGACCGGAGGTAGTGAGTGCGCGCTGAGAGTGGAGGGGCCAACATCGAATTCGAGGTCACGGGCGAGGGTCGTCCGCTCGTGCTGCTGCACGGCTTTCCTGATTCGGGGAGATTGTGGCGCCATCAGATCGCCCCGCTGGCCGATGCCGGCTTCAAAGTCATCGTTCCCGATATGCGCGGCTATGGCGCTTCGGACAAACCGGCCGAGGTGGACGCCTACAACATCGTGTACCTCGTGGCCGACGTGGGAGCCGTGCTGGATCAGGTCGGTGTGGAGCGAGCGCACGTGGTCGGGCACGACTGGGGAGCCGCGGTGGCGTGGGCGCTGGCGGCCATCGCACCCGATCGGGTGGATCACCTCGTCGCCCTGTCGGTCGGCCACCCCTCGAGCTTCAGGGCCGGTGGGTTCGAACAGCATGAGAAGTCCTGGTACATGCTTCTCTTCCAGTTCGAGGGCATCGCCGAACATTGGCTCTCGGACGACGGGTGGGCCAACTTCCGGGTCTGGGCTGGCCACCCCGATGCTGACGGGGTGATCGCCGAGCTCGAAGCCAACGCGTCGCTGACGCCCGGACTCAACTGGTACCGGGCCAACATCCCGCCCGAGTCCTACATCGCCCCTCCGATCGCCCTCCCGCCCATCGCAGCGCCCACCATGGGCGTGTGGAGCAGCGGCGACATTGCGCTCACGGAAGGGCAGATGACACGTTCGGCTGCGCATGTAGCGGGCCCATGGCGTTACGAGCGCCTCAACGGTCCGGGTCACTGGATGCAGCTGGAAGTCCCGGGTGAGGTCAACCGCTTGCTCATCGATTTCCTGCCGGCCTGACGGTGTCCGGCCCAGCCCTGCGGTAAAGGTGGCTGACGCAACGCTTCTGACGACTATCCGGAAGGCGCGCCGGGAGTTGGCCGACGACGGCCCGCAGCGCACGAGAGCCGCGGGTGATTTCGCATCCGTCGCCCTGCCGGAGGTGGATGGTGATGCGCTTCGTGACCTGCTGATGGCGGAACAAGTTCGGGTCGTCGTCGAGGTCGGCCTCGGCTACGGCAGTTCGGCCCTCGCCATCGGAGAAGCACTCGTATCGCTCGGCACCCCGGAAGGGAAGCATCTGATCATCGACGCGTACCAGACGCAATTCCAAAATGCCGGCTGGGAGGCGATCGCCGCGGCAGGCCTCGCGACGCGCTGCACACTGCTGCAGGAACGATCCCAGTTGGCGCTACCGCGCCTGGTGTCCGAGGACGTGGTGGCCGATGCGGCGTTCGTGGACGGCAGTCATGTCTTTCACAATGTCTTCGTGGACCTTTACTTCCTGCGAGAGCTCGTGCGCCCCGGCGGCCTGATCGTGTTGGACGACTGCCAATGGCCATCGGTGCTCACCGCAGCTCGCTATTTCGAGGTCAACGTGGGCTGGCAGCAACAACCCATTGACGGGCCAACGCGATTGCGTGCGTTTCGGTTGCCCCGTCCCCGGGTCGAACCGAGCTTCGAGGCGTTCAGGCCGTTTTGGAATACCTAGCGCCCTCGGACCATCCCCTACCGCTAACCTCCTCGAGCAACCGATCCGTAGAATTGGCTCGACCCCAAGTCAAAGACCCCGCCGTCGGATGCCACCAAGCGATATCCAGAACCGGACGGCGCGGCTTCCATCCCCACGATCGGTGCATTGAGCACGATGTTGCCGGTTGCGCTATCCAAACGACTGGCCGTTACGTCCGGTGAGAGGATTGGCCACGACAGAATCGGGGAACAATCCAACTATGTCCATTGATCACGTGCTTGCTGTAGTCCCCGTCACCGACATCGACAAGGCACGGGAGTGGTACGAGGTGCTCTTTGGGCGTCCCGAGGACAACCACCCGATGGACACACTGGTTGAATGGAGAGTGACCGAGTCGGGCTGGCTGCAGGTGTTTCACGATCCCGAACGAGCAGGTTCGACCCTCGTGAACTTCGCCGTCGGGGACCTGGAGGCGCACGCCGCTGAACTTGCGGCAAGGGGTGTGGCGCTCGACGAGATCCTGCAAGCGAACAAGGGTGTGACCACGGCCAGCGTGCGTGACCCGGATGGCAACCGGATCACCTTCATCGGAGACTTCCGGGTTGTCTACGGAGCGCGTGAGGCTGGATCCCGTGCGCCGGCTCGGTAGAACGCTGCTCAGCCGGTTTGGCCGCAGTAGTCGATGATGATCGCACCCCCGTCATCGAGCCTTCGCCATTCGCGTCGAAGCTCATCGAGGTGATCTTGAATCGACAGGATGGTCTCTTCCGACGGGTCGAACCCAAGCTCGGACCAGACGTGGCCAACGGGTCCGAAAAAAGCCACGGCCTGCTCTGCTCTCTTCAAATCTGAGAAATCGGTATCGGGATCCTCGATGAGGGGTTTGCCGTCGCGGACGAGTGTGCTCTGGTCGTCGATGGGCGCGACGTTCATACCCGCATCGACCATGCCCCAAAATCCTCGAGCTATGCCGAGTGCCTCTTCGATGACGAGATGAGAGAGGTCATGGGGGAGATCGTCCCCGTAACTGGGAAACGCCCATGCAGCGACCGAGCCATCGCTTCTGGTCACGAAGACATGGTCCCGTCGCCCTCTGTGCCGCACGAAGGAAACACGCATGGCCATATCCCAGTTTCGCGCACGACAGGGGGCCTACGATCCCGTGCCTGTCGGCTGTCCTTGGTTAGGGAAGCACCTCGATGTCTACCGAGAGCCTGCTGGTCGTGGCTGACTCGGCCAAGGTAAAGACGGCGCGTATGAACGCTGCGAACTCCCGAGGGTGAGTGCGGGGGGCGAAGTGACCGGCGCCGGGGATCTCATACGGCCTGGCCTCGGGGAGGTGCTCCACCAGCCAGTGAACTCCTTTGGAGTGATGCGCGACTGTGTCCGTTCCGTACCCGACGAGGGCCGGTACAAGCACGTCTTCGAAGTTGAACGGAGCGTCGAGCTCTGAGGCCATGTCAATCTGGAATGCCGCCCCCTCGCCGCGGCGTTCCGCTTGCACCTCGGGCGAGAGGTTGTTCCACACCTGGTCGCCGAGCAGCCTTCGGTACATGGCCTCAATGTCATCTGCCGGCTCGTCCGATGTTGCGATCTTGACGATGTAGGCATATATGTCCTCGGGCCACCATTTGACCCATGGGATAGGTGGCTCCCACAATCCGATGGCCGCAAAGGCACTCGGCCGGACTGATGCGGCGAGCATCGTGGGGTTTGAACCGAAACTGTGGGCGACGACGATCGGGGGGACACGGCATTCGTCGAGGATGGCCAGCAGATCGTTGGCGTGGTCCATCATCGACCCGGCGGATGTGGCAGCGAGCGATCGGCCGTAGCCCCGCCGGTCGTAGATCACAACCTGGCTCTTGGGTAGATGTGACACCACGCCCCGGAGACTGGACGAGCGGTCCGGTGCTCCATGGACGAGGACGAGAGCCGGAGATGTCCGCGGACCCAGGTGTTCGACATAAAGTTCTGACCGCTCCATCGGAGCATCGTAGTCACGCGGTGGCCATGCGCCCCGAGCGCTCGGGATCATCAGCGATCCGAACATGGTCACCGAAAAGGACTTCCGTGTACATCCGCATGCTCGGCATCGCTTCGAGCTCGCGCAGCCCGCGTACGCCTGGGCCGTCGTGCCGGTGTTCGGTGCGCCGAGCCCGCCTGCATTGGATCGCGGCGCGTCCGGGTTCCCAAGTCCTGGCAGGCATCGCAGAGGGCGATGAGTTAGCGTTGCACAGCGCGAAGGAAAGGTGCATGTTTCGTATGACCGCCGTGGCGACGATCGAGCATCTCCACGCCTTGTCCGCGGACGCCGATGCGGTCTACACGATCATCGAGCGTGATGGGGCGGTAATTCTCGAAGGGCTGCTGAGCACTGAAGTCGTCGCCCGAGTCAACGACGAAGTCGGGGCCGTCCTCGATGAGGCTGATCCCGACGCGGAACTATTCAACCCGATCATGAAGGCGTTCCACGGTCCGTGCACCAAGCAGGTCACGGGCGCATGTGCCATCTCCTCGACATTCGCCACCGAGGTCATGTGTCATCCTCTCCTCTTGGCCCTCTGTGACCGCATCTTGCTTCCATCATGCGCGCGTTACCAGCTCAACCTGGGCCATCTTCTGCAGCGCGGGCCGGGAGCAGACGAGCAGGTGCTCCACCGCGATGAGGTGGTGTGGAGCGACGTGCCAAGGCCAGCGCCTGAGCTTCAGCTGGCCAGCGTGATCGCCTTCGTCGATTTCACGCGTCAGAACGGCGCCACTCGCATCATCCCAGGCAGCCACCGCTGGCCGGACCGGAGTCTCTCGCCGACGGAGCAGTTCGCCCAGGCGCCTCCGAGGGCCGAGCAGATTGCGTACGCCGAGATGCCCGCTGGCTCTGCTGTGGTCTATACGGGCGGGACCATCCACGCCGGTGGATCCAACACGACGGAATCTCCCCGCAGGGGCGCGCACCTTAGCTACTGCCTTGGGTGGCTGCGCACCGAGGAGAACAACTACCTGGCGGTCCCCCCGGCCATCGCAGCGAAGCTCCCTCGTCAAGCGCAAGAACTGCTCGGCTATGCCGTTCACGACAGCATCCCGCGCGGCGGAGGCTATCTCGGTATGGTGCGCATGCAAGACCCGGTCGAGCTCCTCCGCCGGGACGAGCTCTAGCGGCCGGGAGGACGGCATTCGCACCCCGGCGGGTCGGATGAAATGCTCGCCTCCATCCCACTCATCCCCAACCCGATCCAATTCCGGGACGAAGAGTTACGCACCCTGCTGGCCACCGTCGGGCACCCCAAAAACCACATCAGGGGCGCAAGCTACAGGCTAGGTACAAGTCAGGATGGTGCGGCATGCACATAAAGGACAGTCCCGGGATGAAGTGGCCCCAACGAGGCGCTCACCGACGGGCAAGGCCGCAATGACCACCACCTGCAAAAGCGCCGAAGATTGTGTCGCAACCCTGATCGACGAGACCAACCGGACCAAGGTCGAGGATGCCGTTGTTCCCTGGTGCTACAAGTTGACGACCCAGATCCATAACATCGGGATCGTTGTCACCGAGACGTCGAAGACACTCCTGGTCAACCCTGCCTGGCTGCGCTTTGTCGTTGAGAGTGATGACTTCGAGGCATGCGTGGCCGATGAGATCGTTGCCTGGTACTTGATCCAAGAGCTGACCGGCATGGAATATCGGCCGTCTTGGGACCCACACGACGGGTCCGATTGGTAGGGGCCGTAACTGTCCGTTGAGGGCGTGACCTCCGACAGGGACGCTTGTTCCCCTATGCGGACAACGACGCAGCCCTGAGTCAGGCACCCTTGCACAGCCGCAAGCGAGCGCCTCGGCCTCCTGCGGCCGCTTTCAAGGAGGCGCGGAACGATGTGTCACGATCGGAATCCGGTCAATGGCGTCGGAGCAGCTGACGGGGACGAGTCGAGGCCAATGGCTGAGGTCGGGAGGGTTGGCTCCTGTCAGTGATAATGGATACCGTGAGAGATCCGTTTCGGAGGGTGTGGATTGGGCTCGGGGCCCTGTTGTTCGTGCTTGTTCTGGGCACCTCCGGATATCTACTGCTCGGGTTCGGTCTTCTTGACTCCGTCTATCAAGCTGTTTCCACCGTGACCACGGTGGGGTTCAACTCCCCGCACCGGCTCGATGCAGGCGGCAAGGCCTTCACCATTGTCCTTATCTTGGTGGGCGTCGGGACCGCGTTGTACACCTTTTCTTCGGTATTCGAACTGTTCATTGATGGCCACATGCGGGACCTGGTGAGGAGACGCAAGATGGAACGAAGCATCGACCAGATGGAGCGGCATGTGATCGTCTGCGGATGGGGCCGAGTGGGGCGGGAGGTGGCCCGATTCCTCACCAACGCCGGGCGCAACATTGTCGTCATCGACCGTGATCCAGATCGGCTGGTCGATGTGCCGTTCGCCTCCGTGTGTGGCGATGTGACGGACGATGATGTCCTCATAGGAGCTGGCATCGATCGGGCGACGACGTTGGTGGCCGCGCTCGACACCGATGCCGACAATCTCTATGTGACGGTTGCCAGCAAGTCGATGCGACCTGACCTTCAGGTGATCGCCCGGGCCCGCAGCGCATCGTCGGAACCGAAGTTGGTGCGCGCCGGGGCCGACAGGGTGGTAAATCCTCAACAGCTCGGCGGAGATCGAATGGCATCATTCGTGGTTCAACCCCACGTCGTCGATTTCGTCGATGTCGTCATGCACGACGGAACCCTGAAGTTCCGATTGGAAGAGCTTCACGTGTCGGCCGAATCAACGCTGGCCGGCAACACGCTCCGTTCAGCTCATCTGCGCGATCGTACCGGCGCACTGGTGCTGGCCATCCGGCGCCCCGACGGTAGCTTTCTCACCAACCCTTCTCCAGAGGAGACCATTGGGGCCGGGGACGTCCTCATCAGCGTGGGAACGGCCGAGCAACTTGCCGCTCTCGTTGCCTTCGCAAGGTAGGCGTCCAGGCGAAGCTCATTCGATCGGAACGCCCGCGGGGAGCCGTTCGGCACGAACGGTCTATCGCGAAGAGCGCCACTGGTCCGCCTGGATCGACAGAAGGTCATGGGACATGCCCGCATACTCGAGCGTGCCGATCTTGTCCATGCCGAGTCGATGTGCCACAGCGTGCGATCGATCATTCGATGGCTCGATGACCGCGAACACCTCGGTGAGTCGTCGAGGCCCGAACGCCAGTTCCACAAGGCCCGATCCCGCCTCAGTGGCGTACCCGTTTCCCCACGAATCCGGATGAAGCCTCCATCCCACTTCGAATCCGTCGTGGTCGCCAAGCGGTCTGAGGGGCTTGAGAAGTACCAATCCGATGAGGGGTCCATCCAGAAGGGCGAGCCCCCAGATGCCGAAATCGAGGGCATCTCCAAAGAGGCTCGTGAATCGCTCCGTCCGCTGCAATTCTTCCGGGATTCCCGTTGAAGGCTGCATTGCCAGAGGACCAGTTACGGCGGGTTGGGAGTGAAGATCGAAGAGGAAGGCGGCATCTGAGGAGACAAGTTGGCGTACTTCGAGGCGCGTGGTCGTCGTGATGGTGCTCACCACCCCATTCTCGCCCGCGAACACCGGGTGAGGGTGGTGCATCTGGGGGAGAGATCACTGGCAAGGTGGACCGTGTGAATCCGATCGACGTCGATGCATTCGAGGTCCTGGTGGCCGAAGCCCTGGGGACGATCCCCGCCGAGTTGCGCGCCCAGATGGAGAACGTCGCCATCATCATCGACGACGAGAGCCCGCCGGGCGGCCTCTACGGGCTCTACGAGGGCATCCCCCTCACACGCCGGGGCACCTATGCGGGTGTGAGCCCCGATCGGATCACCCTCTTCCTCGGTACGATCTGCCAATCCGCAATGACGACCGAGGACTTGGCCCACCGGGTGCGGGTCACGCTGCTCCACGAGGTCGGCCACCATTTCGGCATGGGTGAGGCGCGCCTCAGGGAGATCGGCTGGGCCTGACGTCACCCACCATCCGCCGAATGGTCGCCGGTGAGGCCGTTGCTGCTCTCCGGGGGCAATGGCCGCCATCGAGGTTTTTCGCACCTCGAGATGGGTAGTCCTTCGAGTGAGCACCACGAAAGGAGATCCCATGGCTGTCGTCCCGACTGATGACATCGTTGCGCTGCTCGAGCAGGACCACGCTGCCATCCAGGAACGCCTCATCGAGCTTGAGAACGCTGATTCGAATGATCGGGCCATGCTGTTCCGGGAGCTCACGACGGAACTGTCACGCCACGAAGTGGCTGAGGAGATGGTCGTGTATCCGGTCATCCGCACCGAACCAGGCGGGGACGTCATCGCCGACGCGCGTCGGGCCGAAGAGTCAGAAGCCGAGGCGTTGTTGGCGCATATGGAAATACTGGATCCGACCACAGAAGAGTTCATGGGCGCCGTAAGAGACCTCAGGTCAGCGGTGATGGACCATGCCGCGCGGGAAGAGACGTATGTCTTTCCCCTCCTGCTCGCACACGGGGAAGATGCGTATCTGGCACTTCTGGGTCAGAAGTTCAGAGGCGAGAAGCTCGGGGCGCCCACTCATCCGCATCCGCGTCTGCCGAACTCGGCCTTGGGGAACAGGGTGTTCGGACCGTTCGCATCGTTCATCGATCGGCAGCGCGACTCAGCCTGAGTCGGGACTTCGAGAAAGAGAAGAGTGAAACATTTCGTTTCGGCGGCACTGGCACAATCCGATGCTTGTGGTACTGCTTTTGCTGCTGGTGCTCATCCTCGCCGGGGCGGGATTTGCCGTTCATGTGCTGTGGATCGCCGCTGTTGTGTTCGCACTCTTCTGGCTCATCGGCGTCGCACTCGGAAGAGGCGAGAGCGCCGGCAGTCACCGCCTCTATAGGTGGTAACTCCGGCGACGGAGGTTTGGTCGAGGCTGCCATGACCTAGGCTGACTTCATGACCGGGCTGGATTTGACGCCGCTTCTCCGCTCGACATTGACGCAACCGGAGGCGGTTTCGGCGGCGATCGAGAGCATGGGAGCCACGCTCGGCGTTTCAGATGTGGTGTTGTACGTGGTCGATTTTGGGCAGACCGTTCTGGAGCCCTTGGGGGACCACACCGCACACAATGAGTTGCCGCATGCTGAAGAGGTTGCATCGACCATGGCGGGCCGCGCCTTTCTGACGCAAGCCCCGGTTACGGTCGAGCGGCCAGAGGGGATCCGCTTGTGGGTTCCCGTCTTCGAAGGATCGGACCGCAGTGGGGTACTGGCGGTCACCCTTCCCGACGGGGACACCGAAAGGATTGCTGCGTGCGAGACGCTCGGCGTTCTTGCGGGGTACCTCATTACGGTGAATGGCCGCGTGAGCGACATCTTCAATCTCCACCGTCGACGCAAGGCAATGACGCTCGCGGCCAGCATGCAGTGGGATCTTCTTCCGCCCCTGGTGTTCAGGTCACCTCCCGTAACCGTCGCGGGGGTCCTCGAGCCGGCCTACGAGGTTGGGGGAGATTGTTTCGACTATGCGATCAATTGGCCGGTGCTCGACATTGCCCTCATGGACTCCATGGGGCACGGCCTCGATTCGGCCATTCTGGCTGGTCTCGCTCTGGGCTGCTACCGCCATGATCGCCGTCATGGTCGCCTGCTGCAGGGCATCCATCAAGAGCTTGAAGCGACGGTCAGGGACCACTATGGCGGCAGGGAGTTCGTCACGGGGCAATTGGCTCAACTCAACGTCGAGACAGGCGAGCTGCAGTGGACGAATGCCGGACATCCGTTACCTCTCCATATCCGTGGAGGGCAGGTGATCGGTACGCTTGCCTGTCCGCCGACTCTTCCCTGGGGTCTGGGGTCGGCAGAGTCCCGACCCACCGTTGCCGTGGCCTCGCTGGAGCCCGGCGATTCCGTTCTCTTTTATACGGATGGGGCGATCGAAGGAAAAGCGAGATCCGGTGGGGGCTTTGGACTCGAGCGGTTGGTCGACCTCGTCGGTCAGACCGCATCCGATCAACTCACCGCTGAGGAAATCGTTCGTCGCATCGGTCGCGCCGTGCTCGAACACCACAGCGAGCGCCTGGACGACGATGCAACCCTGGTCATCGTCCAGTGGGCGGGTGCCTCGTAGCGAGATCTTTCCCGCGAAAGGGTTGGCATCCCCCGGGCCGGGTATGGACCACTCATGGTGACCGAGTCGTTCTCACCCTCTCCTTCGGAGGTGAGCGCCGCACGACATTTCGCACGAGCTCAGGCGAAAGCGCTTGGATGCGACTCCGGTGATCTCAGCCTTCTCGTCAGTGAGCTGGCCACGAATGCATGCGTCCACGCGGGGAGCGCGTTCACCGTTTCGTTGAATCGCCAGGGATCTGACGTCTTGATCGAGGTCGGGGATCAGAACCCCGCGCCCGCGGTCGTCCAACCGTCATCCTCCGGACCCTCGGGACGAGGGCTGCAGATCGTCGCCGCGCTCGCCGCGGATTGGGGGGTATCAGCTCGTCATCCGGGCAAGGCGGTGTGGGCTCTACTGCCGTGCCTGTAAGGACAACGAATGTTTCGATCGGCGGTGCACGGGTACCTTGATGCCATGACGATTCCCACTACACCTGAACCAGAACCGGGCGCTCCCGAGCCGGTACCGCAGCCGGAGCTTCATACGTTCACCACGGAAGAGGGAACCATTTCCCACGATTGATGGTCAGCCCGTCAGTGCCACCGAAGGTCCCTTGAATTGCCATTCAGGTGGTTCATAATATCTGCAACCGCCTGTTTCAGGAATGGCGTACCCTCGGGGTGTGCGCCATATTCAAAGAGGTGATCGCGATGACCATGCGGGGGCCGCTTTCAACCGATGGGCTTGAAATCGAGGTGTCTGCGTCGGAGGATCGTACCGTGGTTGCCCTCAGCGGTGAGCTGGATGCCTCCAGCGCCCCCCGGTTGTACGAGGAGTTCGCGGAACTGTCACGCAGGGGAGTGCGCGACATTGATCTCGACATCGCCAAATTGGAATGCATGGACTCCAGCGGTCTCTCGGTGGTGGTGGCAGAACACAAACGTGCCCGCAATGATGGCGGTGGATTGCGCATTCTGTCTCCCAATCGTCGAGTCATCCGCTTGTTCCAAGTGAGTGGCCTCATGTCGTATCTCGTCGTCCATCCCCGTATGTCGGTCTGAGGAAAACCGTCTACAGCAGTGCCGCGCCTCGGCCGGCGCTATCCCGCCGGTATCCGCGCCCGGGCCGTACCCTTTGACTGCCCCAGCTTTGGCCCCGCACGCGGGGTTCGACCCACAGAAGGGAATGTTCGATGACCTCAGTGCCTCCTGCACCGAGTTCCACGTATCGGCTTCAGATCACCGAGCACTTCACGCTGCACCACGCTGTCTCCGTCGTCGAGTACCTGGCCAGGCTGGGTGTAGGGGCACTCTACCTTTCGCCACTCCTGCGTTCCTCCCGGGGCTCCACGCACGGGTATGACGTGGTGGATCACGCCCTGGTGGATCCGCAACGGGGTGGAAAAGAAGGACTCCGGGAGTTGGCGGACGCCGCACGTCGCGCCGGGATCGAACTGGTGGTCGATATCGTGCCCAACCATATGGGGGTGGCCGATGCCACCCAGAACCGGGCGTGGTGGGAGTTGCTGCGCCTTGGGCAAGACGGCGAATTCGCATCGTGGTTCGATGTCGACTGGCCGGCGGCAGGTGGCCGGGTGCTTATTCCCGTGCTGGCGGACGACTTCGAACCAGATCGGGATCTCTCGATCGCTGGCGCTGTGCTTCGCTACGGCGACCACACCTATCCCCTTGGCGACGACATCCAAACCGAGGATGACGCGCCCGCTGTCGTGCTCCGCCGCCAGCACTACAGGCTTATCGACGCGCGCCGAGCCGATAGGGACCTGAACTATCGTCGCTTTTTCGCCATCACGGATCTCGCGGGCATTCGGGTCGAGAGCCCCGAAGTCTACGACGCCACCCACAAGGAGATTCTTCGATGGGTGGCCGACTACGGCGTGCGTGGGCTCCGCGTCGATCACCCCGATGGGCTCGCCGCCCCGGGCGACTATCTGGATCGGTTGGTTGCATCTGCGCCGGGAGTCTGGATCGTCGTGGAGAAGATCACGCAGCCCGGTGAGGAGTTGCCGGCCTCGTGGCCCGTCGCCGGCACGACGGGCTACGACGCCCTGGCACAGGTCAATGCGCTTCTGGTCGACCCGGGCGCCGAACCAGCGCTCGACGCCGTCTACGTAGAGCTGACGGGGGACAGGCGATCGTGGTGGGAGCACGTCAGCGAGGGCAAGCACCAGGCGGCGACCACCATGTTGCAGGCGGAGTTTCGACGATTGGCTCGTATCGCCTCCGACATCGAGCACTCCGAGCAGGCGTTGATCGAACTGGCAGTGGCCTTGCCCGCCTACCGCTCGTACCTGCCCGAGGGGGCAGAGCATCTGAACCAGGCTGTCGCCGTCGCCGTGGCGGCGGTCCCTCAATTGGCGGCGTCGATCGGCGCACTGGTCGGTCGACTGTCGGACCCGGCCGATGAGCTATGTGTTCGTTTCCAACAGGTCACGGGCGCGGTCATGGCCAAAGGGGTGGAGGACACCGCGTTCTACCGGTACTCGCGTCTCGTCGGACTCAATGAAGTAGGGGGGTGTCCCGGGCAATTCGGTCTCCGGGTGGCGGACTTCCACAAGCTGCAGCAGCGACGTGCGCAGGCCGCACCCCATGGAATGACGGCCTTGTCGACCCATGACACGAAGCGGGGGGAGGACCTTCGCGCGCGCATGGCCGTGCTGGCCGAAATGCCCGAGGAGTGGGCCGATGTGGCGCGTCAGTTGCAACGCCTCGTCCCGATGCCGAACGCTGCGTTCGGCTATCTCCTCTGGCAGTCATTCGTGGCCACCGGGTTGATCGAGAGAGATCGCGTGCAGGCCTACGCCGAGAAGGCGATGCGCGAGGCGTCCGAAGGGACCAGCTGGGCCGAGCCGAATGGTGCATTCGAGCAAGCGGTCCACGCCGCGGTCGACGCGGCCTATGACCGACCCGAGGTCCGAGCGCTGATCGAGTCCTTTTCTCGGCGCCTTGTCCCGTACGGGTGGTCGAACTCCCTGTTCCAAAAGGCCGTTCAATTGACCATGCCGGGCGTGCCGGACGTCTACCAGGGCAGCGAGACCTTCGAGGGGTCTCTGGTTGACCCGGACAACCGCCGACCGGTCGACTACCTCCGGCGATCCACCGCCCTCGACGATCTCGAACGAGCAGGTTCAGGTCCGCCCGAGCCGGGCTCACCCGCGGCGAAACTATGGATCACCCGACAGGCACTGCACGCCCGGCGTGACCGACCTGATCTGTTCTCGGACTATAGGCCGCTCATCCTCGAAGGCCCACTGAGCGAGCACCTCGTCGCGTTCGATCGAGGAGGTGCCATCACCTTGGCGGTGCGGCTTCCGGTGGGATTGCAACGCACCGGCGGATGGGGCCCCACGACGGTGGCACTCCCCCAAGGAACGTACACGGACGTCTTCACTGCCGCCCGCTACCGCGACGCCGTCGGACTGGCGGAACTGTTTCGCCACTATCCAGTGGCGTTGTTGCTCCTGGACCCGCCGGCCGATGGTTGAGCCCTCGCTCTACGTGACCAGCACGATCTTGCCGCGGGTGTGCCTCTTTTCGAGCTCGGCGTAGGCCTCACGGACCTTCTCTAGCGGATAGGTGGCGGCAATCGGGATCTCGATGTCTCCCGATGCCACGAGCTCCGCCATGGCTGAGAGCACTTCGGTCGTCGAGCCGTCGGCGCTTCCCTGTGCCTTGGTGCCGAGTTCGTAGGCTTTCTCGAACGAGATGATGGTTTCGACGCGATCCTTGGCTATCCCGAGATCGACGGCCAGTTGCACGTAGTCGGGACCGAAGAGGTCGATGAAAGCGTCGATGCGGCCCTTCGGCGCTGCCACCCTGAGACGATCGGCCAGGCCCTCGCCGTACGCCACCGGGATGACGCCATGCGCCACGAGCCATTCGTGGTTCGGTTCCGACGCGATGCCGAGGACGCTCGCACCTCTTGTCCGCAGCAGCTGCACGACCACGGTGCCGACCCCGCCTGCTGCCGCCGAGACCGCGACAGTGTCGCCGGGGGACACGTCGACCGCCCGTACCGCGACGAAGGCGGTGCAACCGACGACGTAGAGCGACCCGGCAACCTCCCAGCTCAATCCGGGTGGCTTCCTGATGAGCTGGGTCACCGGCACCGCGACGTACTCGGCCTGGCTGGAACGTCGCTCCGACCAACCCAGGACGTCGTCCCCTACGGTGAACTCCGATACCCCCTCGCCGACCGCGCTGACCACCCCGGCGAGATCACTTCCCTCTCCGGATGGAAACGTGGCCGGGAACCTCTGCTCGAGGGCGCCGGCACGGATCGCCGCCTCGCCCGGATTGAGTGCGGCCGCACGCACGGCAACCACAACTTCGCCGGCGGACGGAACGGGAATCTCGACATCGGCGATGTACAGGACATCCCGGTCGCCATAGTGGTCGAAACGTACGGCTCTGGCCACGGTGCCTCCTTTCCTACCCTCCTGCGAGAGACAACGTCACAGTGCACCCCGAGATTCCCGCGCCGCGGTGTTAGCTGCTCATCAACAGCAGGAACGACCGATCAGGGACCTCGACGGTGCCGCCGTCACCCACCTCGGGGGTCTCGTCCGGGTCGCTACTGGCCAGGACGACCTGCCACGCACTGCGCCCGGTGGGAATCGTGAAGGCCACCGGCTCGTAGTGGGCGTTGACGAGGACCAAGAACCGTTCCCTGTATCGGTCACCCTCTGCATCCTCGATCTGGCGGCCGTCGAGCGAGATGGCCAAGGTCTTGGCCGACCGGTCTTGCCAATCTTGTTCATTCATTTGTTTGCCGTCGGCGCGATAGAGGACCATCTGGGCCGGGGCACCTCCAGGCCCACGCAGGTATTCGCGCGGCCGCAGGGCCGGATGGGCCCGGCGCAGCTCCAAGGCGCGACGGGCGAATTCCAGGAGCCCCGAGTCCGCCCGCTCCCAGTCGTGCCATGAGGTCTCATTGTCCTGGCAGTAGGCGTTGTTGTTCCCGGCCTGGGTACGCCCGATCTCGTCCCCGCCCAGCAGCATGGGGATGCCGGCCGAGAGGAAGAGGGTCCCCATGAGGTTGCGACGCTGCCGCGCCCGAAGCCGGTTGATGGTCGGGTCATCGGTCGGGCCTTCGACGCCACAATTCCATGAGCGGTTGTCATTGTCACCGTCGTTGTTGTCTTCGCCGTTCGCCTCGTTGTGCTTGTCGTTGTAGGCCGTGAGGTCGGCCAGGGTGAAGCCGTCNNCCGCGCCAGAAGTCCCGGACTTGGTCGCGGTACTTCCCGTTCCACTCTGACCAGCGGGCAGGGAACCCGCCCACCTGGTACCCGGCTATGTCCCACGGCTCTGCAATCAGTTTGACCGGGGCGAGCACGGGGTCCTGATGGACCAAGTCCAAGAACGCGCTGTGAATGTCCTCGTTGCCCGTTTGCCGGGTCAGCGTGGTGGCGAGGTCGAATCGGAACCCATCGACGTGCATGTCGGTCACCCAGTACCGCAAGGAGTCCATGATGAGCCGGAGGGCGGCCGGGTGGCCCACATTCACACTGTTCCCGGTGCCCGTCGTGTCGAAATAGCGGTCTCGCTGTCCGTCGACCAGGCGGTAGTACGCGGGGTTGTCGATCCCCTTGAGGGACAGAGTCGGCCCGAGGTGGTTGCCTTCGGCCGTGTGATTGAAGACGACGTCGAGAATGACCTCGAGGCCGGCGCGGTGCAAGGCCTTGACCATCGCTTTGAACTCAGGGACCTGTTCGCCCGCGGTTCCGGCGGAGCTGTAGGCGCCGTGCGGGGCCAGGAAGCCGATGCTGTTGTAGCCCCAATAATTCCTGAGACCTCGCTCGAGCAAGCGGGCATCGTGTACGAACTGATGGACAGGAAGGAGTTCGACCGCGGTAATCCCAAGGTCGGACAGGTATCCGGTGACCGCCGGATGCGCCAGGCCGGCGTACGTCCCCCGGATCTGTTCGGGAACGTCGGGATGGCGTTGGGTCAGACCCTTGACGTGGGCCTCGTAGATCACCGTCTCCTCGAGGGGGACACGCAGGCACACGTCACCCTCCCATTCGAAGGAGCGATCGGTGACCACGCATCTGGGCATGGCGGAGGCCGAGTCCAGTTCATTCGCCTTCCCGGGGTCATCCTGATCGTGTCCGAAGACCTCTTTACCCCATGTGACATCGCCATCGATGGCCCTCGCGAGCGGATCAATCAGGAGTTTGGCGGGGTTGCAGCGCAGGCCGTTCGCGGGATCCCAGGGGCCATGGACCCGGAGTCCGTACCGTTGCCCCGGACCGACCCCCGGGAGGAGGCCATGCCAGACATGGGCCGTTCGGTCGGGCAACGCGATGCGTTCCTCTGACCCCGTCGCATCGAACAGGCAGAACTCGACCGCGTCAGCCACCTCGGATGACACGGCCACATTGAGACCTTCGGCCGTGGGGGTGGCCCCGAGAGGAAAGGGACAGCCTGGGAGAGGTTGCATCGATACGGTCTACCCGCGACCGTTCACTTCGAAAAAACGCGGGTTTACGTGTTCGGGTCGAGGCGCCGTTCGATTGTCCGAGCCACGATCTCCTCGGCGATGTCGCGCACTTTGCGATTCTCGCGCTGTGATGCATTGACGAGGGCTTGGAACGCCGCCTTGGGGGTACGACCCCCGGCGGCGATCAAGATCCCCACCGCCTGGCTGATCGTCTCTCGCGACTCGATGGCCTGGGTGAGGTTCTCATTGAGCTGCCGGGCGTCCCAGTAGACCTGGGCATTGGCGAGCGCAATACAGGCTTGATCGGCAAACATCCTGACGGTCCGCTCGTGTGCCTCGGTAAAGGCATTCTCCGTCTCGGAATAGAGGTTCAACGCCCCCAGGTTCCGTCCGCGCGCCGCCAGCGGGACAGAGAGGGTCGAGAGAATGCCATGAGCCGCGGCGCGTCGAGAGAATTCCGGCCAACGCGCGTCGGCCGCGGTCGAATCGATGCGATACGGCTCCTGGTCCCGAAAGGCATACATGCACGGCCCCTCCCCGGATTCATACTGGGCTTTGTCGATCTCCGGAGCCTCGGCATTGGTGAAGACTCCGGTGCGGGGTGATCCCTCGACCATCAAGGTGATCCCGGCGTACTTCGCCGGCGTGAATTCGCAGGCCATTTCACTGACTCGCAAGAGCGTGTCGCCGAGTGTGCCGTCGTTGACGAAAAACTGGGTCAGGACGCGCAAACTCTCCCCAACAGCCTCCTCCTCGTCCGCCATGTGCTTCTTTCGGGGTCCTGAGCGCGAGGCGGTCCCCGTTTGTTGAGGAGGTTTAGCCGACTCAGCTGGGGGGAGTATATCGAGACCGTGAGGCGCTAACGATCGGTTCCGGGCAGGTCAAAGGGCACGCAACTGGGATTGCCCTCCCGGCTCAGCGGCGTGCTCGCATGCCAGGCGCCTCCACCCGTCCTTCCATCCCACCACCAGGTGCCGGTCAGGGGTATGTTCTTCAGCCGGAGAAAGGGAAGGTTGTGTCGGGAACGGAAAAGCAGTCTCCTGTGATCTGGCGTTGTGCACGGTGCGGAGCTTTGATCCATCCGTCGGATGCACGGGTGCCCGCAGCCTGGTGCGCCCGCTGCGGCCAGGTCTCGCAAGGGGTCCGCGACGGGGGCGAGGACTGAGCTCGTCGCACGCGGTGGCGGCGGTATGACCCGCCTCTACGACAAACTCAGATGCACGTTGTCAAGGGCTGACATGTCGGTTTTGGACCTCACTGTCGCATTTGGGGCAGAGATCCTTGGCGCCCTGCTGCCTCCACCCGTTCGTCGCGCCGTGCGTTCGGATACGGCTCCGATTCCGAAGGCATGAGGCGTTTAGGCTGATCCACCTGCTACGGCGATCGCAGATGAGTTCGTTGCCGACGACCGTCATACCCGCCACGACGTCGGCGAGACGCTTGCCCGGGGGATCTTCGCAGACGCTTCATGCATGCGGCGTGCAGCTGGTGCCCTTGCGACCGTCTCCTCGTCTCGCACTCGACGAACCGTGGCGACGCCATTGGATGCGGGCTCTTCCGAACTCGCACCAACGGAAGAAAGGGCGGCGAGCTCGGTGCCTTGCCCCTGCCCGAAGAGCAGGGCGTCCCCGCGGAGGAGCACCCCGACCTCTTCCGGCGGTAGGGGTCGGCTGAAGAAATAACCCTGGAACTCGTCACATCCATGGTGGCGCAGGTAGGCGTGCTGTTCGGCTGTTTCCACTCCCTCGGCAATTGCTTTCATGTTGAGGCTGTGGGCCATCTGGATGATGGTCTGCGCAATGGTGACGGCATCGAGCGCCCCCGTGATGCTCCGCACGAACGCGATATCGATCTTTACCTTGTCGATCGGAAAGCGCTGCAGGTAGGCCAGGCTCGAATAGCCGGTACCAAAGTCGTCGATCGACAACTCCACCCCACGTGCCTTGAGGGCCAACAGGGTCGCAATGGTGGACTCGGTGTTCTGCATCAACGAGCTCTCGGTGAGTTCGAGCTCGAAGAGCGCGGCATCGATACCCGATGCCGACAATGCCACTGCCACATCGCCGTCAAGGTCATGGTTGATGAATTGCCTTCCGGAGACATTGACCGAGACCTGCATGTCCCCGAGCCGCGCGTATGACCATTCCCGGATCTGGTTGCAGACGGTGGCGATCACCCAGCTGCCGACTTCGATGATCATCCCGGTCTCTTCGAGGATCGGGATGAAGTAGTTCGGTTCCACCAACCCGTGCCCTGGACGTTGCCAGCGCAGCAATGCCTCGAGACCGCTGATCCGCCCCGTTTCGAGGTCGACCTTTGGCTGGTAGTACACGACGAACTGGTCGCTCTCGATTGCCTTACGCAATGCCGCTTCCATACTGAGCTGCATCAACAACTCCACGTTCATCTGAGGGGTGAACACGCAGTGGGTGTCCCGGCCGGCCTGCTTGGCTCGGTACATGGCTGTGTCGGCATAGGCGATCAAGAGCTCAGGGTCAGTTGCATTCTCGGGATAGTGCGTCACGCCGATGCTCGCCGTGAGCGATACTTCGTAGTTCCCGAGCGCGAAGGGTGCACTCAGTTTCTTACGAATGTTGCGCACGACAACCTCAGCTCCCTCGTGGCGCTCGTTGAGTATGAGGATCACTGCGAATTCATCGCCACCGAGGCGTCCCACGGTGTCGCGATGCCGCACGCACTGCACGAGACGTTCGCCGACCTCTATCAAGAGGGTGTCACCCATGGCGTGACCATGCGTGTCGTTCACCGTCTTGAAATGATCCAAGTCAGCGTAGAGGATGGCGACACCCCAATTGTTCTTCTTCGCCTGAGACAGTGTCTTGGCCAACGATTCGAAGAACATGGTGCGGTTCGGCAATCCGGTCAGGGCGTCTTGATGCGCCATTTGGTAGAGGCGCAGGTGGGCCTCCTCGCGTTCGGTGATGTCCCGAACCACCCCCACGGTGATCGAATCCTCGACACTCGGCTGCGATCGTCGGTGGATCTCCACCGGGAGGTGCAGCCCGTCTTTGCGGCGAATGCGCGCTTCGGTCAGCTTTTCTCCGGCTGGTCCACCGACGATGGCATCGCGGAGTCGTTCCAGCTCGATCTGCGTCGTCGCGGGCAGCGGGGCGGAGGCCCAGACCGAGGAATTCTTGGCGGCTATAGCCGAACATCCTTGTGGCCGTGGTGTTCACTTCGATGAATCGTTGCCCGTCACCGGCGACGAGGAAGATGGCGTCTCCTGTTTCGTCCATGGCCGTGCGGAAGCGCTGCAGTTCGGCCGTTCGGGCCAGTACTTCGCATTCGAGAGATGCGTTCTGACCATCGAGGAGATCCCTCAGGTCCTTGAGACGGAGCAAGTTGCGGACGCGTAACCACAGTTCGGCCCTATTGACCGGCTTGGTGAGAAATTCCTCGACCCCGGCGTCGAGTGCATCGAGGAGGGTGGTGCGGTCGGTTTGGGCGGTCACCATGATGATAGGGATGTTCGAGGTGCTGCTGTCTCCCTTGAGCGCCCGTGTCACCTCGTACCCGTCCATACCGGGCATCATCAGATCGAGCAATATCAGATCGGGCTGATGCAAGGCGACGGCCGTGAGTGCTTCGGAGCCCGAGCCTGCCGTGACCGTGACGTAGCCCTCGGGTCGGAGGAGGGCCTCGAGGAGCTTGCGGTTGTGGACCTCATCATCGACGATGAGAATCGTGCGGGCTGTAGCGGCCGCGTCGGTCATATTTGGCTGCTCTGGGGCAACGGGGTCGGGTTGCTCTCGGGGAGAAGCCCGTTGATCGCCGCATAGAGCTCGGCGTAGCGGAGTGGTTTTGCGATGTACCCGTCGCAACCAGCCGTCTGGCTCTTCTCCTGGTCTGCCTTCATCGCCAGTGCGGTCAGGGCGATGATGGGGATGTGGGCCGTGATGGCGTCCTGCTTCAACAGTGCGGTGGCGGTCAGTCCATCCATGCCCGGAAGCTGGATGTCCATCAGGATCAGGTCGGGCTGATCCGTCCGGGCCACGGCCATCCCGGTCTCGGCGTCGACGGCGCTGAGCGTGACATGGCCGACGTTGTGGAGCAGGAGCACGGCCAGCTTCATATTGGCCGGGTTGTCTTCGATGATGAGGACGCGTGCCAACTAGACCCGTCCCGACGTGTGCCGGATGGCGCGCCTGACCCCGGCCACGAAATCGGATCGGGTGAAGGCCGATTTCTGCACGATTTCGACGACCATGTCGGAGCCGGTGCTGAGCGCGGTGCGGTCTTGTTCGGTGATGTCTTTGGCGGTGACGATGATGATCGGGATGCGAACCGTGGTTTTGTTCCGTTGCAATGCCTCCACAACGTCGAACCCGTTGACGTCCGGCATCATCAGGTCCAGGAGGACGACGTCGGGCCGCAATCGCTCTGCCAACGTGATTGCCTCCGCTCCTCCGTGCGCCCGCACGACGGTGTACTCGGACACGGGCAGGTATGCGGCGATGACTTCAACCGCCTTCGGGTCGTCGTCGACCACGAGGACGGTTCTCGTGACGAACTCGGTGGGATGTACGCCCAAGCTTGCAAGCGAAGCGGTGAGCTGCGTCCGGCTGATCGGCTTTTGCAGGACGGCTGCCGCTCCGCTGGCCAGCGCCATATTGCTGTCGATGAGAGCGGCAATGATCACGACGGGAACATGCGCCAGCGCATTGACTTCGCGGATGCGGAGCAGGAACTCCCAGCCATCGATGCCGGGCAGCGCGAGGTCGATGGTAATCAGGCTGAGGGGCTGCAAGGGTGCCATGGCGAGGGCCTCTTCGGCGCTGGCGGCGTGCAGGACGCAAAAGCCCTCCCCTTCGAGCAAGAGGCCCACCAGGTCGGCCGCGTGGGGGTCGTCCTCGACCACCAGGGCGATGTCGCCCGAGGCGTCAGGGCGATGGCGCGGCGAGGCCTCCTCGACGGCGGCCGCGGTGGCTCCGGTCTCGACGGCCCGGATGGGCAACCACACGGCGAAGGTGGACCCCTCGCGCTCGGCGCTGGCCACGGCCACCGTGCCCCCGTGGATCTCGGCCAGGCGCTTGACCATGGCCAGGCCCAGCCCGGTGCCCTCGAACTTGCGGGCCAAGGAGCTGTCGATCTGGCTGAAGGCCTTGAACAGGTTGGTCATGTTCTCGGCGGAGATGCCGATGCCCGTGTCGCGGATGGTCAGGGCCACGAACTCTTTGAATCCGCTGACGGGCAGGGGGAAGGCCTGGACGGGCCAACCCCCGGCGATGAGCCCGACCGAGGCCCGGGGACCCGCTGCGCCGAGAGGGTGACCACCCCGTCTTGGCCCGAGAACTTCACTGCGTTGGAGAGCAGGTTGTACATGATCTGCTTGGTCTTGCGCAGGTCGAGCGGGAAGACCCCGATGTCCTCGTCCATCTCGAGCTCGAGGCGGACCCGCTGGCCGAGGGCCGTCTCTTTGACGATGGACAGGCTGCCCGAGAGCAGGTCGGCCAGGTTGGCCGGCTCGAGCTCGAGGGTCATCATGCCGGCCTCGACCTTGGAGAGGTCCAAGATGTCGTTGATGAGGGACAACAGGTGCTGGCCGCTGGTGAAGATGTCGCCGGTGTACTCACGCTGGCTGTCGGTCATCTCGCCCACCAGGCCGTCTTTGAGGGCTTCGGAGAACCCGATGATGGCGTTGAGCGGGGTGCGCAGCTCGTGGCTCATGGTGGCCAAGAACTCGGACTTCATCTTCGAGGCGTGCTCGAGCTCGAGGTTGGTCTCCAAGAGGGCTTGCTCGAAGCGCTTGCGCTCGGTGATGTCGCGGGCGGCGGCAAAGACGCCCTGGAGGTTGTCGTTGCGGTCGTGGAAGGTGGCCGCGTTGTACGAGACGAGGGTCTCTTGGCCGTTCTTGGCCCGCACCGTCAGCTCGTAGTTGTTGACGCGGTTCTCGGTCAGCACCCGCTCGATGCCCGCCCCCGCCAGGTCGGGATCGGTGAAGAACTCCTTGCAGTGGGTGCCGAGCAGCTCGGCCCGGGTGCGCCCGGTGAGCGACATCATCTCGTTGTTGACGTCGGAGATGATGCCCTGGGGGTCGGTCATCATGAGGGCGTCGATGCTCGACTCGATGAGCGAGTGCGAATAGAACTGCTGGTCGCGCAGCACCTCGTCGAGCTGGGCCTGGACCGCTTCGACCTCGTGGCGGGCCGTGTTGTCGGTTCCGATCAACAAATAGCCGATGATCCCCTCTTCGGCGTCCCGCAGGGCGGTGACCGAGACGATGGCCGGGAAGTGGCTGCCGTCCTTTCTCGTATAGGTCAGCTCATAGATGTCCTCGATNNATGCTCGAGAAGTAGGCGCTGTTGAGGATGGCGTCTTGGAGGGCCTGGGTCTTGATCTTCTCTGTCCGTAGCGCGGGAGTGGGCATCAGCGATGACCCGGAGCGGGACGCTCTTCAAGATTGTCGGTGGAACTCAGGCATCGTTCGCTGAGCAGTGAGCAGAGCAACGGCACGTTCTGGCCCCTCGCACTTGAAGGCGGCTGTGCCGCCGATCACAGCCAGAAGTTGTCTTCGACAACAAGTCGTCGGCTTCAAGGAAGCGGCACGCAAGCCCGTGAGTTGCGTGCCGCTTTCGTGAACAACGGCAGCGAGGCGCTCTGCGGCCTCTCTGGATGCAACGGATGGACTCGGCCATCCTTACGGATCCTCGTTTTCGAAGTGCCAAAATATATCACAAACCCGCAGGTGATTGCGGCAAATAACCCATACATCGGCAGCGATGGCGCAGTCACCCCAGTTGCCGAGGTTCCAGCATTTGGATGACGGAGCGCCTCACGGCACCGACGACGCCCTACCCGCCGGAAGGAGCACGTGCGGATTCAAGATCCCCGCCGGGTCGAGCGCGCCCTTGATACTCCGAAAGGCCGCGATCTCCGCCGCGCTCCGATTGAGGTGGAGCCACGG
>PMLV01000133.1 GCA_003160635.1 Acidimicrobiaceae bacterium | reverse complement strand
CGGCCGGAACCAAGGTTCTCTAGGGCAGTCAAGATGGACCATCCCACGACCCTGTGTCCCGGCGGCCGCATCTCATCGAGGGTGATCTGCAGCTCGCGGTACGGTCTTAGTCCGCTCATTGCCCAGTCGTGGGCGAGTACGGCAGCGCCCAACGTGCGGGCAATCGCCTCTGCCACGGTGGATTTGCCTGTGCCCTGTACCCCTGTGACCAGCACAAGCAACGGCTCCGGCAGCGCTGAAACGTCAGGTTGGACATCCACAGCTACACAATTACGGATTCCGACGACATGGATGATGCCGCCAGGTGAATGGTCTCCTTCGCTTCTCCCGGGTGTCGTCGTCTCACGACATCCGCGCGCTGGAGCCGAGACTGACATCCATGATGGTGCCGGTAAGTACCCCAGGGTCTTGGACGAGGTACATCACGGCGCGGGTGACGTCGTCGGCTTCGATCCAAGGTCTGGCGATCGGGTTGCCGCGGGTCAACTGCCGAACGGATTCTTCGGGTACCGCGCGGTCTGGATCGGGCTGCACCATGGGTGTGCGCACCGTGCAAGGGCACACGATGTTGACGGTGATCCCGTCGTTTGCAACCTCAAGGGCCAGAGACTTGGCCAGGCCGATAACGCCCCACTTGGTGGCGTTGTAGGCGGACTGGCCCTTGATGCCCATGCGGCCACCCATGGACGCGGTGACCACTATCCGGCCCCAACGCTGCCGCAGCATGGGTGGCACCACGGCCCGGAGCGTGGTGAAGACCCCGGTGAGGTTGGTCGCGACCATTTCATCCCATGCTTCGTCGGTGACACCGACCAGTGGGCCAATGGTGACGATGCCGGCATTGGCCAGCGCTATGTCGAGCCGCCCGAACTGATCCAGCGTTCGCTCGACGCCTGCGTTCACCTGGCTGGAGTCGCTCACATCGACCGACAGAGACAGGCATCGGCGCCCCCTCTCGGCGACCAGCTTGGCCGTGAGGTCGAGATCCTCCTGCGTGGCCAGCGGGTAAGTGAGGGATGACATCGACCGGGGTAAGTCCCACGCCACGATGTCGGCTCCTTCGGCCGCCAATGCCAGCGCGTGCGACCTGCCCTGTCCCCGTGCTGCGCCCGTGATGAGGGCGACCTTCCCCTCCAGCGATCCCATGGTCGGTGACTGTACTGCGATGGCTCCATAGAGCGCGAGGCTCGTTGCGGTGGAGCGTGCACGGATGAAAAGCGGGTTGGGTGACGCCAGGGGTCGGCAGAACAATTGGGAAGTGCCGAAATTCGCGCCGGCGAACTAGCATGTGTGTCGTCCCACGACGGGACAATCTGGAGGTGGGTCCTATGATGAGGAACCACGTTATTGCTCGTGCCTGCGCACTTGGCATTGCACTGGCAATGGTGCTGGCCCCGGTGACGGCTGCATCGGCCGGCAAGAAACCGGCTCATCACGCCAAGACAAAGCACAAGAAGGCCAAGCACCACAAAACGGCGAATAAGTCAACCACGACCACTACGGCCTCTACTGCCAATTTCAACTCCTGCTCGGTCGTCACCCAGGCCGAGGCCGCGAGCGCGATCGGATCTTCCGTGACGTCGGGGGTGCTCGGCAATGCGACCGTCGAAGGTGGCCTCGCCTGCGTCTTCTACGGACCGTCGGCACCCACCCCCACGACACCAAACGTGGGGCAACCCGACTCCGTCCGGGTGGTCGTGGTCAAGGGATCCGACGCCCTGACCTGGTATAACAATTACAAGTCCTTGCCCGAGGTGCGATCTCAGCCCATCAGTGGCTACGGCGATCAGGCATATTACGACGGTTACGCCTCGCTGAGCGTCCTCAAGGGCGACTACTACCTCCGCGTCGCTGTCGTGCCCTTTGGGGCTCCACCATCGTTGGCCAAGGAGGAGCAGCTCGCGAACACCATCTTGCCGAAGCTGTAGCTGGGGAATGCCGGCGACCCTCAAAGAGGGGCGGCGTGCGGGCAGCCCAGATATGCGACAGCCACTAGGGCGGCTGTGGTGCGTGCGTTGATCCTGCGTCCGTTGCGTCACTGACCCATGAAGACCGGCAACCCGTGCCAGGGGCTCTGCATGCTGTCGTGCGTGGGGATCCGCTGGTCCTCGTAGGCCACGGCGACGACGGCGAAGGGATGGCCGAAACGGAGAGTGGCTTCGCGCCGGCGCCCCGGGCGGAGTTGGGGGGCGGAGACGGAGAGGGCGAGAACGGTGACGGCGGCCGCCTCGAAGCCGACGGCGTCGTACCGGGCGACAGCGGACTGCTTGGCCGCGTAGGTGAGGTTCGTCAGGCCGAGAGCCTGCAAGATGGCCCGCGCCGAGGCCGGGAAACCAAGGGCCTCGCGATCGAGATCGACGGTCGACTCCGCCGACCATGCGGGAAGGACCGACATGACCTCCTCCTCACGACCCTCAGAGGATTTGGTCTCGACCTCGTGCTCGGTGATGGTCCAGATGGTCCCCTCGCCGAGCGGCAGATCGAAGAGCGAGCAGGTAGCCACGCCCCGGGGGGCTCTGGCCTCGAGGGTGACGATCGTCTGGGCTACCGACAGCACGTCTCCTGCTGGCACGTCCCGGTCGACCGCAATGACCGAGCCGACCAGAAGCCCGCCCCGGGCACCGGTGAGGTGGACGCCGACGGTGCCCGCCCGGTCGGTCTCGGCGATGTACTGGCGGTGGCGGGGATCGCGGCGCGGTGACCGGAGGACCCGCTGCACCCCCGCGGTCCACGGGCTCGGGGCCAACTCAGCCGCGTCGACCACCTCGAAGGGCACCTCCCAGGAGACCTTCGTGGCCAGAGCGGTAGTGAGGAGGCAGATCAGATCCGGAGAGTGACCGGGAAGGGGAAGTGCGTGATGAGCCCGAGCGTGCGGGTCTCGGCCCAGGCGTCGAGAGACTCCTGTGTGGGGATGTCGCCGGTGGTCACCACGGCGGGCAGGCCGTCCCGCCACTGCTCCAGGGCGGGGGTCGTGACCGCGGGCGCAATCCACACCCCCGCCCCGGCCGCCACCAACGGATGGGGCTCTGCCAGCAAGGTTGCGGCGAATTGCGCCGCCTCCACCGGGTCGGCGCCCAGCACGTCTGCCAGTTCGCTACGGCCCCCGCGATCAGCCAGGGGAGCGCACAGTGCCACAAGCATCCACGCCCCCAGGGCAGAGACGACGTGATGGTCCTGACCGGCGGCCGCGTGCACCCGTCCGGCGTACCTGCCGAGGGCCGAGATCCACTCGTCGTTGTTCACGCACATCAGTCTGCCCGGCCCCCGCACCGGTTGCCGGGGAGAGCCGAGTTGCGCAGTCGCTCGGCAACGGTCAGTCACGTAGCTCGCCATGTGGCAGAGCTACCCGCTCAGCGCTCAGCCGAGGCGCAACGTCTCCAGTGGCTCTAGCCGAGCTGCCTTGATGGACGGGTAGAGGCCGGCGATCACGGCCACGAGAAGCGCCAGCCCCATCCAGATGGGAATCTGGCCGTACCCAATTTCGACGACCCAGTGTTCGACGGACGAGACGAGGTAGACCGCACCTATCCCGATCAGAACGCCAATGGCTCCACCCAGCAGTCCGACGAACAACGACTCGAGGAGGAACTGCGTGGCGATCTTTGAACGACTGTGGCCGACGGCTCGGCGTATTCCGATTTCGGCCGACCGTTGGATCACGGAGATTGACATCACATTGGCGATTCCGAGTCCCCCCACGGTCAGGACGAGTAACCCTGCCAGCAGGGCCACCTTCTGCAGCGTCTTATTGGCCTGTGCTTGTGCAGCGAGGACGTTGCTGGGAACCTGCGTCGAGACCTGATCGGGTCCGCCGAGGCTGATGGCCGTAGGGAGGTCTGCTGCCGTCGCTTCGGTAGTCCCACTCTTTGTACGGACGTACAGCTCGTTGGGCTGACCATTGGTGCCGAAATAGTGTCGTGCCGCCCACTGAGGGACGAACGCGGCGTTGTCGAGAGTTGGGTCGAGCGGAACTGGTCCGAGTACCCCAACCACGCCGAAGTTGGTGTTATTCAGCCGAATTGTGCGTATCTCACCTGGAAGATACCCATACTGTTTGGCAATCCCGCTTCCCAGGACGACCGAGAGAAGATGGAGCCGACTGTCGGCCCGATCCAACCAACGCCCATCGAGTATTGGAACCTGCAGCACCGACGGCAGATTGTCATCGGCGGCGCGTACGGGCACGGGAAACGCGGTGTAATAATCGGCGGCTCCCAGGACGGGAAGCGACACCACGCCCGAAAGGTTGGTCGTTGCCGCGGCGCTGATCACTGACGACACGGCATCGACGCGGCTTACGGCGTCTCCTGGCAGGGTCGGATTCTGCGATCCGAATGATCCGCCAGCCTGGGCGATGATCAGATTTGTTCCGAGTTTCGCCAGTTGTACCTGTAGAGCGCCTTTGGCGCTCTCGGTCAAACCAACGGCGCCCAACATCGAGGCGACACCGATCATCGGACCGAGCAGGATCATGAACGTCCGAACCTTGCGCGCCATGAGACCCGTCCAGGCAACGCCTATCAAGTCGCGCGCCTTGCTCATGCGGCCCGGCTTTCGTCGGCGACGATACGACCGTCGCGCATCGACACCTTGCGGTGCGCCGTCGCCGCGACGGCGAGATCGTGGGTGACCACGACCACAGCGCGCTCGGGAGTCCCGAGCCCAGCGAAGATCTCGAGAACGTGCGCGGCATTAGCCGAATCGAGCGCGCCGGTGGGCTCGTCCGCCAGGATCATCATCGGATCGGTCACGATGGCCCGGGCCAACGCCACACGTTGTTGCTCTCCTCCCGACATTTGAACGGGACGGTGATCGGCGCGCGCCGCCAGCCCGAGCCGATCGAGGGCGTCAAACGCACGTTCACGGCGGTCCTTCGGCCGAATATCCCGATAGAGGAGAGCCGTCTCGACGTTGCCCAATGCACTCAGGTGGGGAATTAGGTGAAACTGCTGGAACACGAATCCGATGACATCACCACGGAGCCTGGAGCGTTGAGGATCATCCAGAGCACTGACGTCGTGCCCAGTGATCCGTACGATGCCGGTGGTCGGGAGATCGAGAAGGCCCAGTAGGCCCAGCATCGTCGACTTGCCGGAGCCGGACGGGCCGACGATGGACATGAACTCGCCGGGCATGATCCGTAACGACACCTCGCGCAGGGCGAACACCTCAACCTCATCGCCGTAGACCCGCGAGACGCCCTCCAGTTCGAGGAGAGGTTGGACCGTAGCAGGGCCAATCGTCGGGAATTGCGCAGTCGGCGATTCAAGATCGGACGAATCCTTCTGCCTCACTGTGGCTGATCCACTTCGACGACGACCGTCTCATCGTTGCTCAGGCCACTTTTGACCTGGATGTACGAACCCTCCGTGAGTCCCGTCGTGACCCGAACCGTAGTGATCTTGCCGGTACCTCGATCGATGACCCGAACCACATCCTCCCCGACACCGTTTTGCTTTACCGCAGCGATCGGGACGGTCAAAGCGTTCTTGACCTGTTGATCCACCACGGTGATCGACACCGCCGAACCGTCGGCACCGGTCAGGTTGGGAACCTCGATCCTGCCCTCGTAGACCTGCGACGACGATCCGCCGGGAGTGGAGGAAGCGATGTCGGTCGGGGAAGAGTCCAGCTCTGTGATCGTCCCCGACTCCGATGTCAGCGCTCCGGAAATCTGGACTGTGCAGGACTGCCCAACTTTGAGCAGCGTTCTGTTGGCGGCAGACGCCTGGAGGGTGACCGTGAGATCGGGCTCGGTGAGCGACAGGATGGCCTCACCCGGCGTCACCGTGGCACCGGCCTTGACGAAGACCTGGCCAACGTGGGTCGGCCACTGACCCACGATCATGTCGGTCGGGTCGAACGCCACATCATTTCGGAGCGATTGCAGCGTTACGGTGACCTGTGACTGACCAGCTTGGAGAAGAGCGGCCCCGACGAGCGGCTCATAATCCTGGCCGGCCTGCGCCGTGCCCTGCACCGAGAAGTTCACTGATGTGTTCATGACGACAGGTTGGTCGGAGGTGATGATGAATGATGCGGCCTCACCCTGGGCGATGGAGGCGGTATTGACCGAAATGGAGAGTTTCGGAACCACCGACGACGCCATGGTGACCGAAACGGTGTTCTGGCTTCCGACTTGATACGAAGAGCTGGGGGCGAGGGTAACGCTGAGCGTTCGGTTCGACTCGACCACATTGTCGCTGATGGTGGGAATCGTGACCGAGGTGGATGTCGCATCAGCCGGGACCACGACGGTCCCTCCGGGCCGCGTGTAGTCGACTCCCGGGGCTGCGCTTCCGCCGTATGTCAGCTCGATCGTCAACGGGGTGCTGACTGCCTGGCTCAGGCTGATGACCACATCATAGGGCTGTCCCTTTTGCATGTAGGCGGTCGCCGAACTGAGTGTGACGATCGGAACGGCATTACTGCCACTCAACGTGACCACGGTGGAGCTCTGTACCCCGACGCTGTAATCCGAAGACGGGGCGATGGACACCACGATGTATCTGTCGGGTTGAATGACCTTGTCGTCAAGCGTGTCGATGGTGACGCTCGTAGCCGTACTCCCGGCGGTCAGGGTCGCGACGGGAATTACGGGGTCATAGTCCGTCCCCTGGAGGGCGCTCCCGGAGATATTCAGCTCAATCTGGGTGTCTTGCAACGGAGCCTCATTCGCCGTAATCGTCAGCGTTGTGTCGCCGCCCGGTGAGACCGTTGTCCCGCCGGCAATTTGAAGCGTCGGCACGTTGTTGTTCTTAATAGTCGTCTGCGCCGACGCTGGTGTGCCGACCACGTATTCAGACCCTGTGGCGATCGACATCACGACCGTGGGATCCTGTTCGATCAGCGTGTTGACACGGGTCTGCACCGAGAATGTCGTGGAGGATTGGCCCGCGGGCAAAAATATCGAGGTGGGAGGGGTGACGATATCCGAACTCCCCGCGGTCCCGCCTGAGTCCAAATTGACGGTGATGTTGTTGTACGAAGTCGCGGATGCGGTCACCACGAAGGTGGCTGCCATGCCCTGCGAGACGTCATCGTTCACCGACTGGATCGTGATGACCGGAGTGGTCGTGGAGTTGACGACGGAACGCATGTCCATCAGAGAGGCATGGCTGATACCCGCCGGATGCGCCGCAGCCGTCTGCGCCATTGGCGGACCAATGATCAGGCCGGCGGAGACATCGTTGCCCAAGGCGTACCCGGGTCCTTGTTGCAGCGCCACTGTGACGGACTGAGGGCTGGCGGGAGCGGAATTCGGGTATTTGTGCTGTGCCTGCCACTGGGCCAGAGCGAATTGCGTCTGTTCAGTGAACAGCGGTGTCATGGGCCCCGGATCGTCACCCGCTGCTAGGAGTATCTGCTTGAGTTGAAGGACATCGTTCCCCTCGTCGCCAGGAGCGAGTGCGCGGAAGAACGGCACCAGACCGTCTTCGGCGATGGCGTCACGACCGTCCAGTGCGAACAGGGGCTGGCCGGATTGCGCCGTCGAGTTGTCCGTGGAATACACGGCGCTGACGAGTCCTTGTGTTGCTGCCGTGACGTTGCGGATGTCTTTGCGAGCGAGAGTGCCGCTCAAGGCCACGGTGGACTGCAGGGTCCGCCGTTGCACCGTGTTCAAAATGACGACCTCGCGGTTGTTGGTGGACGAGCTCCCTCCGGTTTGGGTGTAGGCCACGATGCCACCAGCGAGGACGATGGCAACGACCGCGACGGCCAAAATCTTCGCGCGGCGCGATTTCATCAGCTTCTTTGGCGGCATCGTCAGGTCCCTTGGGTCTTCATCAGGTCTTTCCTTTCTGCGCCAGCTCTACGCAGGCTTGGATATCCGGGCTGGACGAAATGCTCTGACCCGGTGGCGGGGTTAACTGCGCACCCCCTCCCGATGTACCGAATGAGAAGAGCGCACCCTGTGCATTCGGAGTCGGCTTGGGCACACCCCAGCCGCGAGAAATCATGCAGGCGCGCCATTTGACATACACCTTGTTCTCTTTGGCGATCTGCTTCGGGGTCAAATCGGCTTGCGCCGTCTGCTCGGCCTTAAGGGCTTGAAGAATGTTGCTTTGAGCTGCACAGGTCGTCAAGCTCTTGATATACGACGGGTTGTTCGTGGGTGAATTCGGATTACCGGCAGTAGGTGCACCGGCAAACGTGACCCCCAAGCCTTTCAGGCAGGATTGAAATGCTCCTATCGCGGTGAACAGCGCAGTGGTGGGATCCTGCTTGGCCAACGGAATGGTGGTGCCAGTCGCATTCTTGCCGGAAGCTCCACCGACGAGGACGGCGGATCGGGGAAGTTGGCCCGAAGAGATCAGTGCCGGTCCGGAAGTGGGGGAGCCCGCATTGGACCCACAGCCTGAAGCGACCATCGTCAGGAACACCAGAACGAGGACAGACCGCCCTTTGGAGCGGAAAACGATCACCTCTCCGTGTCCGCCGAATCTTTCACAGATACCGGTCCGGAAAAGACCGCCGCGAGGTCGGCGTCACCGGTCATCTCGATCCTCCCCCTGGCACTGAACGCCGGATTCCCACCCCGCCACGAGGTGCCCCAGCGGGTATTCCGTCGGCGTCTCCGGTCCGTCAATCCGGTGACCATCAAGGATACCCAAGGACAAGAATGGCACACCGTTGCATGCCGTGTCGTGAACCTCCAACGAGGAATACGGCGAGCGTACGTTCAATCGCCGCAGATCCCGAGGGCGTGTATGCCGGTTCATGGCGTCGCGCCCTGTGGGAGCTATGGTTCCAGGCGTGTTGGAGTCACTCGACGTCTCCTCCGTGGCTGCGTATCGAGATCGGCCGTACGAGTGGGTGATCGCGACCGCGCGGTTCGCGGTCGACCCTGCGAATGAAGCGAATGCCCGGATCGTGGATCTGGGCCGTGTCGCTCGGGGTACAGATGAACCGGTCCATTTCGAGTCAGATGTGCGGCTTCTCCGTCCGACCGGCCAGAGCAACGGAAAGGCATTGGTCGTCGTTCCCAACCGGGGCACCCTGGGTGGCATTCCGTTCAGTCTTGGTGGGGTGATGAGGCCAGGACCCACTGAGGATCCTGATCCTGGAGATGGGTTCCTCTTGGATCAGGGCTGGACGATCGCCTGGTGCGGTTGGCAGTGGGACGTCCTGCGCGGGCGGGGATGGATCGGACTGGAAGCTCCGTACGCCGATGTCGAGCCGGGCTGGATGCGGGTCGAGTTCAGGCCCGATCTCGAGCAGCCGGATCACCGCCTCTCGGATTCCTCTCTTCTCTTCGAGTTTCGGGACTACCCTCCGGCCGATCTCGACGACGAGGAAGCCCGTCTGACCGTACGCTCATCGCCGCTCGGGGAGAAGCGGGTAGTGCCCCGGGAGGCGTGGAGGTTTGCCGATACTTCGCGCGTGGTCCTCGACGGTGGGTTCCAGCCCTTTCGGTGGTACGAGTTGGTCTACCGGTCTGCGGTGTCGCCGGTGGTCGGGGTCGGTCTTCTCGCCCTGAGGGACTTTTCGTCCTGGATGCGCGAGTCGCACGACTCGATGTTCTCCTTCGGGGTCTCGCAGTCCGGACGCTTTCTTCGCGAGTTTCTCTTTGACGGTCTGAACCTTGATGAAAGCAAGCGTCGCGTGTTCGACGGTGTGTTCACTCACATCGCTGGTGCCCGCCGAGGCGAGTTCAACTGTCGGTACGGCCAGCCCTCTCTCACGCATCCGATGATGCCCGCGTACGGGCCGCCCTACGACCTGTCCGGGTTGCTCGTTACGCAGAGAATGACGGGTGGGGTCCCCAATGTGTTCTCGACAAACAGCTCGTGGGAGTACTGGCGCGGCGATGGGGCGCTCGTTCATCAGCATCCCGAGACAGGGGAAGATCTCCCTGAGGATCCCGACGCACGCACCTTTCTTCTGGCTGGCACCGACCACTTCGGTGCGACTCCGATCAAGGACTTTCTTCCGGTGGCTAACCCAGTGCACCATATCGATATCTCTCCCGTGCTGCGCGCACTCTTCGTTCAGCTTGTGGAGTGGGCTTGCGAGGGGGTTGAACCGGCTGGCAGCTGTGTGCCGCGCCTTTCCGACGGGAGCGCAGTCACTCGTGAGGACGTGTTGGCCCGGTTTTCTGAGGTTGCTCTGCCCGATGTCGCCCACCTTCCGGTGACCCCCGAGATCGATCCTCTCTCCACGTCATGGCCCCTTGAACTCGGAGCGTCAAAGGTCGCACTTGTGTCGAATGTCAACGCAGGCGGGAACGAAATTGCCGGAATCGCCTTACCTGCCGTCGCAGCCCCAGTCGCTGCGTACACTGGATGGAATCCAAGGATCCGGCAGGCGGGTCTCCCCGACGTGCTCTACGAGTTTGTCGGCAGCCGGCTGCCCCTCCAATCAGCGACTGCGATTCCGGACCGTGACGAGTACGAACGGACTGCCCTGCACGTCGCACAACGACTCGTCGAAGGACGCTTCCTTCTTGAGAGAGACCTCCAAAGGAGCGTCGCCGAAGCGATGCAGATCTACGACGAACAGCGGTAGACCCAGCCGGATTCCGGCAGCGCCCCGTGCGATCCGGTCCTTTACGTCGGTGACGGATGGTACGTGCAAATCTGGACGCCCGTGCTGGCCGTGGTGCAGCGGATGAGCTGCAGCGGCCGTGCCGCTCCGTCTTCGGGAAAGACCCTCTTACCGCCACCGAGCAGGATCGGTTCGATCATCAAGTTGAGCTCGTCGACCAACTCTTCGACAAGCAGGGTCTTCACCAGACTGACGCTGCCCCAGATCAACACGTCACCGCCATTTTGGCGCCGTAGCGCAGCGATGTCAGCGACGGGATCGTCGGGCGACAACAACGCTGTGTTGTTCCAGGTCAGATCGGCTTGCGTCAGCGTCCCTGACACCACGTATTTCTTGATCGCGTTCATCTGGTCGGCGTACGGGTCGCCGGCCCGCTCGGGCCATGCCGCCGCCATACCCTGCCAGGTCCGCCGCCCGAACAGCAGGGCGTCGGCCGCATCCATTTCTTGACCGATGATGGAGCCCATTACCTCGGGGTCGAAGTACGGCATAGACCACCCGCCGTGGGCGAAGCCACCTTCGGTGTCCTCTTCGGCACCGCCGGGCGCCTGCACGACGCCATCCAGACTCATGAACTCATTCACAACGATCCGCATTGCACTGGCCTCCGTTTCGGTATTTGGAGCTTTAGACGGGACGTGCATCCCTAACTCATCGGGGAGAGTCGTGAACCTAGAATCCACATTGTGTGGTACCGACCAGATGATGAAAATCGTGCGTCCTTATCGACCCGTATTGGAATGGCCACATGAATGAACCCGAGTCGTCGCCACGCCGAGTCGTCGCCATTTCGGGCGCCGGCACGGGCATCGGTCAGGTGGCCGCTGTCAGGTTCGCCGCTCTGAACTGGCTCGTCGCCATCGGTGGGCGCCGAGTCGATCGTCTCGAAGAGACGAAGGCCCTGATTGAGGACGCAAGCGGTACCTGTATCGCCAAGGAGCTGGACGTGGCGGATGGGGGATCGGTCGACCGCTTTTTCGATACGGTCGAATCCGAGTTCGGCGCGGTGACGGCTGTCATCAACAATGCCGCAACGGCTCGCTACGGACCGCTCCAAGATTTCAGCCCGGAAGACATCGGTCTCGAGGTGAGCACAAAGCTGACCGGGTCCCTTCTCATGGCGGCACGTGGCATTCGCGGAATGCGTCATGCCGGGGTAGGCGGCGATGTCATCTTCGTCACGTCCGCCGCCGCCGTATGGCCATGGGTGGAGCACCTCCCATACGCCGCCGCCAATGCAGGCGTTGAGCACGCGGCCCGTATCCTGCGACTTGAGCTTGAGGGTACCGGCATTCGGTCGGGGGTGCTTCGGGTGGGGGAAACCTTCGGCACTGAGTTCGCAAACCGTGGGATGGAAATCGGTGTCATGCCAAACGACCTGTGGTTTCGCCGCGGTTTGCTGCGACATCATGGACTGATGACCCCTGCCAACGTCGCTGATGCCATGGTCGCCATGGTCACTCTTCCTCCCGGTTATCAGTACGAAGTCGTGTCGGTCATGCCGACGGCACCCGTTGGTGACGTCCCGACGACTCTCCAGGAATGGCAGGAGGGATTTCTGAAGCTCTTCTCGTCGTAGCTCCCATGACAGTGTGGCGTTAGTGAGGGATTGCTGCGTGCAGGCGATCTATCACCTCCGAGCACGCAAACCCGTCGACGAACGACGGTTGGATCTGACGACCGTTGGATACCGCTTCACGAACCGCAACCGCCCAGGGGCGCATGGCGGGGAGATGACCGTCGCCTTCAAAGGGACCTATTCGTTCCACCTCCACGTTGCCATCCTTCAGCAGGGTGATATGGGTATCCCGTACCATCGGAGGGGTATAGATCTCCACCGCCTCGGTCACGTCGATGATCCCATCAGTGCCGATAATGCTCCAGCGATCGGGCAGGGTGCCTGAGACTGCCCAGGCCGTGTCGATCACCACCGATGCGCCGGTATCCGTAGTGAGGATGGCGGTGAAGGCGTCCTCGGCGGTTGAGGTCTGCATCTTCCCGTCTTTGTCCGGCCGTTCCCCGACGTCGGTCCTGACGCGGCAATCGACCTCGACGATCTCACCGACGAGCCACCGAATGGCGTCAACCATATGCGTGCCATTGATACGGAGCCAGCCTCCGCACATTCTGTCGAATTGCCAGCCGTGTTTCCTGAGAGGGATCCGCGAGAAAGAGTTGTAGAAATTCCAGTTCATATGGACGACGCGACCAATGCCGCCCGAGTCGATGATCTCCTTCACCCGCTGGCGCCCAGGGTCGTGGCGGAACTCGAAATTGAGCAGATGGACAACACCAACCTCACGGGCACGCGTCAGCATCTGCCGCGCTTCGTCGGCGGACACGCCGAACGGCTTGTCGCATAGGACGGCATGACCATGGTCCAAGGCAAGATTGACGTGCTCAGCGTGCAGGAATGGCGGCGAATGGACCGAGACGAGATCGAGCGGCTCGGCGCATGCGGCTCGTACGGCCTGCGGGTCCCGCGGGGACACGACCCGCACCGTCATGCCGGCCTCTTCGTAGCAGCCGGCCACCACGCGGGACCCGAAGCCGGTGCCGATAATTAGGGCACGAAACATCGCTCTTCCCCCTTGTTCGACGTGATCGTTGGCCGACCTGGTCGACAAGGGTACCCGCCGTGCCAAGTCCCGCTCCTTGAGCCGGGGGTCGACGTGGATCGCAATGGAGTGGGTTCGATCACGAGGGCGGAGCGCCACACCGCAAGGCGCGGCCTGGGCACGCGGGTCTTGAGCCCTCGTCAGCGCTGGTGAAGCAGCCGACCGCCGCTTCGTTGACGGTGCGGGAAGCCGTGAGGTACCGTGTTAGACCAACCGGTCAGTATATGAAGTGTGAGAGTGATGCTGCCGAAGTAGACAACCTTCGGAAGCAATGAGGGGACAAGGTAGGTACCACAATTGTCGAAGGAATTTGTCGTTTCGGGTGATACGCACATCATCGAGCCGGTCGATCTGTTCAAAACCCGCCTTCCGAAGAATCTGAGAGACCGGGCCCTCTGGGAAGAGGAATTCACGCTCGATGAGCCGTTGGTACCAGGCGGTCATACCGAATTCAAGAAGTTGCACACGGCTGGGTTCGATGGCTGGACGGTCTCCAAGTACCGGCAGTTCCCCGGACCTACTCCTGATGGGGAACCCGAAAACATCCTCAGGGACATGGATATCGATGGCGTCGACGCCTCTGTGATGTTTCCGAACCTCTCGCTGTTCGTGCTGTTCACGGATGACCATGAGTTGTCGATGGCGCACGCTCGTGTCTACAACGACTACATCGTCGAACGCTACCTTCCCTACAAGGATCGGATGCGTCCGACAGCTGCGATTCCCATTACCGATATCGACGACGCCGTGGCCGAGGTCGAGCGGATCGCCCGCGCCGGGCTGGGAGCCATCCTCTTGCCGGAGATACCACCCGTGCCGTACTGGTCTCCGCAGTACGATCCGCTGTGGGCCGCGGCGCAAGCCAATGGGACGCCCGTGTTCATTCATGTGGCGACAGGTGGGGTCAAGGTGAGCGAAGGGCAGTCCCGAACGGCCAGCACTGTCAAGGGAATGATGGAAGCGGTCAATATGGGGAAGAACGCTCTGGACGAGAGCGGCCTCGCGAACCGTTCAATGGCCGCCGGGCCGCCCGGAGGGGCCAGTCCGCAGCGCATCATCGCCCACCTCGTGAGCGCGGGCGTTTGCGAGCGATTCCCGGATCTTCACTTCAACTTGATCGAGTTCAGCGCCGGGTGGCTGGTCTCGTACGTGGGTGCCATGGACAAGGCCTGGAAGACCGGGACGGGCCAGGACAAGGATTGGTGGCTCGGGTTCTGGGACGACAGCCGTCCATCCAACGATCAGCCCTACATGGGGCGGCTTTTCAATGTGAACGACATGTGGCCCTGGCCGCTCAAGCCCAGCGAATACGTTCGGCGCCAGNNGCCACAGCAAGGAGTGCATCGCCGAGAATTTTGTCGGAGTTCCCGACGACGAGCGGGCTGCCATCCTGGGCGGCACACTGGCCGACATCGTGGGCTTTGACAAGGCCGTCAAGAAGGTCCCGGCGGGCGCCTAACTCGCCGTAGGCTTGTTCGGACGAAGGCGATCAGGGGAGGTCGCGAATGACACCCACTGTCCTCGTTCATGGCGGAGGTCTGGACCACCGCTGCTGGGACCGAATCCTGCCCTATCTTCACGGTCCGGTGCTGGCGGTCGACCTCCCTGGCCGCGGGCTACACCCAGCGACCCTCGACGCCGTGTCTCTGGCTACGTGTGCATCCTCGGTGCGTGCCGATATCGATGCCGCCGGCTTCGATGATGTTGTGCTGGTCGGCCACTCGCTGGCAGGGTGCTCGATGCCTGCGACGATCGCACTGTTGGGCGAGCGCGTCCGCCATGCCGTCTTTGTCGCGTGCACCGTGCCCGAAAGCGGGCGCAGCGCGTTCGACACTCTGGACCCCGAGATCCAAGCGATGATCAGGGAAGCCGGTGAACCGCTCGAACCGCGCCCGATGGACGAGGTGATGGCCCGACTCGTTCTCGGCAAGGATCTCACCGACGAGCAGTTCATGTGGTGCGTCGAGCGACTTGTGCCAGAAGCGCCCGGTCTGACGACGGAACCAGTTGACTTATCGCCGTTGCGCATACCCATGCCCCGTACCTGGGTGCGTACGCTGCAGGACATGATCGTGCCCGCCGACAAGCAATTGCGCTTCGCCCAGAATGTGGGTGATTGTCCGGTTATCGATCTCGACACCGGTCACATGTGCATGATCGGCCAGCCGTCGGCACTGGCGACCATCCTCAACAACGTTGCTACCTGACCCGTCATCAGGACGTGATTGAGCAACCATGACGGACCGGCTAACGGCTCACGACACTCGCATTTGTCCTTCTGTGCGCCGCTGCCCGCTCCTGCTCATTGTGGTCGACCTTGACGGTGCTCGGTCCGGGCTGGAGTTGGAGTGACGAAGAGGACCTTGGACGGGCTCAGTACCCGAGCGCTGTGCCAGATGTTTGCCGGAATGATTGCGGCCGTTCCTGGTATCAGTGGTGCTGACCATCTGCTGCTGCAGTTGCCGAGAAGGAGTTCCATCTCCCCTTCCATGAGAAAGGCCAGCTCATCGCCCGAGGGATGCCGTTCCCACCAGCTCCAGTCCCGTGAGTATTCGAAGACGCTGAGAATGCGCCCGTCGTGAAGCTCCGGTCGATCGACCGTGGAGACCCAGTACTGCGCATCAACGGTGAGCGGCTCCAGAGCGACGCCCGCCGGTAGGTGCACAAGGTGAGACCGATCCAATGTGAAAGAAGCAGTGCGTGCAGTCGACATGAAACCAGCATCACGCAGACCGGACCGATGCGATAGGCATCAATATCCTTGTCATAGTCATAGGATTTGCCTATGAGTATCGAACCCGAGGACGTGAGCACCTTCTTGGCCGTGGTCCGTGAGTGCAGTTTCGGCAGAGCAGCGAGCACCATGTTGGTATCGCAGCCCACCGTGAGCGATCGAGTTGCGCGCCTCGAACGTGTGCTCGGCTCCCGCCTCTTCACCCGCGGCCCTCGCGGGGTGGTGCTCACAGGAGCCGGCGAGCGTTTCGCCCCCTATGCGGTGAGGTTGACCGAACTCGGGGCCGAGGCAATCGGTGCGGTTCGGTCCATTGATCAACCGCCGCCTTTTCGTGTCGGGGTCCACGCCACGTTCACCCACCGGGTCGTGCCGCTTGTCCTCGGTGCACTTGGCGACACAAGCAGGAACGTCCGGATACGCGATGCACACTCCGACCAGATCATCGCCATGCTGCTGGACGGCGTCCTCGACGTAGGATTCGTTCTGCCTGGGGCCCGGCCGCCCGGACTCCGATTCGCACGGCTACCAGCAGACCCGGTTATCGGCGTCTGTTCCCCCGATCATGAACTGCGAGGAGCCAGGTCAGTATCGATGAGCACGTTGGCCCGTCAGCGGCTGGCGCTCAACCTCTGGGGGAGCGGAGCTCAGGCCTTTATGGACTCGCTCCTTGGTGCTGACACCGTGGTCGCGGCGAGCGTCGAGTGCAGCGATGTGGCGTCTGCCCTTCGACTCGCCCGAGACCACGGGTATGTGGCACTGGTGGCTCAATCCGCGGCCGGACGCCATCTCGACCGTGGGACGTTGCGCCCCGTGGCCATCCGACCTCGCTTGGACTGGACGATCAATCTTGTTCTCGCCACCCGGCGGGCGAGCGACAGAGATCCGGCCGTGGAAGCCGTTGCGCGCACCGTGCGGGATCTGGGTCCGGGTCGCTCCGGGTCTCTCTGAGATTTGGCCCCCCGTGGTGGTGTTGACCGGGCCGCGGTCAGATGCTAAGCAACTGCTCAGCATCTGACCCAGACCGATTGGATCCTCCATGCCCACGTATGACTCGATTGACTACTTCTCCGACCAGTCGCTCGTGGAGGACCCGTACCCGTACTTCGACCACCTGCGATCGCGGTGCCCGGTGCTGCCGACCGCCAACCATGGGGTCGTTGCCGTCTCCGGATATGACGAAGCGAGCGAGATCTACCTCGACAGCGACACATTCTCCTCGTGCAACTCGGTGATCGGCCCGTTTGCAACGTTCCCTGTCCCCCTCGAGGGCGACGACGTCAGCGAGATCATCGACCGCTATCGTGATCAGCTGCCGATGAACGAGCACATGGTGACGATGGACCCGCCGATGCACACCCAGGAGCGCGCATTGATCATGCGGTTGCTCACCCCGAAGCATCTCAAGGAGAACGAGAAATTCATGTGGCGCCTCGCCGATCGGCAGATCGATGAGTTCATCGGGGACGGCCATTGCGAATTCATAGAGGCGTACTCACAGCCGTTCGCCATGCTGGTCGTCGCCGACGTGCTTGGGGTGCCAGAAACCGATCATCAACGCTTTCGCGAGTTCTTCGGGTTGAGCGCCTCGCCCGGTGAGATTGGTGGGGGGGCGCAGATGGGGTTGAACGCGCTCGGAGGGCTCGACGACTGGTTCGCGCGGTACATCGAAGACCGCCGACGAGATCCTCGTGACGACGTGCTGACGCAGTTGGCGATCGGGAAGTATCCCGATGGGAGCACACCCGAAGTGACCGCTGTGGTGCGAACGGCAACGTTTCTCTTTGCGGCGGGGCAGGAGACAACCGCCCGTTTACTTGCAGTGGGATTGAAGTACCTCTGCGAATATCCGGAACTCCAGGACGAGCTGCGGGCGCACCATGAGCGCATCCCGAATTTCATCGAGGAGGCCCTGCGCATCGAGAGCCCGGTGAAGTCGGATTTCCGACTGGCCCGGCGTTCGACCAACGTCGCCGGGGTCGATATCGCCGCCGGGACACCCGTCATGTTGTTGAACGGCGCTGCGAATCGCGACCCCCGACACTTCGAATGTCCCGACGAGTTCCGCCTCGACCGCCCGAACGCCAAGACCCACATCGCCTTCGGGCGCGGTACCCACAGTTGTCCCGGAGGCCCCTTGGCCCGAGTAGAGGGCCGTGTCAGCATTGCGCGGATCCTCGACCGAATGCGTGACATCCGACTATCCGAAGAGCACCACGGGCCACCGTCGGCCCGACATTTCGAATACGAGCCAACGTGGGTTCTGCGGGGACTCCACAAGCTGTACATCGAGTTCATCCCGGCAGAAGGTTCATGAGGACTTGGCGTGTGGCCGAGTACATCTGACCATGCCAAGAAGCCACGAAAAAGGACCCCGCCGGATCGGCACCGATACCTCCAAGACCCGCGCCGCGTTACTTGACGCGGTTGAGAAACTCATGCTCGAAGAGGGCTATGCGTCGGTCTCCTCTCGCCGTGTGGCGGCCAAAGCTGGATTGAAGCCCCAGCTGGTCTACTACTACTTCCGCACGATGGACGACCTCTTCCTCGCAGTCTTTCGGCGTCGGGCTGAGCAGGGTCTCAAACGCCAGACGCTCGCGATGGCCTCAGCTCAACCACTGTGGGCATTGTGGGACCTCAGTCGCGATCCACGAGGTACGGCACTGACGATGGAGTTCATTGCCCTGGCCAATCACCGCAAGGCCATTCGAGCCGAAATCGCCTCCGCGGCGGAGCGTTTCCGGGCCGAACAGCTCGAGGGGCTCAAAGCCGTGCTCGGGCGGTACGGGATCAGCGCCGAGCAATGCCCGCCTGTCGTGTTCGCCGTCCTGTTATCGAGCATCTCGAGGTTTCTGGTCATCGAGCGCGTGACACTCGGCATGTCGACCGGTCACGAGGAGACGGTCACATTCGTGGAGGACTATCTCTCTCGTCTGGAAGGAGAACGCCGGCTCACGTCGATGAGAGCGATGCGAGTCAAATGAACGGGCGACCTTTCGGTGACCTCGGCCCCTCCGAGGTTGCTATTCGTACCGGGCAGTGATCTCGCCGAGGAGGCCGGCAAGTGGCGCAGGCCACGAGCGGGCGACATTGTGGCCTGCGTCGACCGTGATGACCTCGTTGGCACACATGGCTGCGGCAAGCCGCGCTTGGGCGTCAGCGGGGTAGAGGCGGTCGCGCAGGGGCTGGATGAACGTGCGACCCATGGTGGGATCGACACCGGCCCACGAGGTCGGGACGCAGCCGAAGTTCAGTGAGTCAATGCGGGCAAGGGCGGCGCGATCGTTGGTCGATCGCCATTCCGCGGGTGCAGCAATCTCGCCGTCAGTGAAGGTGGCCCCGTTCAGCGTCCGGCGCAGGGCGTCCGCATCCGCGAGGAGCCGGTCAGCGAACTCCTGTGAGGCGGTCGCCAACGGCAGTTCTCCGTCGGTGGCGGCCACAGCGGCAATGTGCACGAGGTGTACGACTCGATCGCTGAGTTGTGCGGCGATGCCCGGTGAGACCGCACCCCCGATGGAATGTGCGACAAGCACGATCGGACCCGAGGTCAACTTGTCGATGTCGGCGACGGCTTGTCTCACCGCGCCCGCCACCGTGACCTCGCTGAGGTCGGAGGGATTCCGCCCTCGACCAGGCAGGTCGAGGGCGTGGGACGGCACGGGCAGAAGCTGCTGGACCTCGTGCCAGACCGCTCCCGTACGCCTGCACCATGTACCAAGATGAGCGTGACCACCGCGGTGACGCTAATGGAGTGGGCGGGCCCATATGGATGTTCGTCCGGCCCACGCCTTGCGACAACAGTATCGTGGCGCGTATTCGAACGACCCGGTCGGTAGTGAAGAAGGTAGGGGGCCAATGAGTCGCCTGGTGCTAGCCAACGTCAACCTGCTCGACGGTGAGGCTCCGGCGGTTTCCAAGCGGACGATTGTGATCGACGGTGATCGCGTCGTGTCCGTCGGCAGCTACCCGCACATCATTGAGGAGGACGACCGTGTCGTCGACCTCAATGGGCGCACGGTCATGCCGGGCATGGCGACCTGCCATTATCACTCGACATATCCATCTGGCATGCACAAGGGCTTTGCACCGTATGGCTACGAGTACCCGCCGGGGTACCAGCATCGCCCATCGCAATCTGTTGACCGCGCTCCAACAGGGCTACACCCTCGTCGTCGGTGTTGGGGCCGCATGCGACATTGACCCGGCGATCAGTCAGGCCATTGAAGATGGATTCGTCCAGGGCCCGCGGTTCACACCAAGCGGGCGGGAGCTCAGCACGATTGGACACGCCAATGACTTGTTGGCGCCGTGGTATTGGCGCCTACCAACTCTCGGTGCAGCCCGGAACTGCGATGGACCCGATGCGTTCACGCTCGCCGTTCTCGAAGAGGCGAAGATCGGTGTTCATGTACGACGCCTTGCCGAAGGCGGAGGCCGCTGGCGTCCGCCTTCTCCTCGGTGACGACTACGGTGGGGTGCGACTGCGGCACGGTGATTACGGCGCCGAGCTCCACACCTACGTGGACGATGTGGGCCTTTCATCCTTGTCGGTGATCAAATGGGCCACGCGTCACGGTGCAGAGCTGATCGGGCGCAGCGACGATCTGGGCACCATTGCTGTGGGGAAGATCGCCGACCTGCTGGTGATCGATGGCGACCCTTCCGCCGATATCGGCCTGCTCGCGGATACGAACCCTGTAGCCGTTTTGAAAGGGGGTGAGGTCGTCAGTGGAGCGCTCCCCGGCTGATCCAGCCCTGGGTACTCGCTCACGTAAGGACATCGTATTTCTTGGAGCGACTAACGGGCCAGGCGTACGAGGTCCGCAGACACACACGAGATGTCAGGGATTCCACACTGCGCCATCAGCCGGCTGAGGTCGGCTCTGAGCTGTTCCAATACGGCGAAAGCTCCGCTCTCTTCGCCGACGGCCAGTCCCCATAAGATCGGCCTGCCGACCATGACTGCGGTTGCCCCCAGGGCAAGAGCTTTCAACACGTCAGCTCCAGTGCGGATGCCGCCATCGACGTATATGTCACCTCTTCCAGCAACGGCGTCGACCACATCCTGAAGAGCCATCGCCGTAGGAATGCACCCAGGCACCTGTCGACCTCCGTGGTTGGAGACCGCAATAGCATCAGCTCCGCTGTCAAGGCAGCGCACGGCGTCGTCGCCCCGAAGGATTCCCTTGACGACGAGCGGCAGGTTGGTCCAGCCCCGTACATCGTCCAGATCCTCGAATGTCAGGTCCGCTGCATAGTCGGCGGCGACACTGAGCACGTCGGGCCGGCTCTGATCTGGCGCAAGATTTGGAAGTGGTAGGCCACGATTGAGCGATTCTCCCGGTCGGGACCGATAAGAGGGAGTACCGGGAGAGTCGACAGTCAGCACAACGGCCTGGCAGCCGGCGGCAGCGGCTCGCTCGAGGCAGGCACGGGTTATCCCTCTGTCGCGCCTGATGTAAGCCTGCATCCAGTGTCGACCATCAGGCGCCGCCTGAGAGATCTCCTCGATCGCCGTCGTGGCGGCCATAGAGACGACGTACGTCACTCCCGCCCGCGCCGCGGCGCGGGCAGTGGCAAGCTCGCCGGCCGGAAGGACGAGCCTATGCATGGCTGTCGGCGCAATGATGATCGGCGCCGCCGTTTGGTCACCGAGGACCCTCGAGACCGTGGAAACGTTGGTGACGTCCCGGAGCATGCGGGGACGAAGCCGAAATTGCTCCCAAGCCGCCAGGTTGGCAGCAGCGGAATCTCCAGCGCCTCCACTGATGTAGGAATAGATCGCCGGGTCGAGTTTTGAGGCGGCCATGGATTCGAGCTCCCTCAAGTCGATCGTCGGCTGGTTCAGCCCAGAATGCCTGAAGAAGTCGTTCGCTGAATACGGGGAAGGCGCTGTCATGGCGTGGTCGCTGGCGCCGCAACACACTGCGGAGTGGTCAGCCTTCGGCTCGAAGAGATGGAAGGCGGTCGACCCCGCGGCAGACGCTGCCACAGCTGGCCCCCACGACACGTCACCAAGTTCGTCGTCACCCCCTCAGGAGAAGAGTCTCACCTACCGATGTGCCAGTTCGCAATGTACACCGTGACCCATGGTTCAACACCCGTCTCACCATTGCCTGACCTCTTACGCGGGCTATCGACCATTTCACGGGCAAGGTGAGAGGGTGACGGAAGCGTCGGATCGGCCATGTCGCGGAGAGGATGCAGTACGCCGACACGTGATCGGCAGCCTTGGACTAAGTTGCGACCGATGACGGATCTGGAACCGTGCGTGCTGAGCGAACGGCGGGGCCCCGTGCTGATCATCACGCTCAACCGACCTGGTCGGCGCAACGGCATCACCGTGGACATGTGCCAGCAGCTCCACCAAGCCCTGCTCCCTGTGCCAGCGAGCGATGTCAGAGTGGTGGTGCTCCGCGGCGCGGGAGACGACTTCTCGGTGGGGGCCGACCTCACCGGAGGTGAACCCACCGAGACGCCTTCGCTCGAGCAACTCGGGCCGGCGTATCACGCCTCCACGCTCTTGCACTCCATGCCGCAGGTCACGATAGCGGCCATTGACGGAGGCTGCGCGGGTGCCGCTCTCGGTTGGGCGTGCGCCTGCGACTTCCGTTTCGCATCGGATCGCGCCAAGTTCGCAACGGCGTTCTTAAAGGTTGGCGTGTCAGGCGACATGGGGTTGGTATGGTCGCTGCAGCGGTTGGTCGGGGGGTCACGCGCCAGGGAGTTGCTGTTCTTTCCTGAGAAGATCGCGGCAGACGAAGCCTTGGCGATGGGGCTGGTCACCCGGGTCTTCGCGTCGGTGGATCTTCATGCAGAGGTTCTCGCATTGGCGGGGACACTCGGCGACCACCATCCCTTTCCGCTGCGGACGATGAAGGCAAACATTTTGTCCGCAGAGCGCATGGATATAGGGGAGTACATCGAAGTCGAATCGGCCAGACATCTGCATGTGGCCGCCAGCCCGTCGCTGCGGCAGGGAATCGAGGCCTTTGTCAGAGCGCGCGCCGACAATTTGGAGTGAGTCGATCTCCGCGGTGGCGACATTCTGCTCCGCGAGCCACCCGAAGCGCGCAATGGCGCCGCTATCGATCCTTTTCGCGAGAGCTACTGGCGAGTACCCATGTACTGGCTGGATGCAGCCAACTCGGCGGCCCGGGCCATGAGGTCCAGGATCAATGGTCCAAACGCTTCGAGCTTGGGATCACCCGCGGCGCGCTGGAAGCCTTGTTCGAGGACGATGGCCAACTTCCACCGGGCTAGGACAAGGTAGTAGTCGAAGTCGTCAACCTGGCGCCCTGAGCGCTCGGCGTAGAAGGCGAGCAGTTCGCTGCGACCAGGCATGCCGGTAAGGTCCACATAGCTCGCCCCGGTCTCCTGAGACGTGTCTTCGGGCCAACCCTGGAGAGCCCAGGCGAGGTCGAGTTTGGGATCGCCGACGGTCCCCATCTCCCAGTCGATGATGGCCGCGAGGCGGGCGGGCGTGCCGTGGCGGAACATCACGTTGGCGAATTGATAGTCGCCGTGCATGATGCCCGGGACGAAGTCGAGGGGTCGATGTGTCGAGAGCCATGCCGTCGTCTCGTCAAGACCAGGAATCTCACGTCCCTTGATTCTCTCCAGGAATCGGGTCCAGCGCTCGACCTGGCGATCGTGATAGCCCTCGGGGCGACCGAGATCCCCTAGTCCGTTGCCCTGCCAATCCACCTTTCCCATTTCGACGATGCCGTCAATGAGTTGATACGCCAGTCCTCGACGCTCGTGCGGGTCGGTGTCATACGGGGCCTCCCAACCACCGATGGCCATGGGCGACCAACCATCGACGAACCCCATGATGTAGAAGGGCCGTCCAAGGACGGCTGAGTCTCGACACACCGCGATCGCTTCGGTGTGAGGAACGTCCGTCCCAGAAAGTGCCTCGATGATCCGCCATTCGCGCAAGATTCCTTCGTCGCGGGCTACGGGGGCAGAACTGGGAGGCATGCGAAGCGCACCGTGGAGTTCGCCCCGCTGAATCTCGAAAATTTCGTTCTGACTCCCACCAGAGATGAACTGCGCTTCGATTGGCAGGCCCTTTCCAGACAGTCCTTCCTTGTCCATCCACGCGGCGAGCGAAGCCGTATCGATTGTCGGCTCCTCGATCGTGTCAGTGGTCATGGATGGCTCCCTCCGGTCGTCGGCTCTGTGTCGGCCGCTTGGGCCGGTCGGACAGTGTCGAGACGCTATCGCAATGTCTCGGACGACTCAGCGCTATAGCTACCACGATCATTGTTGGCCCGGCGATCCTGCGAGCCGCTCTTTGACAAGTTCCCGGGCTTCTGCTCGGCGGGTCGGAAGGTGCTGGGTTGGCCAAAGGCCGGGCGCCGGAGAATATCTCTTGAGTACCCGCCGAGCGACCGTCGCCTTGTGTACCTCACTCGGGCCATCGGAGAACCCGACGGCGTACTGCATGAGGAATAGGCGTCCGAGGTCGAGCTCGTTCGAGATACCCAGTGCTCCGTGCACCTGGATCGCTCGTCCAACGATGTCGTTAATGAGTTTGGGCGCGGCGGCCTTGATTGCCGCGATGTCCTCTCGGACCCGTTGGTAGTCCTGGTAGCGATCGATCTTCCACGCAGTACGCAGGACCAAGAGCCGGAACTGTTCGAGTTCGATCCAGGAATCGGCGATATAGCCCTGTACGTACTGCTTATCGGCAAGGAGGGACCCCTTCGTCGTACGACTGAGAGCGCGTTCGCACATCATGTCGAACGCACGTTGGCAGATTCCAACTGATCGCATCGCGTGATGCACCCTGCCGCCGCCCAAGCGTGTTTGGGCCACAGCGAATCCCTCGCCCTCCTCGCCGAGCAGGTTTGCCGCAGGGACACGGACCTCGTTGTAGTGCACGAGCCCATGTGCGCCGTCCCCCTCGGCTTCGCCGGAAAGTCCGATATTGCGGACGATGTCGAGACCGGGCGATCCGCGGGGGACGAGAAACATCGACATTCCCCGGTACGGCATCGAATTTGGATCCGTGACCGCCATCACGATCAGAAATTCGGCCCAGCGCGCATGGGAGGAGAAGAACTTCCACCCGGTGATGACCCACTCTTCTCCGTCCTTCACCGCACGGGTCAAGAAGCCTCCTGGATCGGAACCTCCCTGGGGCTCGGTCATCGAGTAACAAGAAACGATGTCTCCCTCGAGAAGAGGTACAAGGTATTTCGCCTTCTGCTCAGGGGTCCCGTAGTGGGCCAGGATCTCAGCGTTCCCGGTGTCAGGCGCCTGAGTCCCGAAGACTCGCGGAGCCCACTGCGACCTACCGAGAATTTCGTTCATCAGGGCAAGTTTCAACTGCCCGTAACCCTGCCCGCCCAAGTTGGGGCCAAGGTGGGCAGCCCAGAGCCCGCGTGCGCGCACCTGCTCCTTGAGGGGGCGCAGCAGCAAGTTGACTTCCTCTCGCTGCGGCTGGCGATAGACGTCGTCGGGCCAGAGCACGTCAAGCGGCTCGATTTCCTCCCTTACGAATTCCCGCATCCATTGCAACTGAGCCTCGAACGCCGCGTCCGTTTCAAAATCCCAGCTCATGGCCTACCCTTTCTCATCTTCTGCGCACCCAAGGTGTCCCGCCACGCCGCCGTCAATCCCAACGAGCCAGCGTCATTTGAGCATTCCCACTAGCACGGGGTGATGCACTCTGCTGATGAAAGAAACTCGGTCAACGATGCCGGCGCAGCGTTTGCCGACTCTCTCCGGGATCTCCTCAAGCGGCGCCACGACGGCGAACGCGTGGAGCATTTCGTCGTCGATGAGGCCTTCCATCTCGGACCACCGACCCTCCTTGGAGAGCTGCGTGAGATCCTGACCCAGATCACCCCAGCCATGGAGGGCGAGGACCGGCCGGTACGCTGGCGTTGACGCATAGAAGGCGATGTGCGAACGGATCGTCGCGACCTCTGCTTCGATTTCCGCATCGGTCCCGGTGGCAAGGAAGATGGCGGCCTTGACAGTGAAGCCCTCCATCGGCTTGCCCAACCGGCGCCGCCCCTCCGCAAGGGCCGGGATCGTGCGCTCCCGGATCCATCGCTCGGTTGTGAAGGCGTGACAGATGAAGCCGTCTGCGACTTCTCCTGCCATGCGAGTCATTCCGTCTCCCACGCCGGCGACGTAGACAGGCGGCGGCCCGAACTCGTGGCGGGAAGGTATGAATGTCGGCGGCATCAGGGTGTGGTGGTAGAACTCACCCTCGAACGCGAGCGGCTCCCCGTCGGACCAGCATCGCCACGCAGCTCGCATTGCCTGCACGAACTCTCGCATCTGCGCAGCGGGGCGAGCCCACGGCATGGAGAAGCGCCGAGTAATGTGCGCCTTGACCTGCGATCCGAGACCCAGCACGAGCCGTCCCCCGGAGAATCGTTGCAGGTCGTAGGCGGTGTAGGCGACCGCCATCGGAGACCGAGAAAATGCAACGGCGATCGATGTTCCGATGTCAATGCGCTCCGTAGCCCCGGCCGCCAACACCAGCGGGAGGAACGGGTCGTTGTTCAACTCGCCCGTGAAGACACCGTCGTAGCCGGCTGCCTCGGCGGCCGCCGCCGCCGCGCCAAGGGAGGACTCGAGCCCACCCAGGGTCGTGTCGATCTGCATCAGGACGTCTGCGAGCGCCCGCGTGCCATGACGTCGGCCCGTCGCTCCGCGACCCGACTGGTCGCCATGCGCCACGTCTCGGCCATGTAGCCCTCGATCAGGTGAGCCTCGTCCAGCGTGGCGGCATTGGTCATTTGCCGGTAATGCAGTAGGAGGCGGCGGATGCTTTGTTGGTCGTTGTTGGCGATATCCCCCGCGAGGCGTTGCGCGAATGGCACGAGATCCTCGTGGGGAACGACGTGGTTGACCAAACCCAATCGGAGTGCGTCGTCAGCGGTGAGGAAGTTTCCTGTCAGCGAGAGTTCGATGGCCTGCCGGAGCCCCATCGATTGAGCCATGAGGACGGTGATCCCCCCTCCGGGCATGATCCCAACTCGTGCGTGGGTGTCGGCGAAACGTGCCCGTTCCGACGCCACGAGAAATGTGCACTGAAGTGCGATCTCCAACCCTCCGGTCACTGCGACGCCATTAATGGCGCCAATCACCGGCTTCTCGATCACCGGGATGAACCGGAACAGACCATTGGTGTCTCGCTCGGGGCCCCGTCCAGGTTCGCGGGGATCAGCGGAGGGCGTTCCCTCCCCCGACACCTCCTTGAGATCGACTCCCGCCGAGAATGCCGGGTCGGCGCCGGTCAACACAACGGCATCCACGCCCGGGTCACTTCCCGCCTGAGCGATCGCATCCCACAGGGCGTGCATGAGCGCCCTGTTGAGAGCGTTCCGTGCCTCGGGCCGATTGAGGGTCAGCGTTGCGATCCGATCGGTTACCTCGAATATGACGAGCGGTTCACGCTCCACGGAGCACCTCGCCCAAGCGCACCCTCGGTGCGGCGAAGACCTCCACCGCGACGCTTGCGTGGAACGGTGCTGCCAGGGGTCGCAAAGGGCCTCTGTGCGGTGTCGGCGATGGCCCCAGTTCCGTGGAAGGCCGGCGCGGAACGACGATTAAGGGATGACGATCTACCATCGTCATTACCTCCCGAATGTTTGTGCCAACATCAGTTGGCGGTGTCAAGGCCTGCTGGTCGTACGAATCTGATGGAAGTACGGACGCTGTGAGCATAGGTGACGCAACGGCTGGGAGGACGGTAGATGGTTTCGTCAATACGCGGCGTTCTACTGCGGATGGCGTGGGCGCACGTGAGAAGTTGATGGCTGCATTTGCCGGCGACTCCCACCTCGACCGAGGACGCCAGGTACTTCATGTCGGCAGGCTGTTGATCTCCCAGGTCGATCCGTTTGGACGGCCCTTCCGATCATTGCCGACCGAGCAGAGGGAGTGCAGATGATCGTGCCCATCACTTCACATGGAAAAGGCGGCGACGATTGACGAGTCCCAGTGTGGCCATTGCCAATCCATGGGGAGCCGAGGGCGATCCTGTTCTGTGAATCCGGATGTCGATTGCTACGAGCCACGCGCCGACATCGCCGATCGTCGCCTCTCCTTGATCCTCGGCGGCCATGTCGCCGGCAAGGGCGCCGGCTTGCCATCCCGAGCCCAGAATGGCGGCAGCGGCCTCTTCGCCCGAGAGCGGGGGCAATCTTGTCCCAAGAGGTAGTAAACATAGCTAGCCAAGTTGACTTACCCCTCGGGCGGTGTGAAAATCAGTGACCTGGAATACTGCGACTGCATGGATATGTCTGGAGTCATCCGGCTTACCCTCGGCCAGGTACGGCTCAGCGTTGGAGGCGCCGCATGCACGCTTCTGGCGGGGGGAGACTCAGATAAGACGTGGGACGCGCGGAGGTGGCGTGGCGAGCTCAATCCGTTGACAGCAGCGTGAAAGGGGCCGACGACGGGGCACGTCGGGCCGATATCTACCAGACCGAAAAATGACCAACGGAGGAGGGCTAATGACGACGACCGAAGTTCCAATGGCAGTGCCAAATCTTGATGTGCCCCAGCAATGGCGGCTCGGACCGGCATATGTGCCGAAAGGTCGTTACACCGACCCTGAATTCCTTCAACTCGAGATCGATCGCCTCTTTCCGCGGACGTGGCTGAACGCCTGTCGCTTCGACGAAGTGGAGCGGGTCGGTGACTACGTCGATTTCGAGATCTGCGGCCAGTCAATCGTTGTGGTCCGGACCGAGCAAGGGCTGCGGGCTTACTTCAACGCCTGCCGGCACCGGGGCACGAGGCTCGTCCAGGGACAAGGACGAATCGCCGAGTTCCGGTGCCCGTTCCACTCCTGGCGCTGGAACCTTGACGGATCGCTCAAGTACCAGGCAGATGAGGAGAATTTCGATCCCCGTCCGGCTGGCGAACTGTGCCTCCCCGAGGTGAAAGTCGATACCTGGGGAGGCTGGGTCTTCGTCAACATGGATCCGGACGCCGAGCCTCTTCTCGACTTCCTGGACCCTATGCCATCCAGGCTGGAGGGTTACAAGCTCGAGGATATGCGGGTCGCCTGGTACAAGTCGGTGTTGGTCAACACCAATTGGAAGACCGCGCTCGACGCCTTCAACGAGAGCTGGCACGTCCCCGGCACTCATCCCCAGCTGGTGAGGCCGGACAAGCACACCACCCCTCCGACAATCGCAGAGTGTGAGGGTTACGGGAAAACCTACAACGAGTTGTTCCGCTACCACTCCCGACACGCCGACGTCTTTCGCTACGGCAGCGAAGGCAGCTCCACCCGCTTGCGTCCGGAGTACGGAGTCAGCCCTGAGGCCGTCTATCACAATGTCGTCTACAACCTGCGGGAGCTTCGGAGCCTGTACCTGCCAACCGACCTGGGAGCGGCGGCGGAACTCCGGACAATCCCAGAGGCCAGCGGCCCTGAAGGTAACGCGATCTACCAGAAGCTGCGGAAGAAGCACGCCCGTGCCGCCGGCGTCGACTATCCCGAGCTGACCGAGGAGCAGCTCAAGAAGGGTATGTACGACTGGCATGTCTTCCCCAACACGGTGTTTCTCGTGGACTTCGGTACGTGCCTCGCCTACCGCACCCGTCCGTACGGAAAGGACCCCGACAAGTGCATTTTTGACGTGCAAGGCCTGTGGCTGCCCCCGACCGAAGGCATCACTACCGCAGAGCCGGAGCACTTCGATGACTGGCGGCAGGCCTCGCTGGGAGCGATACTCGAACAGGACTTCTCCAACATGTCAGAGGTCGCCATGGGCATGCATTCTCTGGGGTACGACGGACACCGTCTGAACCGAGCCCAGGAGATGACGATCTGGAACTATCACCGTGCCATCGACGAGTTTCTCTTCGGGTCATGAGCGACACGAAATTCGGGTGGCTCTCACCGGTCGCATCGCATGCCGGGAGCGATTTCAAACCGATAGTGACCTTTCAGGCCGAGCATCTCTTTCCCTCAGTACTTCCCTATTTCGACTCAGTATGGATCGCGGATCATTTCTACGGATTTGACGATGCGAAGAAGGAAGGCTTTCTCGAGGCCTGGACGACTTTGACGTGGCTCGCGGCGAAGTTCGACAACGTCGATGTCGCGCACCATGTAGTAGGTCATGGATACCGCAACCCGGCACTCATCGCAAAGATGGCCTCAACCCTTCAGGTGCTGACGCAAGGCCGGTTCATCCTTGGTATTGGCGCTGGGTGGAGGGAAGAGGAGTACAAGGCGTACGGTTACGAGTTCCCTGCTGCCGCTGTGCGCCTTCGTCAACTGGAAGAAGTGGTTCAGATCTGTCGGAAAATGTGGACCGAAGAGCACCCGCAATTTCGTGGGGAATACTTCAGCATCGATGACGCGGTGGCGACGCCACGGCCGGAGGTTGTACCTCGGGTGTGCATCGGAAGTTCCGGCGAATCAATCGGATTAAAAATCGTCGGCAGACGCGCCGATATCTGGAACACGGGATATGGGGACAAGGAGTCCTGGCAGCGTAAGCGCGACATCGTCTATGAGGCGGCGAATGCATTTGGTCGTGACGACGGGGATGTGACGTGTTGCGTAACGGTGGCTGGACAATTGCCGGAGTCCGGCCCTGATTCTGAGGAATGGCTTCAAAGGCTCGAGGGCCTAAGGGATCTGGGCATCAGCTACTTCGTACTCGATTTCGGTCACCCACTGAGCGTGGAGCCGGCCTTACGCTTCGCCGAGGAGGTAATGGCGCCAATGAGGCGGTCCTAGGCTGACCTACCTATCTAACCTGGCCATGTTGGACGTCCGCATGGGTATGCTCACTGTGTGGCCGACGCATTGAAGCGAGACGGCGCCCCAGCCAACACGTATGGGCAGCTCACACGTCCTCTGCGACTGCCCAAAATGGCTGAGGTCGTTGCGGAGTTCATTAGGCGAGACATCGTCACTGGCGTTCTGAAGGAGGGTGAGCAGCTGCCGGCAGCGGCCGTTCTGATCGAACGCTTTGGCGTTTCGAAGCCCACCATCAGAGAGGCGCTTCGGATACTGGAATCGGAAACGCTCATTGAAGTACGCCGCGGCGCCAGCGGTGCTCGCGTGCAGCTGCCAAATGAGGTGGCCGCGGGTCGCGCCGTCGGCATCCTTCTGCAACTTGATCAGA
>PMLV01000338.1 GCA_003160635.1 Acidimicrobiaceae bacterium | reverse complement strand
ACGAAGATTGATGCGAGCCGATCCTTCGATATCGCATGGACCGAGGGGAACAGTGTTGAGTTCCTCGTACATGGCGCGACGTATTTTGCTCGCCTTGCTTCAGTCATTTCTGCTCTCGGATCTGAGGACGAGGTGCGATTTACAGACTGGAGGGGGGATGGAGATGAGCGAATGGCTGATGATCAGCCGAGCATTGCCAGCCTCATGGCAGACCTGTGCAGAAGGGGTGCTGATGTTCGGGGCCTACTGTGGCGGTCGCACAGCGATCGGATTGCCTTCAGCAAAAAAGAGAATCGTACGCTGGCTCTCGAGTTGACAAGCGCTGGGGGCGAGGTGCTGCTCGATGAGCGAGTTCGGCGAGGAGGCTCGCATCACCAAAAGCTCGTGGTCGTTCGCCGGACGGCTTCACCCGAAGATGATGTCGCGTTCGTTGGGGGCGTAGATCTAAGCCATGGCCGCCGAGATAGCATCCGTCATCGAGGTGATCCGCAGTCCATCAAACTCGACGCGCGATATGGCCTTCATCCGCCCTGGCACGACATCCAACTGGAGGTAAAGGGGCCGGCAGTGACTGATCTTGATTTCACCTTCCGAGAACGATGGGAAGACCCTACGCCCCTCAATCACTCCGGACTGTCTAGGGCGTGGTTGTCGCGAACCGCCTCTCGAGATCGAGTGGCGGAGCCGCTCCCCTCGGTTTTACCCGACCCCCCGATTCTCGGTAGCAACGCGGTTCAGGTGCTTCGGACCTACCCGCGACGGCGTCCGCCATATCCCTTCGCTCCCGACGGCGAGCGTAGCATCGCGCGCGGATTTGCCAAGGCAATCGTCCGAGCTCGAACGCTGATCTATATCGAGGATCAGTACCTATGGTCATTCGAGATAGCAGAACTTCTCGCAACGGCCCTCCACCAGCATCGTTCGTTGCAACTTATTTGCGTCGTGCCTCGCTATCCAGACAAAGATGGGCGCCTATCCGGACCGGCCGCTCGACTCGCCCAAGGCCGAGTCATTGCCGCCCTCCAAGCCGCCGGCGGGGACAGAGTGGGAATCTACGACCTGGAAAATGATGAGGGAACACCCATCTATGTTCACGCGAAGGTCTGCATCATTGATGATGTGTGGGCAGCTGTTGGCTCGGACAATCTGAATCGTCGTTCGTGGACACACGACTCGGAAGTGTCCTGCGCCGTAATCGATAGCGAACTCGACCACCGTGCGCCGCTTGATCCGAGTGGACTTGGAGACGGCAGCCGTCGGTTCGCCCGCAATTTGCGCTTGTCTCTCTGGGCTGAGCATCTGGGTTGCTCACCAGATGATCCGGCTTTGTTGAATATCGAAGACTCGGCAGATCTCTGGCGGCAAAGCGCAGTAGACAGAGTACATCGGGAGCTCCATCAGCAAGCCGGGTCGTTGTCACCAAGCCGAGCACGTCCTCACGAGGTCGAGCCTGTTGCCGCCGAGAGCCATGGGTGGGCACAGCTGGCGTACCGTTTGATATTGGATCCGGACGGCCGCCCCCGACATCTACGCCGGAGACATTCCTTTTGACCCGACATTGAGGAGTGCGGTCCGCTAAGGAGGCAGCCTGGGACTGTGACGGAATGCAGCGTACCAACAGGAAGGCGCAGAGTTTGATGCCATTGGCATCCGGCAACAGCGTAATCATGTTTAGCGACGGAAGCTTGGTCATGGACCTCGGTGCGCTCATCGAACTGGGTCGGGGCCATCGGTGTTGGGGGCGGGTGAGGAGAATAGTGCGGCGTCTCCAGAACGACGAGGAACTCCAAGCAGCCGTCGAGCGGGCAAGGGCATTCGAGCGCAGAGGAGTCGATCGGGGTCAGCAACGGGTCGTGAACTACGACCGTCATATGCGTGAGGGCCGGAGCGAACTTGCCAACGTCGTCCAGATGGATTCATCCCGGTCGACTGAACTCCTTGCCGAACTTGGCATCCATGAGGCCCCGGCCACGCAGTCAAGGTCCAGTATCAGGTCCTGAGCTTTAGGTCTCCTCTCCTCTTCGCGATGAGGGCTGTATCGAAGGTATCTCGAAGGACATCTACCCAATGGATAGCCCGAAATCTGCGCTGAGCGTGCGGTTGGTTGTCACCGTCCCTCAGACGCGACGAAACGCCCCGAAGGGCGCCCGTCGTTTCGGGAACGCGAGGTTCCCATTGACTCCTTATTACCACCGGTAGAAGTGGTGTCTCCCCGCAGACTCTCCACGTCCGATCGCCATTCCGGCGAACCAAAGAACCAGCAACACCGCGGCAACTACCCATAGAAAGTGAGCCGTAAATCCAATTCCGAAAAAGATCAATACAACTAAAAGAGCCAGTACAAGTAGCATTTCGTTTCCCTTTCTTAGACGTACGTATCGTCGCGGCGAATAACATTGCCTCGCCCATCATCGACCACCGTGCGGTGCCTGCCTATTCCCATGCTCATCATGGCGATGAGCGATATCACGGCCCCCACTGCACCGACGATCATCAAGATGACGCCGACCGTGTGTACGTTGAAGCCGTGCTGATAGGTGCTCACCGTTATGGCAAAGCGCAATACGGCCCCCACTGCGAACACCACGATGCTTGTGGCTAATCCACCACCAGCCATTTGTTCTCCCTTCATTGGGACGTAATAACAAATACCCAACTAGAAAGTCGAGTAAACACTCCCTTTGTACGCGGTCTGCTTCAGAAGAAGCGCTCGAACACTACAATGCCAGTTAGCGATGAAAAGGGGCGACCGATGCCAGAGTTCGGCGACAATGCAGGTGAGTTTGTTCGCAACCTTATTCACTCACTTCAAGAAGAGGCTGAGCGGTTGCCACCTTTACCCGACATGGTGAAGAGGTTCAAAGAATTCGACCCGTCACCCGAACGGATAACTGAATTCGCGGGGAAATGCGCTGAAGCGGTGACAACTGTCGGCAAAGTCTTGGCCGACGTTGTGCAAGGAGCTCGGGAAAGCAGTAAGAGCAACGACCGGATGCCAGAGCACTTCGACATACCCGATGATTTGAGCGACCTCGAATAAGGCGACGGGGGGACGGTGGCCAGGTTGGGCGGCGGCGCGGGTGGCACCGGAATTGGTCATGCGAAGTGAGTAGGCGGTGAGAATCGACTTGCAACCTGCGGACCATTGCCTTCGTTGGCACCATGAGTGTCGCTCCGGTATGCCGATGATTCCCACAAGCCGAACGACAAGTGACACTCGGAGACCGCACCACTGATCGTGTCGGACCGATCGAACGCCGCCTTTGACCTGTGCGCTCCGACTACATTCGTGAAATGAGCCGGGGGATCGTGCTGTGGCCCGACAGGGAAACAAGTGCCTCCATACGGGAAATTTGGGAAGAGGTTGCCCCATAAAGGTCTTCCCTCCTTGGCGACCTTGACGCACCGCTTGCACCAGCCGCACGTGTCGCTGACGGTCGCCGAGTTCCTTCCCGTTCGTGATGCCCTCGACGCCGTCGGGGCCATTCCACCTCAACCAATCAGATTTCTGATCGAAGCTGTGGGAGTCTTCCCGCAAGGTGCTCTTTTCCTGGCGTGTGTCGCCAGCCGCGACTTGCTCGACGAACAGCGGCGCGTTCACAACGCCGTCGATTCCTTGGCGGTCGGACCCTAGCCCCACTTCAAGCCTGGGACCTGGACTCCCCGCATCACTATCGGGTCGTCCTACACGGCGGAGATGTTGACGGAAGCACTGCCGATAGTCCTCGGGCATCTCCCGGTCGAGGGGGCCCTTGAGCGCGGCGGCGTTGAAGACGGCACGACCGGGGAGAACTGGCCGGCCTCGAATGGCCGTCTTCCCAACACGCCGTAGTCTTTCGCCGTCCCGTCCACGATCGTTGACCAGGCACACAGCAACAAGAGCTTCGGAAGACAGCCGCAACCTGGGCGATGATGGTTCAATGACGGGATCCGACCCAATCCCGCCTCCGAGATTGGCGACGATGTCAGATCTGCCATCGATCCGCGCACTAATCGCTGCTGCCTATGAGAAATATCTTGGTCGGATGGACCTCCCTCCAGCTCCGTTGAGTCGTGACTACAACGCCGCTGTCGAAGCGGGGACCGTCTGGGTGGCCGGAGAGCCCGTCGTCGCTCTCATCTCGCTCATCCATGCTGGCGACAGCCTGCTCATCGAGAACGTTGCCGTTGATCCTTCGGAACAAGGCACTGGGATTGGTCGCCACTTGATGGACTTTGCCGAGCGAGAAGCCACCCGAACGCAACTCCGGCGCCTCATCCTTTACACCAACGAGGCCATGGTGGAAAACCTCGCCATCTACGCCCACATGGGCTACGTCGAAGTAGATCGACGGACCGAGGACGGATACAGAAGGGTGTTTATGGAAAAGGTCCTCTTGGACCATCACTGATCTCCCACAATGACTGACCTTCCGTCCCGTAAGGCGAACGGCATCCGGTGACTCCGAACGGCAGCACGGCATTACTACCTTGCGACAGCCTTGATCAGCTGCAGGGCTGGACTTTCCGGGCTCCACAGTGTGGGGAACTCCTCGAGTGGCCGAAAACCGTAGGCCAGGTAGAACGCTCTCGTCTTTTCGTATCCTTCGTCGGGGTGCTTGGCGCTCAAGGTCTTCACCTGAAGAAACTCGACGCGGGCACGAGCGAGGCTGCCTTCAACGTGCTTCAGCATCTTGCGACCGATGCCACGACGGTGATGGTCGGGCAAAACGCCCATCACGTACACCTCTGAGGCGTAGGGGCTGTGATGGACCAGGGTCAGGACACCGATGTCTTCGCCATCAAGGGAGGCGATGACGGTCGGACACCGATCGGCCACGGCCACGTAATCCTCGACGGATTCTTGAATCCCGAACCAGGTGGGCAGAGTGCCAAGAATCCGTCGACAGATCAAGCCGGATCCGACTGGTTGATCACGGAGTTGAACGCCGACGTCAGTCACGATGTCCGTTGGCCTGGCGGCCCACGTCGAGCAGGCCGATGCGCTCGTAATAGCGCAGGGTGTGGGCGCTCACACCTGTCTTCGCCGCCACCTCGGCGATCGTAAAGGTCTGTTCCTGGACGGCCGTTGCGTTCACGACACCACGCTAAGACTTCGAGCGCGCCCTAAGTCAAGGGTCGGTTCCCGCAAGCCGAACGAGGTTCGGGTCGTTTTGGTGACCGGTTGAGGTCGCCGTCCGCAATCTCCTGAACTCACACACAGCCGGGGGCGCTCAGTATTCTCAGTCTGCTGCGGCGGTCCTCTTGCGTCGACGATGCGACGTCACACCGACGAGCGCGGCTCCTCCGGCCACGAGCACCACGCCGCCGACTATAAGCGGGAGCAGGTTGCCTCCGGTGAAGGCCAGGGGGCTGGCGGCGCCCGGTGCGATGACCGTCGACGTGGGCGGAGTGGCCGGCCCGGTGGTTGGTGTCGAGGTGGGCGGCGGCGGCGCCACCAGGGGCGGGGTGGGACTCCCGGTAGCGGGGCTCAGCACCAGCGACGCGCCCCCCGAGGCCTCGAAGCCCGAGCCGGCGACCACACACTGGGTCGCTGACGGGCAGGCGGCCGCATTCAATGCGCCGGTACCGGCCAGACTCTGGATGGACTGCCCGCTCGAAATGACACCGGTGACCGGACTGAGCGGCACCGCCTGCCCATTGGACGGATCTCCGTCGTCGTTCCCCACGGCCAGGCACTGTGAGACGGAGGGGCAGGTCACCGCACTCAAACTCGCCGCCCGGGACGAAATGGTCTGATC
>PMLV01000305.1 GCA_003160635.1 Acidimicrobiaceae bacterium | reverse complement strand
CTCAAGGGCAGTAACTTCGGCCTAACTCCCTGACTCCCGGGGCACCCGGACCCGCCGTTCGCGCAGGCGGACGCGGTGGACGCCGGCGAAGCCGAGCACGATGATCGAGGCCACGCCGGCCTGCACCGCCAGGTCGACCAGGGCCGTGGCGTGCGGCTTCCCGTGGACCAAGGTCACGGCCAGGGCCAGCGCGAATCCACCCACCGCCAGGACGCCGAGCACCCACCGCCGGCCGATGGCCAGCAGGTACATGGTCAAGATGACCGAGATGCTGAGCAGGATCATCGCCCCCACCAGCGGTGCCAGCGCCGGCGCGGCGGACGCATAGGCGTGATGGAACACGACCACCAACAGGACATGTGGCGCACCGAGGGCCACCGCCAGCAGCAGGGCGGCCGGCGCGGACAGGAACACGAGCACCACGCCCAGCTGGCGTAGCGCGTGCCCACCCTCGCGCCACCGGATGGCCGCTTCGGGGAGCAGGTAGCTGCCCAGGACGATGGCCCCGAAGACGATCGCCTTGGAGGTCACCGAGACGGCCGCATAGGCCCCACTTTGGGAGGGGTCGTCCCGCCCCACGACGAGGACGTCGACGTTCTGGAGGACGGCCACCATGGAGAGCGAGAGCGAGGCCACGAGCAGGTCCACCGCCACCCGATGGCGCTCGGGCCGCGAGCCGTCGAGCACATGATCCGGCCGTACGGCGGCCACCCAGCCCGACATCCGCCAGACCCCGGCGAAGACCCCGGCACCGGCGCCGGCGCCCGCGCCCGCGCCCGCCGTCGTCGACCACGCCCGGACAGCGGCGAAGCGAGCATGCCCGGCCGTGACCATCTCGGCCACCAGGATCCCCACCGCCGCCCCCGACGAGCCCTTCCCCGCACCGACGAGCGCCAGCACGGCCACCGTGCGCATGCCGCCCTCCACCAACAGGTTGGCCGCCAGCGGGCGGTAGGCCCGGCGGGCCTGGAGCAACCCGCGATCGAGCGAGAGGAGGACGAAGAAGGCGGCCGCCGTGAGAATGGCCGCGATCCCGATCCCACTGTGTTGCCCGAGCAGGACGGCGATCCAGTGCCGGGTGGCGAAGACCACGGCGGCCCAGGCCACGACGCCCATCGAGCCCTGGCGGTGGATGCGCCCGGCCCAGCGGCGCACCAGGTGCTCCGTCCCGCCCTCGTGCCACATGGTCACGCGCCGTACCACGGCCACCACGACGGCCGAGCCCGGCATGGAGAGGATCAGGAAGAGCCCTGTCAGCTGGTTGAGCGTCCCGTAGGAGTGCGGCGAGAGGAGCCGGGCCACCGCGATGGTGACAACGACGTTGGCCCCGTTGGCCAGCACGCCGGCCGCCGCCAGGGGGCCCGCCTGCAGGAGCCCGGACCGCAGCGACTCGACGCCGGGTCGGGCCTGCGGATCGAACGGGAGCTCCCCGCCGAGGGTGACCCCCCCGGCGCTGGGTGCCAGGGAAACGGCCGCCGCGGTCCCCTCGACCACCACCTCGACCGTGGTCGAGGGCGGCTCCTCGCCTTCGGTGGTCACGTGATCAGGTGGTCGTCAGGGTGGACCGGGGGGCCCAGGGCAGGACCGGCGCATCGCGGCCGGTCGAGCCCGCTTCGTGATACTCCTCTTCGACGTTGACGGACCAGATGTCATGGGACGCCCCGAACATGTTCTCGACCGTGAGCATGGCGGTGTACATCGAGTGGTCCTGATTGTTGTACTTGTGCATGCCGTTGCGGCCGATGGGATGCACGTTGGGCGCCTCGGTCTCCAGGTACTTGCGGATGGTCTGGACGTTGGCCTGATACGTGAAGTCGTAGTACGGATACGCCTTGGGCACCCGGACCACGTAGCCCCGCTCCACGTCGCCGGGCTCGACGAGCCCGAGCGTCGCCAGCTCCCTGGTGGCCAGCGCGACGAGGTCGTCGTCGGCCATCTCCCACAGCCGGTCCCCCTCGAAGACGAAGTACTCCATCCCGAGGCACGTGCGCCCGTCCTTGACCAGGTACGGCGACCAGGAGCCGTAGTTCTGGATCCGCCCCACCTCGACCTCGGGCGCATGGATGTAGATCCAATTGTCCGGGAAGCTGCGCGACTCGGGGACGACCAGGGCCACGGTCAGGTAGTCCCGGTAGTGCAGCCCGTCGGCCGCGGCCAGCACCTCGTCGGAAGGAGCGGGCGTGAGGGCGTGCACCAGCTCCCGCATCGGCATGGTCGAGACCACGTGCGACGCCGGCTGCTCCACCTCGGTCCCATCGTGCACATAGGTCACCGACTGCGCCCGCCCGTCGGCCACGTGGATCTGGGTCAGCCGGGACGACAGTGACACCGTCCCCCCGGCGGCCTGCACCTTTTCCGCACAGACCTCCCACATCATCCCCGGGCCGTACTTGGGGTACTGGAATTCCTCGATGAGGCTGGTGATCTCCTTCTGGTTCCGCTTGGGCAAGATCGCATTGATGACGGCCTTGCGCAGGTCGAGGTTCTTGATGCGCTGGGCCGCCCAGTCTGCCGGCATCTCGGACACCTCCACGCCCCACACCCGCTCGGTGTAGGTCTTGAAGAAAGTGCGGTACAGCCGCCAACCGAAGCGGGCCACCAGCCAGTCCTCGTAATTCTCCTGATGCTTGGGGGGCCGCACCCGGGCCCATATGTAGGAGAAGCCGCACAGTGCCGACTCCCAGACGCCGAGGTTGCCCACGGCGTTCATCGCCTTCAGCGGGTAGTCGTAGTACTTCCCCTTGTAGAAGATGCGGCTCATGCGGGGACGCAGGAGGAAGTCCCCTTCGGGGAGGATCTCGTGCCAGAGCGCTTCGACCTCCGGCACCTTGGTGAAGAAGCGGTGGCCGCCGAGATCGAAGCGCCAGCCCTCGCGCAGCACCGTCCGGCTGATCCCGCCCACGACGGAGTCGGACTCGAGAACCAGCGGGCGCAGCCCCCGTTTGGTCAACTGGTAGGCCGCGGTCAGGCCCCCCGGCCCCGCGCCCGCAATCACCACCGGTGCCTCGTCAGGCATTTCGTCCTCTCGTCACCTTCCGCCCCGCTTTCGGGCCGTCAGCAGGATACTGGCTCGGTCCTCACGGCACCGAGATGTTCAAGAACGCCAGGAGGGCGTACGCGGCCAGGGCGGCGGGGAGCAACACCAGGACCACCCGCTCGACCACGGGCTTCCCGCAGATCAGGGCGGCGGCGATGGTCAAGGGGAAGGCGCTCAGGGCGTACCGCTCGAACGAATCGAGGTTCGACCCGGCCACCGCCACGGCGAGGATGGCCGCGGTGAACACGGTGTAGCAGGCCGGGAGCTTGCGCCAGCAGACCACGAGGAGGAACGCCGCCAGCACCACCCAGGGCACATGGAGGGCCGTGCCCACGTGCCCGTGCCAGAGGCCCCGGACGTCGTGGAAGGCGGTGACGAAGGGGTCGGCGAGGGCACCGTGGTGCGACGGTTGGAATTGGACGCTCAGGGGGGCCCAGAAGTCCCCGACCTCGTGATGCGCCCACAGCCCGAAGGCGAGAAGCCCCACCACCGGTGCCGCCGTCGCCCCCAGTCCGGCCAGGCGCCGGCTCCGGCTCAACCGGACCCACCACCGCACCACCTCGACCGCCACCGCCAGGGCGAGGAGCACACCGATGGGGCGGGTGAGCGCGCCCAGGAATGCGAGCACACCCGCCAGGGCGAAGTTGGGCCGCGTCACACCCGGGCCGGGCGAGGGACGCAGGGCCAGGAAGCAGCCGATCGCGAAGCAGAGCAGGGCGGACTCGGCATAGCCCATGACCAGTACGTACGCCGCCGGAGCCAGGCTGAGGAACCAGATGGCCCGGCGGGCCGCCATCCCGTCACCCGTCTCGCGGCGCACCAGTGCGTAGAGCAGGGCCGTGGCGATGAACGCGCCCACGTTGGCCACCACGAGCAGGGCGGCGCCATACCCCACCCCCGGGAGCCACGCCAGGACGTGGGTCAGCACGGGCACGGCCGGATAGAACCGGAGCGACTGCGTCCCCATGGCGGCATACCCCACCCGGGCGATGGTCTCGTAGAACCCGGCGTCCCAGCCGAGGAGCCCCTCGTGCACCCGGGCGGCCACGCCCACGTTCGAGGGCTGCGTGCGATCGACAATGAAGTGGGCCAACGCGAGCACGCCTCCCACCACCACCCGGGCCAGGAGGAACGGCAGCAGGGCCTCACGCCCCGGCTCGACCAGTCGCCGCAGCCGGACGGTCTGCATCATCCGGACGATCCGTTCTGCGGGGCGTACTCGGTGAGGGTCATCGGCTCGTAGTACTTGGCCCCGTTCGGCGTCACCCAGTTGTGGCCGCCCCAATTGGGCTCGGAGAGCAGGGTCGAGGCGAGCTGCTCACACTTGACGCCGTAGGTCTGATAGCCGGGCTGCCATACCAGCCAGATCCGATGGGTACTCCCGGCGTCGGCCACCAACTTCGAGGCAAAGGCCTTCGGCCGGCCCGCCGCCACGGCGCTGGCATAGCGAACCCAGTCGACGAACTGGGGCCCCGTCCCGCGGGGGAAGGTCACCATGGTGTAGCTCCCGGTGTGCGCCACCGCCCGGTACACGGCCGGACCGAGCTGATCGGGGCAGAGGGCGATGATGTCGCCCGGCTCGGCGTGGGCGTCGATCACCGCGGCGACCCGGGGAGCCTGGGTGCGCTGCGTCGTCACGTTCTGCACGGATCCGATCAGTCCCGCCACCACTGCGACCCCGACCACGGCGAGGCGTACGCGCGCGTCGAGAAGGGTCGTGGTGCCGAGCGCGACCAGGAGCAGGAGCGGGAGGAAGACCACGGCGGCATAGCGCGGGGAGAATGCGCTCGTCGTGAGGATCCCGCCGGCGATGGCGGCGAAGAGCGTGCCCACCACGGCGATCGACATGCCGCGCGCCCTCGGCTGTGTGTGCACGTCGATCTCGATGATGCGCGCCGTCCGACCGATCCCGAAGAGCGCCAGGGCGAACATGGTGAAGTAGACCAGCGCCAGCAGGCGTCCCTGGTCCGTCCCGGCGATGGACAGGGAGCCCTGGTTGGACGTGAAGCCGGTGAGGGCGTTGATCACGGCCGTGAAGTTGGGCGCCGCCGCCCACGGGGTTCCCGTGAACCTCGACTGGTAGATGAACGTCGGCAGCCACGGCACGAACAGGATGCAGCCGACCACCACGGCGAGAAAGGCGGTGGCCGGGCGCCGCCAACCGGGAGCCGCCGCGTCCTTGTGGCGGGTCCACAGGGCGGACACCAGGAGCCAGAGCCCCACCACCCCGACCAGGTAGAGCGCCCAGTACTGCGAGTAGAGCAGGGCCGCCGTCACCACGGCGGTGGCGATCAGATTGCCCGGCCGGGGAGCCTCCAACGCCCGGTGCAGGGCCAGAAACCCACAACCGGTGAGAAGGATCACGAGCGCGTACATGCGCGCCTCGGTCGAGTAGTAGACGGCGAAGGGCGCACTGGAAATAAGCACGACCGTCGTCCAGCCGACGGCGCGCCCGCCGAACCGGTTGCCGGCCAGCCAGGCCACGGGCAGCGACACGACGCCGATCACCCCCGAGAGGGAACGGGTGGCCAGGTCCGACTGGCCGAAGACCTCCATCCAGAAGTGGAGGAGGTAGTAGTACAGAGGCGGAGCCCCGTCCTGTTTGACCGAGCCGGCGATCTGCGAGAAGGGCAGGCGGGCCCGGTCAACCGTCAGTGCTTCGTCTAGCCACAGGGCCGAGTGGGTATAGAAGCGCAACACGAGGCCGATCACGACCACGACCGCCACTGCGAGTCCGACTACCGTTCGCATACGCCCGGTCAGGGAAGGAGAGGCCTCAGGCACGGGCGCATAGTAGGGCACTGCGCTGCGCCGAGGGCGATTCGGCCCCCCCGGGGGGTACGAGAAGAGACGGACGAGAAGAACTGACCGGCGATCACGCAAGGGGAGGGGCGCCGAAGGTGGGCACGTACATCGCGAAACGCTTCGTCCTCCTGCTCGTCATCATCTTCTTGGTATCGGTGGCCGCCTTCTTCCTGGTCCATCTCCTCCCGGGGAATCCAGCCGTCGCCATCCTCGGGCCCAACGACACGCCGCAGAACGCGGCCATCCTCAACCACCAGCTCGGCCTCGATAAATCCCTCTGGGTGCAGTACTTCATCTGGATCGGCCACGTCTTCGGGGGAAACCTGGGCCAGTCCTTCACCACCCATCAGGCGACGACGACCATCCTGGCCAACGCGTTCCCCATCGACATCGAGCTCATCGTGTTCTCTCAGCTCATGGCCTTCCTCGTCGCCCTCCCGATGGCGATGACCGCCTCACGCCGCCCCAACCGCCTGTTCGACCAGCTCTCGAACGGGGTGGCCTTCGGCATGCTGGCCCTCCCCCCCTTCGTCGTCGGCCCGGTGCTCGTCCTCCTCTTCGCCGTCCACTGGCACGTGTTCCCGGGGCCCGCGTCCTACGTCCCTTTGACCCAGAACTTCGGGTCGAACATCCATACGATGCTGCTGCCCTCGATCGTGCTGGCCCTCGGCTCGATCGTGATCTACTTCCGGCTCCTGCGAAACGACCTGATCGCCACGCTGCAGGAGGACTTCATCACCATGGCCCGGTCCAAGGGGCTCTCCGACCGTCGCATCATGTGGCGCCACGCCTTACGCCCCTCCTCGGTCTCCCTCCTCGCCTCGGCCGGGGTCACCATCAGCGGGCTCATCGCAGGGACGTTCGTCGTGGAATTGCTCCTGCAACTCAATGGGATCGGCTTCGAGATCATCTCCGCCATCAATCAGGACGACTACACGGTGGTCCAGGGCATCACCTTGGTGGTCGCAGTCGCCATCGTGCTGATCAATTTCGTCGTTGACTTCATCCTCACCGTCGTCGACCCGAGGATCGCCCGTGACTGACACCCCTTCCGCCGGCACGGCGGCCGTCGCACCGGGGCTGCTCCCGACCGCAACCGGATCGAGCGGCAGGGCGGGCAAGGGCAACAGGGCTGGCAAGAAGAAGCTGGGCGTGTTCTTCTGGATCTGCAGCGGCTGGATCGGCCTGATCGTCCTCGTCGCCATCTTCGCCAACGTCCTCCCGCTGCCGAAGCCGGATTTCGAGAACTTCGCGGCACCACAGAACGGCGCTCCGGCCTGGGGCCACCTGCTGGGAACCGACGACCTCAACCGGGACATCTTCAGCCGCCTGCTCTTCGGATCCCGCGTCTCCCTCGTGGTCGGCTTCGGCAGCACCGCCATCGGCCTGATCCTCGGCGGGATCCCGGCCATGTTCTCGGCCTACCGCCGGGGGCGCGTCGACACCTTCCTCAATACGACCTCCTACGCCGTGCTGGCCTTTCCGGCCCTGGTGGCGGTGATCGCCATCGGGTCGTTCTGGGGTCACCAGCTGTGGAAGATCACGCTCGTGATCGGCATCTTCAGCGCCCCGGTCATCTTCCGGGTCATCCGGGCGGCCACCCTGTCCTACGCCTCGCGGGACTTCGTCATGGCCGCCAAGGCGCTGGGGGCCAGCGACCGCCGCATCCTGGGGCGCGAGATACTGCCCAATATCTTGCCGACGATCATTTCCTTCGGGTTGATCGCGGTGGCCACCGTGATCGTCCTCGAGGGCACGCTGGCCTTCCTGGGCCTGTCCGTCCCGCCTCCGACCCCCAGCTGGGGAAACATGCTCAACGAAGGCTCCTCGCTCCTCTCGGGTGGACCCGGTCAGAACAATCCGTGGCTCGTCGTCTTCCCGGCGACTGCGATGTTCACGCTGCTGTTCGGCCTGAACGTGGTGGCCGACAAGTTGCGCTCCTATTTCGACGTGACCGAGGTCAAGCTGTGACCACCACCCCGCCCGCTGCCCCCACCGCCCCGCTCCTGGCGGTCGAGGACCTGAAGGTCTCGTTCGCCACGCCGCAGGGTGAGCTGCGCGCGGTCCAGGGTGTCTCGCTCACCCTCGAACGGGGCAAGACCCTCGGGATCGTGGGCGAGTCCGGTTCCGGCAAGACGGTGCTGTCCCGGGCCATCATGGGTCTTCTGCCCCGCGAGCGTGCGACCCAGACGGGCTTCGTCCGCTACCAGGGCCAGGAGATTCTCAACGCGTCGCACAAGGAACTCCGGGGCCTCTGGGGCACCGAGATCGCCATGGTCTTCCAGGATCCGATGACCTCGCTCAACCCGGTCCAACGGATCGGCCATCAGATCACGGAGTCCCTCAAGCTCCACCTGAAGCTGGACCGGGCCGACGCAAAGGAGACAGCGCTCTCGCTCCTCATGCAGGTCGGCATCCCCTCCCCCGTCGAACGCTTCAACGCCTACCCGAACCAGCTCTCGGGCGGGATGCGCCAGCGGGTGATCATCGCCATCGCGCTGGCCTGCGCCCCGAGGCTCCTCATGGCGGACGAGCCCACGACGGGGCTCGACGTGACCGTGCAGGCACAGATCCTCGATCTTCTCGGCACGCTGCAACGCGACCGCCAGATGGGCATGGTCCTGGTGACCCACGACCTCGGCGTCGTGGCGACCCGCACGGACGACATCATCGTCATGTACGCCGGCAACGTGGTCGAACGGGCGCCGACGGACGTGCTCTTCTCGCAGATGGCGATGCCCTACACCGAGGCCCTGCTCCGTTCCATTCCCCGCATCAGCAACCCCAGCCATACCCGCCTGCGGGCCATCGAGGGCCGACCACCCGATCTCATCTCGCCGCCGCCGGGCTGTCCCTTCGCACCCCGTTGTCCCTATGCGCAGGACAAATGCCATCACGAGAAGCCCCCCTTGGTCGAAGGATCGGCGCCCGGCCACAGCTACGCCTGTTGGTTCCCCTTGGCCGCCCCCGGCATGGCGGCCTCGACGTCGGGAACGGAGTCCGCGTGACCAGCCCGCCGGAACATGTTGCGGCGGGAGGTGGCGCCTTGGCGGCCCCGGCGGCCCCGGCGGCCCCGTTGCTCTCGGTGGAGGATCTCTTCGTCTCGTTCAGTAGGGGCGGCACCACCGTGCAGGCCGTGGCCGGCATCAGCTTCACACTGAACCAGGGCGAGACCCTCGGCCTGGTCGGGGAATCGGGGTGCGGCAAGTCGACCACGGGGCGAGCCATCGTGCATGTAGAGACACCGACGTCGGGCAAGATCACCTTCGGCGGCACCGACATCACGACGGTGAAGCGGGCCGACCTCCGCCTGTTGCGCACGCAGATGCAGATGATCTTCCAGGATCCGATCTCGTCACTCAATCCCCGCCGGCGGGTGGCCGACATCGTGGCCGAGCCACTCGACATCTGGAAGATCGGGACCAAGGAGGAGCGCCGGGCAACGGTCAACGCCATGCTGGACTCGGTCGGCATCGATCCCTACGTGGCGGGCAATCGGTACCCGAGAGAGTTCTCCGGCGGGCAGTGCCAGCGGATCAGCATCGCCCGCGCGCTCGTGCTCGAACCGAAATTGCTGGTGTGCGACGAGATCGTCTCCGCCCTCGACGTCTCGGTGCAGGCCCAGATTCTCAACCTCCTCGAAGACCTCAAGGCGCAGCACGACCTGACCGTGCTCTTCATCGCGCACGACCTGGCCGTCGTCAAGAACGTGAGCGACCGGGTCGCCGTCATGTATCTCGGCCGACTGTGCGAGATAGCGCCGTCCGATGTCCTCTACTCCAGGCCGGCGCACCATTACACCGAAGCCCTGCTGTCGTCCGCCGTCGAGCCCAACCCCGACGTCACCCGGACCCCGGTCATCCTGGCCGGAGAGCCACCAAGTCCCATCAATCCCCCCTCTGGCTGCCGCTTTCGCACCCGCTGCCCCCGCGCCGAAGCTCGATGCGCGCAAGAAGTGCCCGAGCTCCGTCAGATCGCGCCCGACCACGTCGTGGCGTGCCACTTCCCCATCGAGTCCTCACTCCGCCATTGAGAGGTGCGGCCTTGCGCCGGGGATGGGGCGTGAGCCCTCGGCTCGAGCGGGGGGGGCAACACGGCGCCCCCTCGACGTTCGCGGCAGCGCGCGCCGTCATCGAAAGACAGCGTTCTCTACACTCCTGACATGCCCGTCAAGAACATCTCCCACATCGCCATCGGCGTCCGCGACATGGATGCATCACTCCCGTTCTGGACCGATGTCGTCGGTCTCCACGTGAGTCTCGATGCGACCGAGGAATTCACCATGGCGGGGAAGCTGACCCGCCGCCGGGGCGTGTACCTGAGGGAGAAGGAGGGGCCCAACGAGCCCTTCATCGTGCTCGACGAAGGGCTGAGCACCCCCTATGAGGGCGAGCCAACGCCCCTGTTCCAGATCGGGGTCCACCACTTTGGCTTCTGGGTCGACAACCTCGACGCCATTGCGGACCGTGCGCGCGCCGCCGGCGTGACGATCGTCACGGAGCCCAGCCAGGCCGGCGTCGACACGCCCGCCTACGGCGAGCCCTCGGGCGGCCGGGTCCGATCCATGTTCGTACGTGATCCGGACGGCAACACCGTGCAGTTCGATCAGCGGGTCAGCTGAGGCCCGCTCACCAGGTCAGGCCTCGGGAGCGGCCTCCGCCGCGGGAGCAGCCTCGACGGCCGGAGCAGCCTCAGCCACCGGAGCCACACCTACGGCAGCGCCCAGCGACTCGGGCACGACCACCGGTGTGCCGAGCTCTTCGGCGAAGTCGGCCCACGCCGCCTGCGCCTCCGTCTCGGGCATGAACTCGCCCTCGGCGTAGTCGAAGCCGATGTAGTTGCCCTCATCGTCGTAGGCGTGCTCACCGAAGGCCTCGCGGTATTCCTCGGAGACCTCGCCACCCTCGGCCGCCTGCTTGATCGAGAGCGAGATACGGCGACGCTGCAGATCGATGTCGATGATCTTGACCCACAGTTCCTCACCGGGCGTGACGACCTGCTCGGGCAGGTCCACGTGGTGCACGGCCATCTCCGAGATGTGGACCAGTCCCTCGATGCCGTCGCCCACCTGCACGAAGGCGCCGAAGGGCACCAGCTTGGTGATGCGGCCGTAGACGAGCTGGCCGACGGCATGGCTGTCGGCGAATTCCTGCCACGGATCGGACTGGGTCGACTTGAGCGACAGCGAGATCCGCTCCTTGTCGAGGTCCACGTCGAGGACCTCCACCTCGATCTCATCGCCCACCTGGACCACGGAGGAGGGGTGGTCGACGTGCTTCCAGCTGAGCTCGGAGACGTGGACGAGGCCGTCCATGCCGCCGAGGTCGACGAAGGCGCCGAAGTTCACCACCGAGGAGACGACACCCTTGCGCCGCTCGCCCGGCTTGAGGTTGGCCAGGAAGTCGCCGCGCTGCTCCTTCTGCGCCTCTTCGAGCCAGGCCCGCCGTGACAGGACCACGTTGTTGCGGTTGCGGTCGAGCTCGATGATCTTGGCCTCGATGACCTTGCCCACGTAGGGCTGCAGCTCGCGCACCCGGCGCAGCTCCACCAGCGACGCGGGAAGGAAGCCGCGCAGGCCGATGTCGACGATCAGTCCACCCTTGACGACCTCGATGACGGGACCGGACACCATTTCGCCGTCGTTCTTCTTCTTCTCGATCGTCGTCCACGCCCGCTCGTACTGCGCGCGCTTCTTGGAGAGGACGAGACGCCCTTCCTTGTCCTCCTTCTGCAGGACGAGCGCCTCGATGTGATCGCCCAGCGACACGATCTCTTCGGGATGGACGTCATTGCGGATGGAGAGCTCACGGGCCGGGATGACACCTTCGGACTTGAACCCGATGTCGAGCAGAACCTCATCGCGGTCGATCTTTACGACCGTCCCCTCGATCACATCTCCATCTTCGAACTCGATGATGGAGTCGCCCATCGCCTGTTCGAGATCGGCATCGCCCAGGTCGTCGTCGACGATGGTGCGGGGGGTGTAGTTCCCCTCGGCGTCAAATGTGCCGAAGTCGTGGGAGAGGAGGGGGGTGCGTACGTCGGACATCAAAAAGCTCGCAATCAGGTGACCGCGCCGGGGTCGGTGTGAGTCCAATAGGGGCCCGGCCGCCGGTGCCAGCTGGGCGATACAGGTTACCAGTTCAGCCCTTGGCCGCCGCCCAGCTCGAGCCGATCGCCATCGAGATGGTCAGGGGGACCTTCAGGTTGGCCGCCCCGGTGAGGGCTTCTTCGGTGAGGCGGCTCGCCTCTGCTTCCTCCCCGGCGGGCACTTCGACGATCACCTCGTCATGGACCTGGAGCACGAGCCGGCTGGCCAATCTCCCCTCTTCGAGCGACCGGTCGAGCCGCACCAGCGCCAGCTTGAAGATGTCGGCCGCCAGTCCCTGGATCCCCGCATTCATGGCCTGACGCTCGGCGGCCAGCCGCACCCGGTAGTTGGACGAGTTGAGATCGGGCAAGGGGCGTAACCGGCCGAATTCGGTGCAGGTGCCCCCCCGCACCCGTGCCTCGGCCACGGTCTCGTCCATGTACTGCTTCACGCTCGGGAAGGCGCCGAAGTAGCTCTCCATGATGGCCGCCGCCTCTTCGACGGGCACGCCCAGGCGCTGGCTCAGCCCGTAGGCCTCCATGCCGTAGGCCAATCCGTACGAGACCATTTTCGAGAACTCGCGCTGGGTGTGCGTCACTTCCTCGGGCGGGACCCGGTAGACCCCCGAGGCCACCACCCGGTGCACGTCGGACCCCGAGGTCATGGCCTCGATCAACCCGGCATCACCCGAGAGATGGGCGATCACCCGCAGCTCGACCTGGTCGTAGTCCGCCACTAAGAACGAGCACCCCTCCGCCGGCACGAACGCCCGCCGGAACTGCTTCCCCAGCTCGCTTCGCACCGGGATGTTGTGCAAGTTCGGGCGATCCGAGGAGATGCGCCCGGTGCGGGCCACGGTCTGGCGGAACGAGGCGTGGATCCTGCCGTCGGCGGCCACCTCGGCCAGCAGGTTCTCGCCATAGGTGGAGCGGAGCTTCTCCACCTCCCGGTAGGACAGCAGAGCGTCGATGATCGGGTGCACGCCGCGCAGGCTTTCCAACGTCTGGGCATCGGTGGAGTAGCCGGTCTTGGTCTTCTTCCCGGGCTTGAGGCCGAGCTCGTCGTAGAGCACGGTGCGCAGCTGCTGGGTGGAATTCACGTTGAACTCGTGCCCGGCCAGTTCCTGGACCGTGGCCTGCAAGGCGGCCGCCGAGCCCTTCAGCTCGTCGCTTATCTTGGTGAGCTCGACCCGGTCGATGCCGATGCCGGCCACCTCCATCTTGGCCAGCACCCGCACCAGCGGCGTCTCGATGCCGTCATGGAGCCGGCCCATGTCGAGGGCGTCCAGACGCTGGCGGAACGCGGCGGCTAGATCGGCCACGTCGCGCCCTTCGGCCACCATGGTCTGGGCCTCACTGACCAATTCGAAACCGAGGAGCTCGGGATCGGTGTCCCCCATGCTCAGTTGCAACTGGCCGTCGTCGCCCCGCAGATCGGACAGCTCGTACTCGCCGGTCGAGGCATCGAGCAGATAGGCCGCCACGCCCGTGTCCATGACCAAGCCGGTGCAGTCGATCCCCAGCGGCAGCAGCGAGCGCATCACCTCTTTGACCTGATGCCCGACGACCGGTCCGGACATCGTCTCGGTGAGGGTCTCTGCCACCTCGGGCGCCGACAGCAGGTCGCCGGGCAGCATGACCGCGCCGACGTCGCCGCCGACGTCGCCGCCGGGCTCGCTGGCGACCAGCGCCACCGCGGTCAACGGGCTGCGCCCGGGGGTGCCGGCCCACCGGGCGACCAGGCTGCGGGTCCCGCCGGCCAGCGCAGCCAGATCCTTGGTGGCCGCGGCCGCCTGGGTCGGCACGCGCACCTCGCCGAAGTCGACCAACTCGGCCCGCACCTCGCCGGGCTCGCCGGGCCGGCCGGGCTCCGCCCGCCCGCCGATGCCGCTCCTGAGCTCGGCCAGGCTCGCCTTCGCATCTTTGGTCAGCACCGTTCCCGACCCCGCCGGTCTGGCGCTTCCTTCCGCCGGTTCACCGAGCGCCCCGGCCGACAGGAGCTCTTCCACCCGTTGCCAGTGCGTCTTCAACTCGTACTTGGCGAACGCCGCCTCGGCCGTCTTCAGATCCCAACCCCCGAGTTGGAGCTGATCGACATGGACCGTCAACGGCACGTCGCGCACCAACGGGATCACCGTTGCATTCGAGCGGGCGAGCGCCTCGTTGGCGGCCAGGTTCTCCCGCAGCTTGGGCGTCTGCTCGTCGAGGTGGGCGAAGATCCCATCCAGGTCGCCGTACTTGGTGAGGAGTTTGGCCGCCGTCTTCTCGCCGACACCGGGCACCCCGGGCAGATTGTCCGAGGGGTCGCCGCGCAAGGCGGCCAGCATCACGTACTTCGTCGGCGGCACGCCGCATCGTGCAACGATGCCGGCCTCGTCGTAGAGCGAATAGTCGCTCACCCCACGCCGGTTGTAGAGCACACGTATATGTGGGTCTTCGATGAGCTGGAAGCTGTCGCGATCACCGGTGACGACGACGACATCGCTCCCGCGGTCCCGGGCCTCGGTGGCCAATGTCGCCAGGACGTCATCCGCCTCGAAGCCCGGTGCCTCGACGACGGGGATGGCCAAGGCATGCATGACCTCGCGGATCATCTCGAACTGCGGCGGCAGGTCGTTCGGCGCCTCGGCGCGCCCGGCCTTGTAGTCGGCGATCATCTCGTCGCGGAACGTCTCACCGGGCAGGTCGAAGGCCACGGCCAACGAACCGGGCTGGTGCTCCCTGATGATGAACTGCACCATCGACACGAAGCCGTGCACGGCGTTGGTGACGACGCCCGAGGTGGTGCTCAACGTGGCCGGCAAGGCGAAGTACGCCCGAAAAGCCAGCGACATGCCGTCCAAGAGGAAGGTCGCACCGACGCGGTCGCCCTGTGCGTTCAGCTGCCCCGTCGCCGGTGCCTGCGTGGTCGGCGGCACTTACGGCTGCAGCGTGCCGTCGACGATCTGCTGAGCCACATCGCGCATGCGAGCCCGGTTCTGCATGGCCGTCTGTTGGATGAACGTGAACGCGTCGTTTTCGGCCATGTCGCTCCGATCCATGAGCACCGCCTTCGCCTGGTCGACGATGCGGCGCGTGGCAATCTTGTCCTCCGCCCTCTCCTCGGGCTCGTTGGACTCCTCGGCCGCGAGGGCCCACTCCTGACGGGCCCGCGACAGGACGTCGGCCACCGCCGGCAACAATTCCCGCGCTTGGAACGGCTTGACGAGATAGGCCGCCACGCCGGCATCACGCGCTTCTTCGATGAGGTCGCGTTGGCTGAACGCCGTGAGCAACATGACGGCCACTTGGTGCCGCGACGTGATCTCTCTCGCTGCTTGGATGCCGTCGAGTCCGGGCATCTTGATGTCGAGGATCACGAGGTCTGGCTGATGCTCGGCCACCAGTTCCACCGCCTCGTCGCCCCGGCCGCTCTCGCCGACGACGTCGTAGCCGGCCGAGGTCAAGATCTCCTTCAGGTCAAGCCTGATGATCGCCTCGTCTTCGGCGATCACCACACGGGCCAAGCTCTCTGTCTCGTTGGCGCCCACGCTCACGATTGGGGGATGACCACGTTGGACAGAAGCTCGTCCTGGCGGTGTTCGAGGTCGAGCACCGTGCTGGCGAGCGCATCGCGCGCCTTGGACATTGCGTCCGCATGGCGCGCCGCCTCACTGTGCTCGTGCGCGGCCAGCGGGGTCTCCGCCACCAGGGACCGCACGCGGGCCTCGTCGGCCGACTCCCGGACGACCGCCAGCTGCTCGTCGAGCACGGCCAGGTCCTCCCGGGCGCGCACCAACCGGGAGTGGACATCTCTGATCCGTCGCTCGAGCAAGGCGCGATGCATGGACCGTTGAGTCTACGTGGCGCGCACGTCGCCTGGTGGCCGCGAATGGGAGGGGCGGGCGGAGCGGGCGGGCGGGGCGGGGCGGGGCGGGGCGGGCTAGGTGACCGGGAACCAGCGGCGCTCCGCTCCCAGGCGGGCCAGGACGGTTTCGTCCGGCCCGGTGCCGACCCCCGGCGCATCGGGCGCGCGCACCCACCCGTGCTGCACCCCGGGGTAGCCGCAAGGGTCCTGCTCGAGATAGGTGACGGGATCGCTCAGGTCACCCACCAGGCCGACCGCGTCCTGAGCCAGGCGCGCCGCCAGGGCCAGGTTCGACGCCCGGCCCAGCCCGGCTTCGAAGAAGCCCCCGACGAAGACGGGGACGCCCGCCTCGGTGCACGCCGCATGGGCCAGGCGCGTCGCCCGCAACCCACCGAGGCGGCCCGGTTTGAGGCAGGCCACCTGGCAGGCCTCGTTGCGCAGGGCGTCGCGCACCCGGCGGGGGGACGACAAGGACTCGTCGAGGCAGACGGGGAGCGGAATGCGCCGAGCGAACTCGGCGCTCGCCACCAGGTCCGCCGGCGGGAGCGGCTGCTCGATGCACAGCACGTCGGAGTCGGCCAGGCGGGCCACCAGCGGCGCGTCCTCCATGCGGTACGAGCCGTTGGCGTCGACCTGGATGACGAGGTCGGGGTGGTCGGCCCGGAGAGCGGCCACGGGCTCCGCATCCCAGCCCGGCTCGATCTTGACCCGCACGCGGGCCGCCCCGTCGTCGACCGCCTGGGCCACCTGCTGGCGCAGGATGCCGACGTCATGTCCGGGCGGAATTCCCACCGCGGCGCCGACCGGGAGCGTCTCGTAGCCGGGACCCACGTCGAGGGCCTGGGCCAGCGAACGGCCGGCGAGCCGCAGATCGGCGTCGGCCACCGCCATCTCGAACACGGCGGCCAGCATCCGGTCGGCGGGCGAGCTCCCGAAGAGCTGTGCCACCTCGGTCTCCCCCGGCAACTCGCCCCCACGGGCCGCTGTGGCATCGAGCAGGCGGAGAACACCCCGGGTGGAGGCGGCCGCCGCAATCTCGTCCACGCCCGGGTCGACCGCGGTCCCCTCGTCCAGCGCGGCGCACTCCCCCCACCCCTGGGCCTCCTCGGCCACGATGCGCACGAAGAGCAGCGTCCGGGTGCGATGGACCCCGGCCGCCGTGCCGATGGCAACCCGGAAGCGGGTGGCCACACGCACAAGCTCGATCCCGAGCAATCTCATCGTCCGCCTCCGCCCACCTCTCCACGCTAGGTCGAGCCGGTAGGCTGATCGCTCTCCTTCCAGCCCGGATGGCGGAATCGGCAGACGCGGCGGCCTCAAAAGCCGTTGTTCGAAAGGACGTGCGAGTTCAAGTCTCGCTCCGGGCACCCTGTTTTCAGGCTTTTTGGCTGGTCAGATGAGAGAGTTGTAGCGTAACCGGGAGTGCCACCGACGCGTATAGCGGGTCTTGAGCGGCTTGTTCCGAAACACTCAGCGGTCGACGCGGTTGGAAGGCTACGGCAAGACCCCATCGAAGGTCTGCGTTTTCGCCCGGTGAGGCCAGTCCCACACGAAGACGGCGTGGTCTCCGAGGTGGCCCGGGCCAGTTGGGATGAGATCGATCTCCCGATCGAACAGGTCCACATCACCACCACCCTTCCAGGACGAGTTCGCGCCTGGGGGCTGCACCAAGTCTCCACTGACCGACTCTTCGTCGTAAGGGGATTGGTGTCGATCGTTGTCTACGACGGCCGTGAGGAATCCGTTACCTATGGGTGTGCGAATGAATTTCGGGTGAGTGAACGGAACCCTGGCCTGCTCGTGATCCCACCGAACCTTTATCACGGCTGGAAAAATATTGGTACGGATGAGGCATTCATCGTCAACATGCCGTCGAGCCAGTACGACTACGACGAGCCCGATGCACTCGATCTGCCGTATCCATCGTCAGATGCCGAGGCGATCATTCCATTCCGCAGTCGATCATGAGCGGTGAGGAGCGCTGGCGTACCAACGCCCGCTTCAAGGGGGCAGGCGAGGTCGGGTACCCCCCGAAGTCGCTGCCCAACAAGGGTGAAGGAGGGTGAAAAACGCCGCTGCGAGGTGATCCGAGGGCGAAATGTTGGTCACAACTTGGTCACAGACGCTTGCGGATTGCCCCGGACGGGACAACATGTCGACGGAGCCGGATGAGGGCGGCGAGAGTTCAAGTCTCGCTCCGGGCGCACACTGCGTTCGGGTAATTTTCTGTTCAGACTGCGTCACTCGGCCCGAAGGACCCACGCCGTCGGTGTCCGGGCCGCAGCACGGCCGGGTGGCAAGGCGACAATGTTGACGAGGACCAGCACTGCCAGGCCAACGAGCACCAGCGCCAGTCCGGGCACGGTGGGTTCGGGAACGGCGTAGATCTGATGCGCGAAAAGCACCCATAGCCAGCGCCCGAGGGCGATCCCGGCCGGAAGGCCCACAACGAGCCCGGCGACTCCCACCAATGTCGCCTGCACAGCCACGGATGCCGACACCTGACGTCCGGTGAAGCCAAGCGTCTTCAAGAGCGCAAGGTCTCGACGCCGTCGGCGCACCGAAGTGACGAGAGTGAGCGCGAGGGCCACCACGGCTCCCAAGGCCAGGCTTGCCGCCAGGAGGGATGGGGTCGCGCCCATGGAACGGTAGTTCACGATCTCGGCGGGGAGGAGATCCGACGACACCACGACCGTGTCGCCCGAACCGTCACCGTTGGGGGCGCGGACAAAGGCCTTGTTGCCGGCCAGAGCGATGCGCCGGATATCGGCCCGGCCGTTGGCCTGGCTCACGCCGCTGCGCATCTTGACGAAGACGAACTCCGGACCATTGAGGGTGGGATCCGGACTGGCCCCCAGGGCCTTTTGGAAGGCGGCCGGGATGATCCCGTTGGAGAGCAGGGCGCCGGTTCCCATTGAGGTGTGATCACCTTCCGAGCTCGGAAAGCCGATCGCCGGCATGGTGGCCGTCCCGACGACGTGGAGCACGGTCGGTGGGACATAGTACGGAGCGCTGCTCTTGCTCCCGTACGTGAGCGTCACGGTGCCGCCCACATGGGAGCCCAGCTCGGCCACTGTGGCTGCGCCGAGGACGATCTGGTTGTTTTCCTGTACAGCGTGCCCGGAGAGAATGGGCGGGGTGACGGGGGCACCAGCCCGCTCGAAGATGGACGGGATGATCCGCCCATTGATCTCGGGATCGGCCAGCGTGGCATCGGAATAGGCGGCCACGTCCGGGTCATGTCCGAGCAACGCCACGGCTTGAGGTGGGACGTCCGGACCGGTCTCCGAGAACAATGCGTACGTCCAGTTCCATCCGTAGAGAGCCGGATGGGCGACCAGGGTCGAAAGACCGCTCCCGAACGTGAGGGTGGCGGTCACGACCGTCACGGCCACGGCGGTGCCGGACAGGACCGAACGCACCGGCACGCACCACGGGTCTCTCCCGTGTCGAGGGCAAAGCGGACCCCGACAACCACGGGGGGCGGAAGACCAACCCTTGCCGCCGCGTTGGCCAGGACGTGCCGACGGGTGGGTGCAAGGGCGCGCCGACCGCTCATTCGGCTTGGCACCGATCGGGACGCGAGGACCACCGACAGTGCGCCCAGAGCGCCGATCACGACAGCCACCCCCACGCCGAGCACCGTCCAGTCGAAGGCGATCCCTGGTGTCGGGTAGACAGGACGGACGGGGCCAATGGGTGCGAGCGGTGACAGAGCAATCGCCACCGCTCCGGCCAAGAACGCGCCCAGCACCACCGCACCCAGAGCGCCCAGGGCCCCGTCGCCCACAGTGGCCAACGGACCGGCACCGAGAGCTCTGAGAACTTCCGATTCGTCCCGGCTCGCCCGGAGCTGGCGGCCGATCGCCTGGCCACCGATGACGAGGGCCACCAGGGCGGCGATCACCCCGAACACCCCGAGGGCGATGGACTCGGGCTTGATCGCCCGCTCTGATTTGGCCGCAACCAGCGAGGTGATGTGGTACTGAATGGTGTCACCCGGGGGGATGACCTTCTCGAACGCTCGCTCGACGGCAGAGACGTCCCGATTGCCGTCCGCCGTCTGGATTCCGTAATACGTGGCAAACGTCATACCTCGTGCCACCAAGGTGTCGGTGAGCGCCGGCGTGAACAGCGCAAAGGTCGGGTAGCGGTCAACCTGGTCCTGAACCACGCCGTCACTGAACTCGACCAGGCCCACGAGCCTGGCATCCACTCGGATGGCTGGGGTCACCCCTCCCGTTGAGAAGTTCGCCGCGGTGATCTGTGCTTCGGTGTAGAAGCCGAAGGGCACCATCTGTCCGACATGCAAGTGCGCACTCTCGGCTCCCGCTGGCGTCGTCACGAACTCGTTGGCGCGCGTTGGGTCAGCCATCGCGCCCTCGACCACCCCCGGGCGATCCATGTTGAATGACAGCCCGTCGACGCTGCCGACAGCCGTCACGTCCGACAACGCGTTGGTCTCGGGAGCGCCGTTCGACCCCAACGGCAGCCCAAACGGCTCAACCCAGCTTTCCACCCGCTTCACGTCGGGCAGGCCCCTCAGGGTCCTCGTCAGACTGGCCGAGTAACCGCCCGCATTTCCCAGCGTCACATTGCCCGGGGGAAACACGGCGATGGTCAGATCCGATGGGCTCGTGCTGGCCAGGAAGGTGGGGAATGACGACTGGGTCCTCCGGGCTCCGGCGAGAGACGCCATGGCCAAGCCGCCCACCAGGCCGATAAGGAGGACAATGGCCAGATAGCCGGACTTTCGCCGACGGAAGGTCGTGCGGAAGCGGTACCAGACGACGTGGAGCGACGAGCTCATGGTGAATCTGGACCTCCGAGGACATCGCTACCGGCGAGTTCTCCTCGGAGTCTGGCGAATCTCCTCCGAGTAGTCGAGGGGGGGTAGTCCCACTCGCACCACTCGTGTCAGTACCTCTACGTGCGCCGCTTCACGACACCGTTCATGCGGCTGAGTGGTCCAAATGTCACCCTTCACCAGGGACTGGCCCGGACAGGGCTGGACGGTGCCGGATGGTCTGGGCGAGCCGTTTAGACGGCTTCGGGCGGTAACTGCCAGCGGGCCACCGAAAAGGCGAGGATGAGCGGCACGTCGGTCGCAAACAGAAACAGGAGAACGCTGAACAAGGCCAGTTGATGCGAGGGAGTGTGGTCGAAGACGAACACGAACTCGAGGATTCCGGCGATGACGAAATAGGCGAGTAACGCCCAGCCGAGGACCCGGAAGAACGCTGTCCAGGCGAACGTCTTCACTCTGGCCAGTAGGGCCACATTGACGATGAGGACGGCGCCGGCCGCGGCGGCCAAGGCAATCGGAGCCCAGAGCGAAGGGTGCCTGCCGTATTCCGCCGCCATCACTACGCCACCGGCGACCGTCATGGCCAAGGTCAGGGCCCCCAACCGGGCGGTGGGCGGCAGATCGTGCTGGCGCAGGTCAGCCTCGTCGGAACCGGCTCCTGGGGGCATCGTTTCCGCAGCCGTCGTCATCGGCTGGCCAGAAACGTCATGATCACGATGGTGGCAATCTGCATGACCCCGGTGATCCCAGCGGTGTAGATGAAGACTTTCATCAGCCGGCCTATCCGCTCCCCGTTCGGACGGGGCTTTTTCAGCTCGAAGAGCACGGCCAGGTTGGCCGGCTCCAAGAGGCCCAGTGCGATGACGGCCATGACCCCGACAATCACATAGGAGGTAACCAGCCACCCGTGATGAGGGTAGGCGGTGTCGAGATTGCCGAGGTGGCGGGCGAGCTGAAAGCCCGCTCCCAGTGTCATAGCCACCAGCGTGGGCATGATGAGCAGCATCTTGGGCATGAAGCGGATGGTGAACTCGACCCGGGCCTGCACCGACATGCCTCCGAGGATCGGTCCGATGATCAATCCGAGGAACAGGTCGATGCTGGTCCAAAGGCCGCCGCCGCCCACGTGGAAGAACGTCAGCGCCCATAACGAGTTTGTGGATATGGCCACGATCAGCCCGATGAGAATGGCCGCGACAATCGGGAGCCCGCGCACCGGCACGATCGAGAATGGGGCAATCACCGGGGGGCCCGGCGCGTGAGCAGGCGGCCCGACGCCTTCCCGGATCCCAGAATCGATGTTGCGAGCAAGCCCGGAGTCGCTGAGCACCGTATCGGTCATGTGGCCCCCCGCCCGAAGGCGCCGTCAAGGAGTACGAAGGGTCGCGCAACGCCCATGCGAGGAAGAGTATTCGCTCGAGCCCGATGCTGCACGGAATCCAACGTTCAGCCTCAGCGCAGGGCGAAACCCTCGTACCCATTCCCGGCCACGGCGTCGCACCTGGCACGGTAGGCGCCCAAGCCGCCGACATAGGGCAGGAACACCCGCGGCTTGCCCGGGATGTTGGCGCCCACGTACCACGAGTTCGCCAACCGGAACAGCGTGGCGTCGGCAAGAGCGTTGACATGGTCGACCCATGCGTTCTCCGCCTCGAGCGTCGGCTCGATGACGTCATAGGAGTGGCTGTCGATGTATGCGATGGCTTCGGCGATCCAGTCGACGTGTTGTTCGATCGCCGTGATCATGCTGGCCAGCACCGACGGGCTCCCCGGACCCGTGACCATGAAGAGGTTGGGGAATTCGGCGGTGGCCAGACCCAGGTAGGTCCGGGCCCCGGCGTGCCACTTCTCCGCCAGCGTGAGCCCGTTGCGCCCGGTGATGCCCATGCGCAGGAGCGGGCCGGTCATGGCGTCGAAACCGGTGGCGAACACGATCACGTCGAGGTCGTAGGAGGCCAGGCTGGTGCGCAGACCGGTCGGGGTGATCTCTTCGATGGGATCAGCCCGTACGTCGACGAGGGTGACGTTGTCCCGGTTGAAGGTCTCGTAGTACCCGACATCGAGGCACGGTCGCTTCGTCCCCACAGGGTGGTCCTTCGGGCACAGCCGCTCCGCCACGTCGGGGTCGCGGACGATCGCCCTGATCCGGCTGCGCACGAACTCGGCCAGCGTCTCGTTCGCCTCGAGGCTGGTCCGCAGATCGTTGAACGACTGGAGCACTCCGAAGGCTCCCTGGTCCCACAAAGCCTCGTACCTCCGCGTGCGCTCTTCATCGCACACGTCGAGCGCCGAGCGGTCGGGCGCCTCGACGTGCTGCCCGCCGAAGGAGACGCGGTCCTTGGCCCGGTGCTCGTCGTAATGCGCCTTCCACTCCCGCTCCACCTCGGGGTCCATCGGCTTGGTGGCCGACGGGAAGCTGTAGTTGGGCGTCCGCTGGAAGACAAAGAGGTGTGCCGCCTGCTCGGCGATGACGGGGATGGCCTGGATGCCCGAAGATCCCGTGCCCACGACGCCAACCCGCTTGCCGGCGAGGTCGACCCCCTCCTTGGGCCAGCGGGACGTGTGGTACCACTCTCCCCGGAACGACTCGATCCCGGCGAAGTCAGGAACATTCGTCGCCGACAGGCAGCCGGCGGCGCTGATGAGGTACCGGGCCGAGACCCGGTCGCCCCGGTCGGTTTCGATGGTCCAGCGGGCCGCACCGTCATCCCAGGCCGCACGCACCACCGTGGTCTCGAACGAGATATCGCGCCGGAGGTCGAAGCGGTCGGCGACGCTCTCGGCGTAACGAAGGAGCTCGGGCTGGGCGGAATACGTCTCGGGCCAGTTCCACTCCTGCTGCAATTCGGACGAGAAGGAGTACGAGTAGAAGAGGCTCGGCACGTCGACGCGGGCACCGGGGTAGCGGTTCCAGTACCAGGTGCCCCCGACGCCGCCACCGGCTTCGAGCACCCGGGCCGAAAGCCCCAGCTCCCTGACCCGATGCAGCATGTACAGGCCGGCGAAACCCGCCCCGACGATCACGACATCGAGCTCTCGATGATTTTCGGACATGCCACCCCCCAACGCGCGCAGCGCCTTTGAAGAATCTACCCGGCGGCCTTACTCGTGGACGTGGCGTCCTGATCGGGCCGCGCTGCGTTTGGGCCGCGGCGATGCGTGACGGTTCATCTGAAGGAAGAGCCAGCCGGCATACAGGCACACGGCGACGGCGCCCAGGGCGGCGATGAGCGGGGTACCCGACGGCGGGGACCATCCGTGTCTGACCGGTTGAAAGAGATTCACCGTGCGACCCAGCCCGACGGTGTAGCGCCGCAACGTCCAGAGGAAGTCGCCGAGCTGGCTGACCCCGACGGCCAGGGCGACGACGACGGCCAGGCGTCTCGTGGTGAAGTTCCCGAATCCGAAGATGGCGTGGCGTGGAATCACGATGCCGGCCACGAGAGGGATGCCGGCATAGAGGGGAAAGCCATCCCGGGCCTGCCAGGTGATGCCGGAGGTGCCGGCATTCCACTCGATGAGCGCCGTCGAGAGGATGAAGGCGCCGACAATGAGCCCGATGACGACCAGGGCCTCTCGGCCGCTCGACACGGCCAGCCCGAGCACTGCCTCGAGCGAGAAGAGATCTACTGTGAAGAGATCTAGTGGAGGACCGAATCCACCCTTGCTGCTTGACACGTTCCGCACATGGGGTGTCGAGATGCAGACGGCGGGCCAGTGGCGACGCCGACCAGCTAGAAGTTGACTAAACGCGTCAGTTTTGTGAAGATTAGGCGTTCCCGTGCCCTACCCATAGGAATCGGGCCGAACGAAGGAGACGACGGCATGGCCGACTGGGGCTTTGAGACTCGCCAAATTCATGCGGGCGCCGTGCCCGATCCGACGACCGGGGCTCGCGCCGTTCCCATCTATCAGACCACCAGTTACACCTTCCGGGACACCGCCCACGCGGCCGCCCTCTTCGGTCTGGAAGAGCTGGGGAACATCTACACGCGGATCATGAACCCCACCCAGGCCGTCTTCGAGGAGCGGATCGCGTCACTCGAGGGCGGGGTCGCCGGGCTTGCGGTGGCGAGCGGGCAGGCGGCCGAGACGGTCGCCCTGCTCAACCTGGCCGAGAACGGGGGCCACGTGGTGTCGTCCGCCTCGCTCTACGGTGGCACGTACAACCTGCTGCACTACACCCTGCCGAAACTCGGAATAGAGGTCACCTTCGTCGATGACCCGGACGATCTCGACGCCTGGAAGGCCGCCATCCGGCCGAACACGAAGGCCTTCTACGCCGAGACGTTGGGCAATCCGAAGGGCGACGTGCTCGACTTCGAAGGAGTAGCCGAGGTGGCCCACGGCCACGGCATCCCGCTCGTGGTGGACAGCACCTTGGCCACCCCCTACCTGGCCCAACCTTTGCAGCACGGCGCCGACATCGTCGTCCACTCGNNTAGCGGTTCCAGTACCAGGTGCCACCGACGCTGTCGCCGGTCTCGAACACGCGGACCGAAAGCCCCGATCCCCGTAACCGTTGGAGGGCGTACATGCCGGAGAAACCGGCGCCGACCACGACGACATCGACAGACGAGGACCCAGTGGCCTCGTCGGCACGCCTTGCGCTCCGAGGTGTCGCCATGGCCATCACCCCCTTCCCTGTGGCCTCGTTCAGACCGGCCGTCGAAGACGCCTCAAAACTAGCCCCGCCCGCCCGGGCCGGCTGCGTCGGCGCAGCTCGGATGAGTGGCCCCTACGGTGGCCCGTACGAACAGTTCGGGGCAGCCCCTACTCGGCTCGCAGGATGATCGCGGTGCGGGTCCTCGCGGCGATCCGCCCCGGGATCGCCGCCACAAGGTTGGCGAGTAGCAGCGCGCCCAGGGCGATGAGCACGATGCTGACAATGGGCACACTCGGGGCGGGCACCGCGTGGATGTCGCGCGCGAACAGATTCCAGAGCGTCCGTCCGGCCACGATGCCGAGCGGCACACCGACCACCGCCCCCAGGGCGACCGCGATCGTGGACTGCCACGCCACCGTGGCCGCCAACTGACGCTGGGTGAACCCGAGCGTCTTCAACAACGCCAGGTCGCGACGGCGGCGGCGGACGGAGGCAACCAGCGTCAGGCCGAGGGCGACGACGGCTCCCACGGCGAGGCTCCCTCCCAGGAGTGCCGGGACGGTCCCTATGGAGCGATAATTGGCGATCTCCGCCGGCCTCAGGACCCCGACCACGCCGCCTGAGCTATCGGGCGAGGCATTGAGCGTCGCGTCGATCCGGCGTAGGGAGCGCCCCGCCAGTGCGGGGTTGGCTCCGTGACGGACGCGGATGAGGAATGCGTTCGGCCCCGGGATGGTGCTCTCCTGGAGATTGCGGGCGGTCGCCGGAATCAGGTTGTAGTCCAACAGCGCCCCTGATCCCATCTCCAGGTGCCTGCCCTGGGTGCCGATCGACGGCATTGTGGCCGTCCCGACAATGGTGAGGCGGGTAGGTTTCGCAACCCCATTGCTCACCGTGACGGTCCCGCCCACATGGGCGTGAAGCTCGGCCAGCGTGGTCGCCCCGAGGACCACCTGATTCGACGCATCGAACCCGTGCCCGGAGAGGAGCGGCGGCTGCACTGCGGCACCGGGGCTGCCCCCGAGAACCGGCACGCTCAGGCCGTCGAACTTCAGGGCGCCGAAGTACACCCCGGTGAATCCGGACACGTACGGGTCGTCTGCGAGCAGCGTGGTCGTCTCGTGCTGCGGGAGGTCCTCGTCGCCCGAAAAGCCCGACAACAGCATGTAGTTCCAGTTCCAGCCGTAGAGCGAGGGGTGCGAGACCAACGTGTCCAGGCTGGACCCGAAGGTCAACGTGCCGGTCACCACGGTGATCGCCAGCACCGCCCCCAATATGGCGGAGCGCACCGGGACGGCGCTACGCCCGCTCCCAGGCTCCAGCGCGAAGCGAACCCCGGCCAGCGCCGATGCCGGGAGCCCGGCGGAAGCCGTTGCCCGGGCCACCGCCGATGCACGCGTGACCCCCCGCCGCCGCCCCTGACGCGCCACCCGATGGGGAGCCGATCTGTAGGCCAGACCGACCGAGAGGGCTCCCAGGCCGGCGACGAGCACCAGCACTCCGAGACCGAGCACCGTCCAGTCGAACGCCACCCCCGGGGTCGGGTACACCGGACGAACCGGCCCGATAGGTGAAAGGGGGGAGAGGGCGACGGCCACCGCGAACGCCAGCAAGGAGCCCAGGACAACGGCGCCGAGGATCCCGATCAATCCCTCGGCGGCGGCCATGACCGGACCCGCACCGAGGGCGCGGATCGCACCGGCATCATCGGCCCCGAGACGCAGCTGTCGCCCGATCACCTGGGCGGCGATGAGAATGGCGGCCAGGGCGGCGATCCCTCCGAACACGCCGAGGGCGATCGCCTCGGGTCGGATGGCGCGCTCGGCCGTTGCTATGGCGAGCGCCGGCGCGCCGGCTGTGGAACCGGCGCCGGCAGCCTTGAGACTCTTTCCGACGACTCCACCGATCTCCGACTGCACGACGGCCACCTCACGTGCGCCGCCGCTGACCTGCAGAGCGCCCGTGGCACCGCACTGCGCCAACTCACGGGTGAGCGCCGGCGTGAAGAGACCCACCTGCGACCCGAGAGCGTCGACGTCGTCCTGCACGACCGTGGCGGCCACCACGATGATGCCGACGAGATGGAGATCTACGACCACCACGGGTGGTGTGGCCTTGGCCGAGCAGCATTCCGGGGAGAGAAGCTGGGCATCGGAGTTGAAGCCGAGGCGCACCGTCGAACCGATGTGCAGTCCGAGTTGGTGGGCGGCTTGGGCGTTCATCACCATTTCGTCGCGTCGGGCCGGGTTGGCCAATCGTCCAGCGACAAGGGTGACCCGATCCTCTTTGGTGAATTCGCCGCCGGTGGAGCCCTCGAAGACCGGTGGTTTCTCTCCGGGTTCGTAGTGCGTGTGCAGATGGCTCAGGACATTGAGGTTGGCGTCGAACCCGACGATCGTCTCGGCCTCCTTCACATGGGGCAGGTGGGCGATGGCGCGTGCACGAGCCGGGTAGTAGCCGGCGGTATCGCCGATCTGCGGGTCGAGAAACGATTCGAACGCCTGAATCTGGGCCGGGTTGGTGCTGGCCGCGTAGACCGGGAATGAGGACTGCGTCCGTCGAGCACCGGCGATGGAGCCCATGGCCAGGCCGCCCACCAGACCAACGAGGAGGATGATCGTCGCGTAGCCCGGCCAACGGCGACCGAAGGTGGCACGGAACCGGTACCAAGCGACCCGGAAGAGGGATCTCATGCCGTGTTCGGACCTCCGGGGGTCGATGTGATCGGGCCGTACCCTCTGATTCTTGGTTTTTCCGATGGGAGTGTCGAGGTAGGTAGCCGCACTCGGACACCTGGTAGTAGTACCCCCAGGGCCGTAGCTCGACGAAGACGTGTGTCCCTCATGGCGACACGACCGTGGGATTGCCTACGTACGCGCGGCCGCCCCCTGGGCGGAAGCGCCAGACTGCTTCACACCCTCGATGCTGATTCGGAGAATTCGAAGAGGAGCCCGCAGTTGTCTTCGGGTGCGATGGCGAGGGTGTCGGGTGCGTCGCCTGGTTGGAGCGTGATGCCGCGGTCGGTGAAATAGGACTGTGCTTGGTGGAGATCCCGTACCGCGAAGACCGTGGAGCGGATGCCGTCGCCGTATCGGGCCAGGTAGCGCTGAAGAACTCCGTCCTCGGTCGGGGTGAGGATCTCGGCGACGGTGTCGGCCAGAGCGAGACCGACGGCGCGGGCACCGACCGCTGGACGCGGCGCTTCATAGAGGATGGTGGCGTTCATGAAGTCCTGGAAGAACTTCGTGGTGGCCTCTGCGTCAGAGACAGCGACGCTGTAGCGCGTGAGGCCGGTCAAGCCGAGTGGGTGCTCATCACGCCAGTAGTCGACCGGCTTGATCGGCTCGAGGTAACCATTGGGCGGCCCCTCGGTGTGGAAGTTGCGGTGGTAGATCTCGACTGCGACGCCGCACGTGTCGGCCGGGTGCGTGTGGAAGGCCACTCCAATGTCACCGAGGATGCGGATGCCTCGAGCCTGCACGGCGTTGCGCGCGTCGCCGGTGTCGGGAACCTGGTATTCGAGACCGACGTAATGGGGCCCGAAACGAGCGTTGAGAAGGTATTCCTGAGGCAGGAACAACTCGAAGATCACGGTCCCCATGGTGATGAGGCAGGACTGGAACTCCGGCAAATCAAGGATGAGCTGTGCCCCGTAGAGGTCCCGGAAGTGGTCAACGTCGTCGAGCCCCTCGACCACGGCGTTGATGTGGTTCATGTGTAGGCAACGGATCGATTCGGACATCGACTCCCCTCCCCGACCGGACACGGGCGATCCTGCGCAGAGCCCGCGCGTGCCACTTTATCTTGATGGTCCGGGCTTCTCCTGGTGGCGTCGGCACACAGTTCATGCGCCGCGGCTATGCCACACCCCAGTCCCGACGAGAACCGCACATGATCCAACGTGGAGACGAACCGCCCGGCGGGTGCGCCGTGTCCAGCTCCTTGCTCTGTACGTGTTCGGCTCAATGAGGATGCCGATGAGCCCCGCCACGCCCAGTGCGGCACACACGTAGCCCGGCTTGCCCCCTCCCCTGTCATGCGACGGACGGCGAACGGCCAAGAGACCGAGAACCGGCATCGGCCACGGCGCAGCTACAGACGAGCCCCATCCCGTCAGGATGCCGGTTGAGACCGAGATCGGAACCCGCGCGCCGAGCGGCTCGCCGGGCAGATCCTCCCGAATGGCCACCACGCTGTTGTAGGCCGTCGCGCAGGCGAATCCCGTGGCCGCCCACCTCAAGCTCCTCAAGCTCCTCTCGCTCATTCCGACCTCAGCAGGGATGCGGGGCGCGCGCGCGATGCGACGATCGCCGGGCCGGCCGCCAGCAGGATTGCGACGACCACGGTGGCTATTGCCACGATTGCGATGACCCAGACCGTCACCGCCGTCACCGAGAGAACGCCGAGACTGTGGGCAAAGACCGCCCAGACACTGCGGCCTACGGCGATGCCCACCGGAAGCCCGATCACGATGCCGATCAGGGCGACGGTCGTCGTTTGCCAGTACACGGAGAAGGCCACCTGCCGTCGTACGAAGCCGAGGGCCCTGAGCAACCCGACCTCCCTGCGCCGCCTCGTCACGCTCACCACCAGCACGTGGAGGAGGGTCGCGACGCCGAACAGGATGAGGATCGCTCCGAAAATGAGCGGGAAGTTCACCGCCTCGCCGAAATTGACCAGGTTGGTCGGCGGTGCGGGAAAGCTCACGTCCGACGAATATTCTCGGGCCAGGTGCGTCAGGGCGATCTTTCCCTGCGGTCCGGGAACGCCGCGCACCAGAAACGCGCCGCCGTCGCCGATGACCGTCTTGAGAAAGCATGCCTGCTGCTGCGGGCCCGCGGGACAGCGACCGGCCAGGGCCAACAAGCCGTGGAGCGTGAAGACGGCCCCATCGCCGAGGCCGCCGGTGGTCAGGCTGGAACCGAAGACGACCGTCCCCACCACGCGGAACAACGGCGGCTTCTTTTCGACCGTCCGGCCGATTGTCACCCGTACGAGAGACCCGATGTGCACGTGGAGCTGACGCTGTGTGGTCGCACCGAGCGCGACCTCGGTGACACTTCGTGGAAGGCGGCCACTGGTCGTCGTCGCCAACACCGGCCCGCGGAGGCTCTCCGCGGCGATGCCGGACACAGCCACGCCGTTGACGCTGGGGGTGCCGGAAATCCCGGCGGTGATGTCCGCGATGCCGCGGTCGCGTTCGAGGCTCGTGACCATCTGGACGTTCTGCGCCGTGTAGCCGGTCTGGTTGACGACGAACCACTCATCGTACGGTTGGCCGTACAGGGCGGGCGTGGTGGTCAGATGGGTCAGGCTGGCACCGAAGACGGCCGTCGCACAGAGCGCCGTTACGGCCAGAATCGAACCCAGCAGGGCCGGACCCACCGGGACAGCATTGCGCCCTCGTCCCCGTTCGAGCGCGTGCCGGACACCAATCAGCGCACTGGGTGGGGCACCGGCCCTCACCAGAAACGAAACGATCCGCGAGGGCCGAGTGGTGGGCGCCATGTCGCCGGGGCGAGTTGCGTTCGCCGTGCGGATCGCCGGCCCTACGCCCAGCGCGAGGACGGTGACAATCGTCGCCACCGCGCCGAGCAGCAGGACGGGTGCGTCAAACTCGAACCCGGTGGAGGGATCGGCCAGCTTGACTTCACCAACCACGGTGAGAGATGAGACCAAGAATGCGAGCACCACTCCCCCGACTGTTCCCACCAGACCGATGACGAGGGTCCGGGCCATGCTCACCAACACCAGTTGATCCCGGGAAACCCCGAGCGCGCGCAACGTCGCATTCGACTCGCCCTCGACAGAGGCCTGGCGAGCCAGCGCCTGGCCCACCACGATGATCCCGACCAGTGCGGCCAGGCCGGCAAGGATCCACCACCCGACGGCCTGGGGGTGGATCGAGCGCTCGATCGCGGCGGCTTCATTGTCGATGTCGCTTACCGACAGGCCACCGAGAGCTTTCGATCGGGTCTGGAATTCGGGATATCCGGCTGAGCCTTGGCGAAGCTGCACGAAATAGGCATCGAGAACCACCGACTTCGGGTTGAACTTCCGGGCGAAGGCCGAGGTGGTGTAGAGATCGTACGCCGGGCTGCTGCCGGCGGGGAATTCGATCTCCGACGCTTCGATCCCCACGACGCGCAGGGCCACCGTTGGCCCCTCAGGCGTGAGGTTGGCGTTGTTCAACACGGCGCGCCGCTGGGAAGCGGCAGCGAGCGGCACACGGAGGAGCGAGCCGACGTGCACGCCGTCGTCCTGCGCCAGCGTGAACGACGCCAGCACTTGATGGGGGTCCGATTGGTCAGGCATTCGGCCCGATTCCAGTTTGACCGCGTGGGCCAGTTCCTTCGGCGCCACCTCGAAGATGGAGAAGTCACCCGCATTGATCGGGCGGGTACAGGCGCACGTCGGACTCCCGGACGTGGGGAACTGCATCAACGTCGATGAAGCCACATCGGGCAGCGTCGCGATCTTCGGAATCGGCTTCAGGGCGTACAGGAAGGCGTCGTACCCGTGGGCTGTTTCGAATTGGCTGAACGCAGACGCGCTGCGGCGCCCCGCCGCGGTGGCGGCGAGGACAAGGCCGCTCACCAGCGCGATAAGCAGGCAGACCAACAGCCACGAGCGCCACCGGTGGCGGAACGAGGCTCGCAACATCATTGTGAGAACGCCCAACACGACCTCCTGCGGCGAGTGTGGTCCGGGAAGCGCAGCCGCCACAAGGGCGTCAACCAGCCAGCAGGGCGTGGTGGTAACACCACCGGGCATGTGCCCAAGTGGCCGCACCGGGTGGGCGATGGCTCAGGGTCCTGCCCCGGCCACGTTGATTGCCCTCATCACACGCGTACGACTTCGAGCTCGCGGCTGCGGGTCTCAGCACTCTACGAGGGCAACTGCTCCAACGGGGTCAGGGCGATGGCGAATGGAGATGCCCTCGATGCGGCCAGCGAGCACAAGACCAATCGGGAGATTTGCCATTCTCGCGGTTGGCGACGGACCCGACAATGCAGCGCCACCGCACGCGCAGCACGGGCCAGTACCCGGCCCGAGCAGTATCGCGGCAATGCATAGAGACAGAACGTCACTTTGCGAATCGCGAAGCGTCCAAATCGGGCCGACACCTTCGCTCTTGGTGGCACGAGGATTCGCGCCTTTACCGAAGGCTCAACGCCTCCCGAACAGCCAGTAGAGGACAGAATTGCCGGGATTGATGCTCACGAAGATGCGCCAGAACTTCTTCGCACCCCGCACCTGGTCGTCGGTCCTCGCCGCCAGATCACGCCAGGCGAGAGCAGCAAGGACGACCTGAATCGGAATGATGATCGCGGCCAGTAACCGCTTCCGCTTGGTGGTCACGGTGTCTCTCCCGGCATCGCAGGCATCGTATCCGCCTCCCCGCAGGGCTGACGTGGCACGGCGAGCTCTGCGAGTGTGGTGTCCCCGAATTCGGCCCCGGGCGAGGCCGCTGGATCAACGGCACAATCCCCGTGTCACGAGCCCTGACTCCGCGTGGAGTAGGCCCGTCGGCGGCGGCTCCTACCGTGTGGTCCCGAACAGCCGATCCCGGGAGGCTGGGCCGGGGGCCGGGGAGTACCCGTCGCCATGGGGCCAGTTGAGAAAGCCCGATGCGGCCCATGTGCCCCCGTCGACGTGGATGGTGCCACCCGTGACGAAACGAGACAGGTCCGACGCCAGGAAGAGAACGGCATCAGCCAGGTGCTCGGGCATCGGAGGCTCCCCCATCGGGATGTACACCGCCATCGCCTTAGGCTGCTGATCCGGGAACGACGCCGCGTGGGCCCGCCTCTTAGCCGACATGGCATTGAAATTCCCCTTGCTCGGGGTGATGTCCGGGGCGAGGGAGTTGACCCGTATCCCTTCGGAGGCCAACTCCACGGCCAAGGCGCGCCCGAAATTCGTCGTGGCGGCCTTGGCCCCGGCGTACACGGCGAAACCGGCGGCGCCCCGGCCCGCCTCGATCGTCGTGAAGTTGACGATCGAACCTCCCCGGCCACCGGCTCGGATGCGCGGCAGCGCCAAGTGGATCGAGTTGAGCACGTAGCCGAAGTTTCGAGCGATGTCGGAGTCCCAATCGGCCGGTGACGACTCGCCGAACGGGCGCTGCTGCACCCCGCCCACGACGTTCACCACGATGTCGAGTCGGTCGAACTTCTCAGCTACGGCCCGGTAGAACGCCTGCAGTTGCCCGGGGTCTGTGGCGTCGGCATGAACACCGACATGGGGAATATCCATATCGGACAGCGCCCCCGCCGTGACTGCTGCGGCCTCGTCGTCGATGTCGCAGAACGCGACACCGACTCCTTCTGCCGCCAAGGCCAGCGAGACGGCGGCGCCCAGGCCGCCTCCCCCGCCCACGACAGCGGCCACCCGACCGGCGAGCCCCGCCCGCTGGTCAAATGACACCCTGGGGCCAGCTCTTCCCGAACTCGTCGCTGTGGAGGACCTGCCCGGTGAGGGTGCTCGCGGTCTGGGTGGCCAAGTAGAGCAGCGGACCCCCGAGCGCTTCAGGAGTGGGCGGTTTGCCGACCCCTTCCGGCAGGCGTGCCGCCGCGGTGGCGGTCCGGACCACGCCGGGGCTCAGGGCATTCACGGCGATCCCGTATGGCTTGAGCTCTTCGGCCATGAAGAACGAGAGCCGGTTGAGGGCCGCCTTGCTAATCGCATAGGCGAGTGTGCCGTCGTGGGCGCCATGGCCTTTGGGGACGAACCCGGCGGCAAGGGCCGTCACGTTGACGATGCTCCCAGAGCGTTGTCGCATCATGGTTGGAGCCACCTGGCGGATGGCGAGATACGGTCCGCGAACGTTCACCCGCATGGCCCGATCCCATTCCTCGCAGCTGACGTCGAGCGGGTCATAGCGCTTCATGACGGCGGCATTGTTGACCAGCAGGTCGATACGAGAGAAGTTGGCGACTGCCTGGTCGATCGTCCGGACCAGGTCTGCTTCGCTCTCCACGTCGCACACCTGGGCGAAGATCCGTCCCGGAAGCTCTTTTCCTGCGTCGACCACCTCGGCCAACGTATGACGTGGCGGAACGTCACTCTCGACGTCGCCCAGGGTGCGAGCGGCCGCCACTACCGTCGCGCCCGCGCCGGCAAGCGCCAGGGCATAGGCACGCCCGATCCCGGTGCTCGCTCCCGTGACGATGGCCACCTGGCCCGTCAGATCGGTCTCACCATCGTCAGCGCGCACACCATTTCCTAATGGCTGAGTCCATCCGGTGCAACCGGGGAGAATCCCGTCGAAACGGCGCTCCGGGCCTGCACGCGCAGAGGCTCAACCCACGTCGGGCGGAGCGATGTGGCTACGACGCACAGGTGCCAAGAGGCGGCTTTCGAACATCTCGGGATCGAGCGGCTGCGCGAACAGGTAGCCCTGGGCTTCGTTCACCCGATCGGCCCGCAGGACGTCCATCTCCCCCAGCGTCTCCACTCCCTCGGCGAGGGTCTTGAGACCAAGGTCCTTGCCGAGCTGGACGAGGGTCCGAATGAGGGTGAGCGACTCGGGTGAGGCAGCAATCGCGCTGGTAAACGACTTGTCGATCTTGATGCAATCGATGGGAAATTGCTGAAGGTAGGCCAACGAGGAGTAGCCGGTGCCGAAATCGTCAACCGCGATGCTGACACCGAGGTCCTTGATGGCCCTTATCCGACAGGCCGCCGCACCTTCGTCGCGCATGAGCGCGCCCTCCGTCACCTCGACGATCAGCGCCGAAGGAGGCAGCCCGCTCGCCTGCAGCGCATGGCGAATGTGTTCGATGATCCGATCGTCGTCGAGCTGCCGGCCCGAAACGTTGACGGACAGATTCAGCTTGTCGCCTCGCGAGTGCCAGACCGCCATCTGCGTGCAGGCTTGCTGGAGCACCCACAGGCCGACCTCCCGGATCTGCCCCGTCTGCTCGAGAATCGGAATGAACTCGTCCGGTCCCAGCAGCCCTTCGACCGGGTGCACCCAGCGCAAGAGAGCCTCGACCCCCACCACGGTGAGGTCGTCGAGGCTGTAGATCGGCAGGTACACCAACCGGAATTGATCGCCGGCCAGCGCGGACCGTAGGTCGAATTCGAGCCTGATGCGCCGGCCGATCTCCGATTGCATCTTCGGGTGGAAGAACTCGTAACGGTTCTTCCCCTCGCCCTTGGCCTTGTACAGCGCGATATCCGCATCACGCAGCAACTCGCCGCCCGTGGCCCGATCTCCGACGGCGATTCCGATGCTGGTGTTCGCATGGAGCGACGTCAGCGAGCCTTCGAGCTCGAACGGCTCTTGCATCACGTCGAGAAGCCGTTCGGCCACCAGTTCGGGGGCCACCATGGGGTCGCTCCCGTCGATCAGGACGACGAACTCGTCACCACCCATCCTCCCGATGGTGTCCGCTCCCCGCAAGGTGCTCGAAAGGCGGGCTGCGACCGCCACCAACAGGCGGTCTCCGGTTTCATGCCCGAGGGAGTCATTGACGATCTTGAAGTCATCGATGTCGATGTAGAGCGCCGCTCCCACTGTCCCGGCTCGACGATTCCGGGCCAGGAGCTGGTCGATGCGATCCATGATCAGGGCACGGTTGGGCAATCCCGTCAACGAGTCGTGCAGCGCCTGGAATGCGAGCTCGTTGTTCCGCTCGTCGATGAGGACCCTCCATCGGGCTCGACCGGTCCCGAGCAGGTAGGTCACGGTTCCGAGCAGCAGGCTCACGACGACGCCGACCAAAAGGGTCGGGATCGCGGCGGAGGCCCCGGCCGCGAAGCCGTACGCCGAGGCACCGACTCCGGCGAGCACCAGGAAGCCGGCGCACCCGAACCACAGCACCTGCAGCCGCAGACCAGCCGCAGTCTGCCCCGGTTCCTCCCCTTCGGCTTCCGCGTCAGCCCCGACGAGCTCTTCGCCCCTCTCGCCCATCAGCCGACAGACCACCCGAAACGCAGCGACAACTCAAAGGGCGTTTTCATGGGCGTCATTATCACCAGCTGCAGACAATGAACGCTCTGAGATTCCCCAACAACGACACAATTCGGTCTTCCCCCCGAGCGTCGTATGGCCCGGGCACCGGACGGCTGCACCGGACGGCTCCATGACGATTCTCATGAACCGGGCGCGGTCGAGCAGCAACCACAAAGCAACGTCGACGCAACTGCGTTACCACCTCGGGACACGACAGTGAGAGGCGCGTCCGCTCGGGCGCTTCTACTCCGGCAAAGGTGAGCATGGCGGTTCGGTCACAGGTAGGTCACGCAGTGCAGGACCGCGCCGGGCCGCGTCCGGACGTCCCCCTCCCGGTGGGTGGGGAATCGCTGACGCGACTGGTCGAGCAGCTCCTGCGCCCGGGGGCGATCGAGATGGCGGCGCAACCGATCGTGCGTCTCGCCGACGGCTCCATCCTCGGCTTCGAGATGCTGGCGCGGACGTCACTCCCGTGCAGCAGCGGACCTGACCAGTGGCTCGAACACGCCACGTACCTGGGCGTCCGCACCGAACTCGAGCTGGCCTGCCTCCACGCTGTCTGCGACCGGGGCGCTCCGCCCGGCGACGTGCGGCTCTTCGTGAACCTCTCCGCCCGCACGTTGCTCGATCCACGGGTCGATGCAGTGTTGCACCGGCTCCCACCTCGAGTGCTCGAGATCACCGAGCATGAGCCGGTTCCTGACTACCAGGAGCTACGCCGCCGGCTTCAGATGTGGTCCACCGCGTCGACCATGCTGGCTATCGACGACGTCGGCGCAGGGTACTCGAGCATGTCGCACGTCCTGCAACTCCATCCCCAATTCATAAAGATCGATCGCAGCCTGGTGCACAAGGCCCACCGCGATCCGAACAAGTTGGCGGTTCTCCGCGGGCTCGTCGGGTTCGCACGCCAGGGAGGCATCACCTCGCTGGCCGAAGGGGTCGAGACAACCGAGGAGCTCAATGCGCTGCGCTCCGTCGGCATCGATCTCGTCCAGGGCTACCTCCTGGCGCGCCCGGGCGACGGCTGGCCGCAGCCACGCCGATGGCGCGGCGCCGGATCCCTCAGTGCCGAGGGGCCGGACACATCCGCCCCCTCGATGGAGTCCCTCGTCGAGCGGGTCGAAAAGACACTGGACCCGACCGACGCGGCCGACGAGGTCACGGCCTACCTCAACGAGAACTTCGAGTTCTTGCCGAGCGTCTATGTCGAGAGAGGCGGGGTGCTCCGATTCCTCTCGGGTCGGGGCCAATGGCAGGTTCTCGACGGCATCGAGGCCGGCGTGGGTCTGACCGGATCGGCCTTCGCCGCCGGCGAGCCGATCCTGGTGCAGGAGGTGTCGGGTGACCCCCGCTACAGGGAGGCCGTGCCCGGCATCGTCGCGGAATTCGCGGTGCCGTTGATCGTCCAGCGCCGCATCGTCGGCGTGCTCAACGTGGACGCCCCCATGGCGATCGACGACACGCAGGCCCACGCCGTGCGGGCGGTGGCCGGCGTGCTCGAGGACGCATTCGCCCGAACCGGGCTGACCACGTCGCGGGGCTCACCCCTGGTCGACTTCGGGTGGCATGCCCCGCGTATCGCCGAGTCACGCTCCATCGGGGAGATGGCCGTCACCACCGTCACCGCGAGCGTCGCCGTGGCGCGGCTCCAATCGGCCGTCCTATGGACCCGGGCCCGGGGAAGCCTCGTCCCGCAGGGCTCTACCGGGTCGCGTGCCGATGCCATCGCCAGCCTCTCATCGGTCGAACTCGAGCAGCTGGCGGGGCTGGTCTCCCACGTCGCCTCCAGCTACAGCACCGGTCCGGTCATCAGCCGAACCTTCGGGCCCATGGGCCTGCTCCGCGACCAGGGGTTCGGCACCGTGTTCGTCGCCGCCATTCGGGACCGTGGGGTGCCGTCGGGGCTCCTGGTGCTCGCCGGACCGGACGCCGGCATCATCGAGACGGAGGCCGTGCAGGCCCTCGAGCTGTTGTGTGTCCTCGCCGGCGTCACCCTGGCCCGGATCGGACCCGCCTGAGCGTCCACGGGCGCAATGACACCGTTGGTACGCCATCGGTCGTACCGAGAATTCTTTGTCGGCAGGCATGCCAGAGCTCTGCGTCCCGCCGTCGCCGCCGTGTGGTCGTACCATTGGTAGGAACGCGGCCTCACAAATGCGGTCTGATGCGGCGCGGGCGTGCCACACTGGTGGCTCGCAGCTCGTCCGACGAACGGAGACGTCGTAGCAGTGTTGGTTTTCACCTTCCCAGGACAGGGTTCGCAGCGATCTGGAATGGGCGAGCCATGGATTGACCATCCTTCGTGGGAATTCGTCGGGGAGGCCTCCGAAGCAGCGGAGCGAGACCTGTCGTACCTCCTCTTGGAGGCGCCGATCGAAGAGCTCACCAGGACCGAGAATGCCCAGTTGGCAACCACGGTTCTCAGCCTCGTGGTCCTCGACGCCGTCGAGCGGCTGGGCCTCACCCCCGCCGCCTGTGCCGGGCACAGTCTGGGTGAATACACGGCGCTCGTGGCCAGCGGGGCCTTGACGTTCGAAGATGGCATTCAGCTCGTGGTGGCGCGGGGCAACGCCATGGCCCGGGCGGGCGAAGAGTCGCCTGGCACCATGGCCGCCCTCCTCGGGATCTCCGACGACGATGCCGAGGCGGCCTGCCAGCGCGCCGAGGGCGACGTCTGGGTGGCCAACTACAACGCGCCGGGACAGGTGGTGATCGCAGGCACCGCGGAAGCAGTCACGCTGGCCGGAAACCTGGCCAAGGAGCTCGGGGCCAAGCGGGTGATGGCCATCCCCGTCTCGGGCGCATTCCACACACCCCTCATGCAAGGCGCCCGGGTGCCCCTCCGGGAGGCGCTCACGCACGTCACGTTCCGGACCCCCGAAGTGCGGGTCGTGGCGAACGTCGACGCCCGGGTCCACGACGATCCGTCCGACTGGCCCGGCCTCCTCTCGGCCCAACTCTGCAGTCCGGTGCGGTGGCGCCAGACACTGGAGACGTTCGCCGGGCTCGGGCTGACCTCGTTGATCGAGCTGGGCCCGGGTGGGGTCCTGAGCGGCTTGGCCAAGCGGAGCCTTCCGGAGATCCAGTCATTGGCGGTGGCCAAGCCGGCCGATCTCGACACGCTCATGGACCAGATCGCCGAGGCCGGCACCTGGCGGGCGGAACCCGCCCTGCACCAGGGCGAACACCTCTACATGTCCGAACGGGTGGTGGTGAGCCCGAGCGGCGGCATCTTCAGCCCCGAAGAATCGCTGAGGGCACCGGGAACCGGCCTCCTGCCCGGCACCGATGGTGGCCCCGGCGCGGATGCCATCTCGATCGTCGCCGTCGGCGACCTGGTCGGAAGGGTCGGCGTCACCGAAGTGCGGACTCCCTTCGCCGGCCAGGTCATCGGGTGGTTGGCCGCGGCCGGAGAGCGCGTGCAGGACGGCCAGCCCCTGGTCTGGATGCGCGTCCCGGACCGGACCTGACCGCATGGCTGTCGTCCTCATCACCGGCGGGAATCGAGGCATCGGCGCAGCCTGTGTCCGCTGGTTCCTGGCCAACGGGGACCAGGTGGCCACCACCTACCGCTCCGCCGACCCCCCACCCACCCCCGAGGGATTCGCCGCCGACCACTTTCTCGCCGTGCGGTGCGATGTCACCGATGCGGCCCAGGTCGAGTCGGCGTTCGCCACCATCGAGAGCACCTGGGGACCGGTCAAGGTCCTCGTCGCCAACGCCGGCATCACCCGCGACGGCCTCATGCTGCGCATGAGCGAGGACGCCTTCACGGAGGTTATCGACGCCAACCTGACCGGATCGTTCCGGGTGGCCAAGCGTGCCCTCGCCAAGATGCTGCGCCTGCACACCGGGCGCATCGTCTTCCTATCGTCGGTCAGCGCCTACGTGGGACTGCCGGGGCAGGCCAACTATGCGGCCTCCAAGGCCGGCCTCGTGGGTATGGCCCGGGCCATCGCTCGTGAAGTGGGGAGCCGGCAGATCACCGTCAACGTCGTGGCACCCGGATTGGTCGCCACCGACATGACGAGCGCCCTGGGCGACGAGCGCATAGCCCAGATGACCGGCCAGGTCCCGCTCGGCCGGATCGGGTCCGCCGACGACATCGCCGGGGTGGTGGGGTTCTTGGCCTCGGCTGCGGCGGGCTACATCACCGGCGCCGTGGTGCCGGTCGATGGCGGACTGGGCATGGGCTTGTAACGTGGGCATTGACCGAACCGAACAAGGAGCAGATTGTGGACAGCGACGCAGCGTTCGAGAAGTTTCGCGAGTGCGCCGTAGAGGTGCTGCAGGTGCCGGCGGAGAAGATCACCAAGGAAGCCAAGTTCGCCGAGGATCTCGACGCCGACAGCCTTGACCTGGTGGAACTGGTCATGGCCCTCGAGGAGTCCTTCGACATCACCGTGGAAGAGACCGAGCTGGAGGACGTCACCACCATCGGCCAGGCCTTCGATCTGATCTCCTCCAAGCTCTGATGCAGCTTGGCACAGGTCCCGATGGCGTCCCCATCCACGGTCGGAGGGTGGCGATCACAGGACTGGGCGCGGTCACCTGCTGCGGCGTCGGCGTCGACGCGCTGTGGGAAGGCCTCCTGCACCCCTCGGTCGTCGGAGGGCCGGTACGTGGATTCGACCCCGAGCAGTGGTTCGGGCCCAAAGAGGTGCGCCAGTTGGACCGGTTCGCCCAGTTCAGCATGGCCGCAGCCGACCTGGCGGTGAAGGACGCCGGCGAGATCGGCGCCGATCCGGCAAAGTCGGGCGTCATCTTCGCCACCGGCGTCGGGGGGTTCGACACGCTGGCCGAGCAGGTGGGCGTCTACAACGAGCGTGGCGCCCGCCGCGTCTCCCCACGTCTGGTCCCCATGATGATGGCGAATGCCGGCGCAGCCGGCATCTCCATGCGGCTGGGCTGGCACGGTCCGGCGGAAGTCATCGTCACGGCGTGCGCGGCCGGGACCCACGCCATCGCCGCGGCCGGACGACTCGTGGCATCGGGTCGGTGTGACGTCGTCGTCAGTGGCGGCGCCGAGGCCAGCCTGCACCCGGTCGCCATCGCGGCGTTCACCAACATGACGGCACTTTCGACCTCGGGCCACTCTCGCCCCTTCGACATCCGCCGTGATGGATTCGTCTCGACCGAGGGATCCGCTTCCGTCGTCCTCGAGGATTGGGATCGGGCCGTCGCTCGCGGCGCCACCATCTATGCCGAGTTGGCCGGGGCCGCCAGCACGGCCGACGCCCATCACATCACTGCTCCGTCGCCCGATGGCGCGGGGGCGGTCGCCTGCATGGAACTCGCACTGGCCGACGCCGGCATCTCGCCCTCGGATGTCGGGCACATCAATGCGCATGGGACCTCGACCCCGCTCAACGATCTGGCCGAGTCACGGGCGATCACCAAGGTATTCGGGGAACCCGGTCCCCTGGTCACCTCGACGAAGGGCGTGACGGGCCACGGCCTGGGCGCGGCCGGCGCCATCGAGGCGGTGGCGGCGGCGCTGACCATTCACCACTCCCTGATCCCGCCCACCGCAGGCTACGAGCAGCCGGATCCCGAGATCACGCTGCGGGTGGTGCACGGCGAGCCTCTCCCTTGGGAGCCGACGGCGGTCTTGTCGAACTCCTTCGGCTTCGGCGGCCACAACGGCTGCCTGATCCTGCTTCCCCCGTCCTGACTCAAGAAGGGGCGGACCCGATCAGGTCCTCGACGTCAACCGGCGAGAGGTCCTCGACGTCCTTCTTGGTGACGCTGAGTCGTATCCCGCCTTCGTCGATCCCCGTCACGGCGCTGATCGGGATCGCCACCTCCTTGCGTCCCCAGAGGTGACCCTCTTGGAGCAGGAAATGGGTCACGTGATGGTGGACCGGCTCGATGACCAACCCTTCGACCCGCCCGATCTCACCGTCTGCGGCGTGCACCGTCTCGCCCCGGCGCACGGCAACCTCCCCCAACGGCAGGGCGTCCACGGTCACGGGAGGCGTCACGTTGCCCGGGCCCAGCCCGAAGTACGGAAGGGCGAAGACCTCGCTCGACGCGTAGCCCGGCAGGAGGCCGCTGCCGGGCAGAAATCGCGTCTCTTCGGCGAGGTCCAGCGCCTCGAACTCGGCCAGCGTGCAGGAGAGCTGCACCGCGTCGGCCGAGGCCTGCACGAGGTCGAGCGGCACCAGCCGGCCCAGACCCTCTCGATGCGCAGGTTCGACGACGAGGTGGGTCACCTCCCGCGTGACCGGGTTGACGACGACGCGGATCAACGCGCCGCAGTCGCCGTCGCGACAACTGACGTCGACCCCGATCGTGAACTGCGTTGCCTCAGCCATGGTCACCCTTCCCCAGCATCCAATTCCCCGGTATCTATTTCCCGCTCACGTTGGACCCTACGGTAACGACGGGGGGTCGGGCACGCGTCCTGCCGCGGCACCGGCGGGACGGAAGGCCCGAAGACGAGCGCGGTGCGGCACGCGCCATGCTTGACACGTGCCCCGGCCGGAGCGTAAACCGTGCCGTGAGCGGCTGGACGGAGCAGGGGTGAGACGCCAGCGACTCGCACGGGCACCTGGCGGCGGGTCGTGACGGCCGGCCCCCTGCGCGGGCTGCGGGTGGTCGACTGCTCCGTGCACCTGGCCGGGGCCCGGGCCACCGGGCTCATGGCCGCGTTCGGTGCCGACGTGCTGTGGATCGAGCCCCCGGGCGGGAGTCCACTCCGCCGGCAGTCGCCCGAGGGTGTCTCGGTGTTCAACCGCAACAAACGCAGCGTCATCTTGGACGTGGCGGACGTGGCGGACCCGGTGCCCCGGGACAGCCTCCACCGCCTGCTGGCCGACGCCGACGTCTTCGTGGAGACGTGGGATCGCGACGGGGCCCAGGCCTTCGGTCTGGGCGCTCCCGAACTGGGGGCGCGCCATCCTGGGCTCGTCTCCTGTTCCATCACCGGCTTCGGCCGCGACGGGCCGCATCGCGACGTCGCCAGCCGGGAGGCGCTCGTCCACGCCCTGGTCGGCACCATGGGCGAGCAGGCCGGGCACCGCGATGGTCCGATCTTCGAGGGCCTGCCCCAAGCCGGGCTCGGTGCGTCCTACCTCGCGCTCCTCGGCACGCTCGCCGCGCTCTACCGGCGGTCGTTCGACGGCGTGGGCCGGCACGTCGAGACGTCGCTCCTCGACGGTGCACTCGCCTACCACTCCATGCTCTGGAGCGAGTCCGATGCGTCGGTGGCCGCCATGGCCGCGAGGGGTGGCGGCCCGAACTCGACGGTGGGCACCCGCCTCATCACCCGGTCGTTCGTGTGCCGCGACGGTCACTACATAGGCATCCACACCGGCGCGGTGGGCGCCTTCGGGCGCCTGATGAAGGTGCTCGAGCTCGACGACCGCATCCCGCCCAGTGCCAGCGGGTTGGACATGGGCGAGCCGCTCACAGCGGATCAGATGGAGCTTCTCGAGACCGAGCTCCATCGCCTCATTGCCGCCCAGCCGCGTGCTCATTGGGTCGAGGTGCTCCGCCGGGCCGAGGTCTGCGCCATCGAGCACCTGTCGCCCACCGAGGTGTTCGACCAGCCGCAGGCCCAGCACAACGGCATGGTCGTGGAGATCGACGATCCCGTCCTGGGTCGGGTGCAGCAGGTGGCGACCCCGGCGAAATTCCCCTCGCTTCGAACCATCCTCCCCCTTCGAGCCCCGGCTCCCGGCGAGCACACCCAAGAGGTCCTCTCCGGCGGGTGGGGGGGATCGCATCCCTGGCCCTCCGGCGGGGCCGCCCCACCGTCGCCCCCCGGGGAACGGCCGCTTCTCGAGGGCGTGAAGATCCTCGATATCGGTGCCTACTTCGCCGGGCCGTTCTCCTCGCGCCTGCTGGCCGACCTCGGAGCCGACGTCATAAAGCTGGAACCGCCGCAGGGCGATCAACTGCGCGGGATCGACCAGTGCTTCTTCCCGGCCCAGGCCGGGAAGCGGTCGATCGCCATGGACCTCAAGGATCCGGCCCTGCGGCCGGCCGTCGATCGACTGCTCGCATGGGCCGACGTCGTCCACCACAATTTGCGTCCCGGGGCGGCGGAACGTCTGGGCCTGGCCTACGACGACGTCAGCAGCACCCACCCCGGGTTGACCTACCTCTACGCCCCCGGCTGGGGCTCACGCGGTCCGGACATGCTGCGCCAGAGCTTCGCACCGATGATGTCCGGCTTCGTCGGTGTCACGTTCGAAGCCGCCGGGCAGTGCAACGAGCCCCTTCCCTCGCCCTGCAACGAAGACCCCGGCAACGGCCTGCTCGGTGCCGCGTGCATCGTGATGGGCTTGCTGCACCGACGCCACCACGCCCAGGGGCTGTACATCGAGAATCCGCAGCTGAACGCGACGATGTTCCATCTGGCGCACATCGTCCGGCGCGTCGGGGAGCCCGGCGAGGTCCTGGGCGCCGGCCGACTCGACCCGATGCAATATGGATTCAGCGCATTCGAGAGGCTCTATCAAACCGCCGACGGATGGATCTGCGTGGCGGCGACCGAGGATGCCGAGCGCACCGCCCTGGGCCGGCTGCTCGAGCTCGACGTGAACCGCGCCGACGTGGCGGACGCGGTGGCGGCTCGCCTGAGCGAGCGGGAGACGGCCTCGTGGCTGGCGGCGTTCGGCGCGGCCGGGGTGCCGGCGGCCGAGCCCGTCGGGCGCAATGCCCACGCCTTCTTGAACGATCCGGAGAATCGTCGGACGGGTCGGGTGGCCGAGCTCCCCCACCCCACCAAGGGGAACGTCCGCGAGCTCGCCGCCCTCGTCCGGGTGAGTGCGTCGGCCCACCCGCCCCATCGCTTGGCGCCCGACCTGGGGTCGCACACCGAGAGCATCCTTCGCTCCGTGGGCTACGGGACCGAGGAGATCGCGGACCTCCGCCGGCGCGGGGCGATCTCCACCTGACCTCAGACGCCCAGGCTCCCCTTCGCGGCCCGCTCGAACACACGGTGCGGCAGGATCCGCTTCCCGATGAGGCCGACGCGCTCGTCGAGCTTGCCCACCGAGACGCGCCGGCGCGGGCGGCGGCTGGTCAGGACCCGGGCGATGGCCCGGGCCACGGCGGCCGGGGGCACGCCATGGCGGCGTAGGGATCCTCGCCCTCGGGCGGCACCACGTCGCGCCGGTTGGCGGTGAAGTCGGTGCGCACGTTCCCCGGTTCGATCAGCCTCACGTCGAGGCCGAAGGGGGCGACTTCGTAGGCGAGCGCCTCGGCGTACCCCTCGAGGGCGAACTTGCTGGCGCTGTAGAACGCCTGGAAGGGGAGGCCCACCACGCCGCCGATCGAGCTGACGAGGACCAGGCGACCCTCGCCCTGGCCGCGCATGATCGGGAGGGCGGCCTGGACCACCCGCACGGTGCCCCAGAAGTTCGTCTCCAGCTGCTCTTTCGCCTCGGCCAGGGGTGTCTGCTCGACCGCGCCGGCCAGCCCCCACCCGGCGCAGGCCACCACCGCCTGCAGGCCACCGTGGCGCCGGACGACCTCCGCCATGCCTGCCCGGACCGATTCGTCGTCGTCGACGTCCATGACCAACGGACCGCGCCGGCTGGCACCGACCACGGTCCAACCCTGGCCCTGGAGCAGTTCCGCCGTCGCGTGCCCGATCCCGGCCGACGCGCCCGTGATCACGACCACGCGTCCCGTTCCCATGCCCGCTACCCGCCTCCGTCGATGGCGCGGCGGAGCGAGCCCACGAACTCGGCCGCCGCCTCGGGCCCGCCGCGGGCCAGGAGTCGCCGCACCAGCGCCGAGCCGACCACGACTCCGTCGGCCACCTCGCACACCTCGGCCGCCTGCTCGGGCGTCGAGACACCGACACCCACGCAGACCGGCATGTCGCTGTGGCGGCGGATCCGCTCGACCACCTGGCGCGCCTCATCGCCCAGTTCGGCCCGTTCCCCGGTGACGCCCATGCGGGCCACCGCATAGACGAAGCCGCGCGCACGGTCGCAGATGCGCGCCACCCGGTCGTCGGGGCTCGACGGAGCGACGAGCAGCACGGTCTCGACGCCGGCTGCGTCGGCCTCCCGGGCCCAGGGCGCGAGCTCCTCCAGCGAGAGGTCGGGAATGATGGCCCCGCTCACCCCGGCCGTCACCAGGGAGTGGGCCATGCGCTTGTGCCCGGCCCGGTACACGATGTTGTAGTACGTCATGACGGCCACCGGCACGGGGACCTCGGCCCGGGCGATGCCGTCGAGCACCTGATCGGGGACGGTCCGCCGCCCCAGCGACATGAGCGCCGCCTCCTGGATCACCGGCCCGTCCATCATGGGGTCCGAGAACGGGATGCCGACCTCGACGGCATCGGCACCGGCCGCCACCACGGCGGCCAGGCTCTGCTCCCAGTCGTCGGTCATGCCTCCCATGAGGTAGGGGATCAAGAGCTTGCGGCCGGCGGCCCGCGCCGCCCGGAGTGATGCTTCGAGCTCATGCACGAGCGCGACCGAAGATCTCACGCACCTGCGCCACGTCCTTGTCGCCCCGGCCCGACAGCGTGATGAGGACGGTCGAGCCCTTGGGGAGGGCGTCGGTGCCCGCGGCGCGCGCCACCCAGGCCACGGCGTGCGCCGATTCGAGGGCCGGGATGATCCCCTCGGTGTGCGACAGCAGCCGGAACGCCTCGAGCACCTCGGCGTCGTCGGCCGTGTTGTACTCGGCGCGGCCGATGGCGGCCAGGTGGGCGTGCTCGGGTCCCAGTCCCGGGTAGTCGAGGCCGGCCGAGATCGACTCCGCCTCGAGGATCTGACCGGCTTCGTCCTGCAGGAGCCGCGAAAACATACCGTGGAGCACGCCCGGGATCCCGTTGGTGATGGCCGCGCCACCGGCGGCCTCGACGCCGACCAGACGCGCCGCCGTGTCCACGAACCCGGCGAACGTGCCCGCGGCGTTCGATCCGCCGCCGATACATGCCACCACGACGTCGGGGTCGGCACCGTCGAGGATCTCGCGGCATTGCCCGCGCGCCTCGTCGCCGACCACGCGCTGCAGTTCGCGCACCATGTAGGGGAAGGGGTGCGGACCCATCACCGAGCCGAGGCAGTAGTGCGTGTGCTCCACCGAGGCGACCCACTCGCGCATGGCCTCGTTCACAGCATCCTTCAAGGTGCGGCTGCCCGAGGTCACCGTACGCACCTCGGCCCCCAGGAGCTCCATCCGGAAGACGTTCAGCTCCTGGCGCTTGGTGTCCACCTCGCCCATGAACACCGTGCACTCGAGACCGAACAGCGCCGCGGCCGTGGCCGACGCCACCCCGTGTTGCCCCGCCCCGGTCTCCGCGATGATGCGCCGCTTGCCCATGCGCCGCGTCAGGAGCGCCTGGCCGACCACGTTGTTGATCTTGTGCGAGCCGGTGTGCGCCAGGTCCTCTCGCTTGAGGAGCACGCGCACGCCCAGCTTCTCCGAGAGGCGCCGGCATTGGGTGACCGGGGTGGGACGCCCGCCGTAGTGCGCCAACAGATCGTCGAGCTCCCGGTGGAATTCGGGATCGGCCCACGCCTCCTTGAAGGCCTGCTCGAGATCGAGGCAGGCCGGCATCAGGGACTCGGGAACGAAACGTCCCCCGAATTCGCCGAAGCGCCCGTCTGCACCGGGCTCGCTCATGAGACTGCTCATGTGGTGCTCATGTCAGGCATCCCGCCAGTCGTACGGTTCGTCGTCGCCCGGAGCGGTGACGAGAGGGTCACGCGTGTCTACTTCCTTGGCGGCGGCGCGGGCGTTGACGATGAAGTCACGCACCATCAACGGATCCTTGCGACCGGGGGCCGATTCGACGCCGGTCGAGACGTCGACCCCGTACGGGCGGAGATGGGCCACCGCCTGGGCCACGTTGAGGGGCTCGAGGCCGCCCGACACGATGAGGCGGCTCGGGTCGGCCACCCCTTCGGCCAACCTCCAGTCGAACACCTCGCCCGATCCGGGGTTGGCCCCGTCGATCAAGAGGTAGTCGGCCCCGAATTCGGCGAAGCGGCCGATCGTGCGGTCGCCGGCGGGAAACGCCTTGATCACCAGGGGGAGCCGGGCCCGGACCCAGGCCGTCTCCTGCGACGATTCGTGCCCGTGGAGCTGGGCCGCGCCGAGCCCGGCCCGCTGCACCTTTTCCACCACCCGCTGCGGCGCCTCGTCGCGGAACACCCCGACGGTCAGGATCTCCGGCGGCAGGCGCTTGGCGATGTCACCTGCCAGTTGCACCGAGACCTGCCGCGCCGAGGGGGCGAAGATGAACCCGACCGCGTCGGCCCCCAGGCTGACGCAGAGCAACGCATCCGCCTCGGACGTGACGCCGCAGATCTTGACGAAGAGCTCCGGGCTCATCGGGACGCGACCGGGTGACCGATCAGCGCCCGCAGGGCGGCCGCGCGATCCGGGGCTCGCACCAGGGTCTCCCCCACCAAGATGGCGTCGTAGCCCGCATCCGCCAGCCGGCGGGCGTCGTCGCCGTCGCGGATGCCCGACTCGGCCACCGCCACCACGTCCGCCGGGATGCGGGCCGCCAACGCCCGGGCACGGTCATGGTCGACGGCGAAGGTGCGCAGGTCCCGTTGGTTCACCCCGACCAGGCGTGCCCCGGCGCCGAGGGCCAGGTCCAGCTCGGCCTCGTCGTGGACCTCCACCAACGCCGCCAACCCCAGGGTGGTCGCCCGCTGGTGGAACCGCCCCAACTCCCCGTCGGTGAGCGCGGCCACGATGAGCAGCACGGCGTCGGCCCCCATGAGGCGGGCGTCGACGACGTCGAGCTCGGACACCGTGAAGTCCTTGCGCAGGACCGGGAGGTCACACGCGGCCCGGGCGGCGCGCAGGTCGTCCGCCGAACCGCCGAAGTACCGCGCATCGGTCAGCACCGAGAGGCAGGACGCACCCCCGACGACGTAGTCCTTGGCCACGAGATCGGGTGCCAGATGAGGATCGAGATCGCCCTTGGACGGCGAGCGGCGCTTGATCTCGGCGATGCAGGAGAGGCCCGTCCCCTGCAGGGCCGCGGCGAAGTCCCGCGGCGCCGGCCGCAACGCGGCCTGCGCCGCGAGGTCGTCGAGATCCCGGCCGTCGCGGCCGGCGTCTGCCCGGTGCGTGGTCAGGATGTCCGCCAGGTAGGAGGGCATCGGTCCAGCGTAGCGGTCGCTACGCTCGACCCCATGACCGATACGAGCAACTTCAACCAGACGGTCATCGACGAGTTCCGCGCCAACGCCGGCCAGGTCGGCGGCGGGTTCGCCGGGGCGCCGGTGGTGATCATCACCACGAAGGGCGCCAAGTCGGGCCAGCCCCGGGTCAACCCGCTGGTGGGCCTGCCCGACGACGACGGGACCATCTACATCTTCGCCTCCAAGGGCGGCGCACCCTCCAACCCCGACTGGTACTACAACCTGCTGGCCCACCCCGACGTGCAGGTCGAGTTCGGGGCCGACACCTACACCGCCACGGCCACGAACGTCACCGGCCCCAAGCGTGACGAGATCTTCGACCGCCAGAAGAAGATCATGCCCGGCTTCGCCGAGTACGAGGCCACCACCACCAGGGTCATCCCCGTGGTGGCGCTGACCCGCAAGGACTGACCTCAACGGGCGAAGAGGTGCCAGCCCAGCCACATGAAGCCCACGACCAGGACGACCCGGCCGAGCGGATGCGTCGCCACCTTCCCCACCACGTCGGCCGGGTGCGTCACCGCCGAGGGCCGCACGTAGGAGAGCCACCACAGCAGCACCACCAGCGCCCCGATGGCGCCCCACACCACGTAGGACGCCGTGCTGACGCTCACCCGCGCCCGGCCTTCCTGCGTGATCCCTGCCGGACGATCACCAGGGCCCCCGCCATCCACCCCAAGAACAGCAGTGCCTTGAGGATGTAGAAGCGGTCGTTGGCATCGGTGATGGAGCTGAACGTCGGATGATCGGCCCGGCTCCCGTGGACCAGGTAGTCGAACAGCTCCCAGGCCACGAAGACGACGAGGACGACGAGCCAGGGCACGTACGGATGTGCTCCCGTGGCGGGCCGAGCGGGCCGGGCGGGCCGGGCCCGCAGTGGCCAGCGCACGATCACAAGCACGGCCATGCCGACGATGGCCAGACCGGTGAGCACGTCGGCCGGGAGCGTGAACGGTGTCGTGGACGCCGCAATCAGTGAGTAGGCGCTTCCTCCGACGAGCAGGGCGGCGGGGCCGGCGCGCAACGGGTCAGGGATCGCCGAGGAGGGGAAGCAGCGCCACCCGGGCCGGACGGGAACCGCCGAGGCCGTCACCCGAGCGCACCCGCACCGGGCCCGGCGCGTCGACCGTGCGGTGCAGATAGGCCAGGGCGACCCACGCCCTGAGCTCAGGGCTCCAGGCGGCGGAGGTCACGGTGCCGACCACCTTGTCGGTCGCGACGTCGGCGGGCTCGCCCGCGTGCAACGTCATGCCGAACGCCAACTGTTCACCCTCGGGATCAGGACCGCCGATCACACCGACCAGGCGCCGGGGGACGTTGTTGCCACGCGCGTCGAGGCGGGCCACGAGCTCCTGGCCGGTGTAGCACCCCTTGGTGAAGCTGACCGTACGTTCCACGAGACCGGCCTCGGCCGCGATCGTCCTGTCGGTCAGCTCGCTCCCCATGGCGGGGATGCCCGACACGATGCGGCAGGCCTCGACGGCCTCCCGCTCACAGGCGATGATGCCCTCGGGGACCTGTCCGGTAGCGGGATCGAGGACCATCTCCTTCGGACCCAGCAGGTCGATCCCGCTCCAGCCGTTCCACTCGAACGGGAGCGCCATCACGCCGGCTTCGGCCAGAACGCCGAGCAGGCCGGCCGCGGCCTGGGGCACCTCCGCCCCGCGGAGCGCCAGGCCGCGCCACGGGAGTCGCTCGATCTCCACCTTCGAGCGCAGGAGGAACTTCTTGAGCCGGGCCACCATGGCGTCGCCGAAGCCGGCATCCGTATCGAGCACGAAGCCCTGCCCGTCGACACGGGTGACCCGTAGGAGCGCGGTCAACTTCCCGTCGGGTTGGAGGAGGAGTGAGTCGGCACTGGCGCCGATGCCCAGGGCCGTCACGTCCTGGCTCAATTGCCCCTGGAGGTACGACCCGGCGTCGTCGCCGCGGACCGAGAAGACGTCACGGCCGAGCGGGTAGGCCCCGGCGCCGTGGCGCAACGCGGCGACCTGGTCGCCGAGCGGGACCGGGGTCACGACCGGGCCGCGCTCATCACGCGGGCCGCCGTCACCGCCACCAACAAGGCCCGCACCTTCTGCCCGCACTCCTCGTCCTCTCGCGCCGGGTCGCTGTCCGCCACGATCCCGGCCCCGGCCTGCACGCTGGCCCGGCCGTCGGGCGAGACCACCATGGTGCGGATGGCGATGGCGGTGTCGATGTTGCCCGAGAAGTCGATGTAGCCCACCACGCCTCCGTAGACCCCCCGCTTGGTCCGCTCCAGCTCGTCGATGATCTCCATGGCGCGCACCTTGGGCGCGCCCGAAAGGGTCCCGGCGGGCAGGGTGGCCCGGAGCACGTCGATGGGTCCCTTGTCCTCGGCCAGCTCACCCGAGACCTGCGAGGTGATGTGCATGATGTGGCTGTAGCGCTCGATGGTCATCAGCTCGTCGACCTTCTCGGTCCCGAAGCGCACGACCCGGCCCACGTCGTTGCGGGCCAGATCGACCAGCATGATGTGCTCCGCCAGCTCCTTGGGATCCTCGGCCAGCTCGCCCTCGAGCAGGCGGTCGTGCTGCTCGTTCTCGCCCCGGGGGCGCGAGCCGGCGATCGGCCGCGACGTGACGATGCCCTCGCGCAGGCGCACCATGGGCTCGGGCGAGGCCCCGACGACGGTCACCTCGGGAAAGCGCAGGAAGTACAGGTACGGGCTCGGGTTCAGCAGGCGCAGGGCCCGGTAGACATCGAAGGGATCCGCATCGAGCTGCAGGTCGAAACGCTGCGAGAGCACGACCTGGAAGATGTCGCCCGCGGTGATGTACTCCTTGGCGACGCCGATGGCCGCCCGGTACTCCTCCGCGCTCATGGTGCGGCTGGCCTCGGCCGACGCCAGGCCCGGGCGCGGGGCCGGGACCATCTCCCCCGAACGGGTCCGGGCGCAGTCGCGGGCCAGCTCCTCGAGGCGGGCGCACGCCGCCTCGTAGGCCGCGGCCAGGTCCTCGGCCGACGCTTCCTCCGGACCGGGCACGAGGACGTTGTCGATGAGCGAGATGCGCTGGCGCCAATGGTCGAAGGCGGCGAACTGGCCGATGACCACGAGCGCGGCATCGGGGTGGCACAGGTCGTCGGGCGGGACGTCGGGCAGTCGCTCGATCTCGCGCACCACGTCGTACCCGAGATACCCCACCAGCCCGCCGTGCAGGGGCGGCAGCCCGTCGAGCCTCGGCGAACGGAAGCGGGAGAGGAGGGCTTCGACGGCCTGGAGGATGCCCTGGTCCGACGACCCGAGACCGAGGCGCCCGGTCGCGGTGACCGCGTTCCCCCGGGCCGTGAGGGTGGCCAGCGGCCGCCGGCCGACGAACGAGTAGCGGCCCCACCGCTCGCCGCCCTCGACCGATTCGAACAGGAATCCTTCACCGTCGCCCACCAGGTTGGCGAAGGCACTCACCGGCGTGAGGGTGTCGGCCACCACCTCGCACCACACCGGGACGATGGCGTGCTCCTTGGCCAGGGCGGCGAACTCGACCANNGAAGCACGTGCGCTCGCCGGTGTGGCAGGCACCACGGCCGTGCTGGTCCACCAGCACCACCAGGGCGTCACCGTCACAGTCCATGCGCACCTCACGCACGTACTGGCGGTCGCCCGAGGTCTCGCCCTTCTGCCAGTACTCCTGGCGGCTGCGGCTGTAGAACCACGACCGGCCGCTCTCGAGCGTGCGTCGCAGGGCCTCGGCATCCATGTAGGCCAGCGTCAGCACGGTCCCGTCGGTGGCATCCTGGACGATGGCGGGGACCAGGCCGTCAGCGTCCTTGGCGAAGTCGACGAGCTTCACGAGCGTGTCGTCGACGGCGAGGGGGATGCCGGTCACAGGTACAGCCCTGTCCCGCTGTCGTTGCGCTTGGACGCGATGGCGTGGATGTCGCGCTCACGCAGGATCACGTACTCCTCGCCGTGCAGTTCCACCTCGAAGCGGTCCTCGGGATTGAACAGGACCGTGTCGCCCACCTTGACCGTGCGCACGTGCGGTCCGACCGCCACCGCCTCGGCCCAGCTGAGCCGGCGCGCGATCTGGGCCGTGGCAGGGATCAGGATACCGGCGCGGGAACGCCGCTCACCGTCGCTCTGCCCCATCTGCACCAGGACCCGGTCAAAGAGGACCGAAATTGGTTGCATCTCGTCGATGACGGTCGGCTCGGCCGTCTTTCTTGTCGTCGTGGCCACCCTGGCACGGTACCGCACGAATGCCCCCATGCAGGTCAGGGTGGGCACCATCGATCGGATCAGGCCGGCCGGACGTTGACCCCGTGCGCCGCCATGTAGGCCTTGGCCTGGCCCAGCGTGAACTCCCGGCGATGGAAGATGGAGGCCGCCAGCACGGCATCGGCCCCGCCCACCGTGGCCCCCTCGACGAGATGCTGCAGCGTCCCCACGCCCCCCGACGCCACCACGGGGATCCCCACGGCGTCGACCACGGTGGCGGTGAGCTCCAGGTCGAAGCCATCCTTGGTGCCGTCACGGTCCATGGACGTGAGGAGGATCTCGCCGGCCCCGTTGGCGGCGCACTCGACGGCCCATGCGACCACATCGAGCTCCGTCGGGCGCCGGCCACCGTGCGTGTAGACCTGCCACCCCGGCCGGCCCGCACGAGCCCGGGCGTCGATGGCCACCACGGCGCACTGCGCCCCGAACTCGTCCGCGATGTCACGCACCAGCGACGGTCGTTCCACCGCGGCCGTGTTCACCGCCACCTTGTCGGCACCGGCCCGCAGGAGCCGGCGGGCGTCGTCCGCCTCCCGCACGCCGCCGCCGACGGTGAGGGGGATGAAGACCTGTTCGGCCGTCCGCGCCACCACCGAGACCATGGTGTCGCGGCCGTCGGAAGAGGCCGTGATGTCGAGGAAGGTGAGCTCGTCGGCGCCCTCGGCGTCGTAGCGTGCCGCCAGTTCGACCGGGTCGCCCTCGTCGGTGAGGTCGACGAACTGCACCCCCTTGACGACGCGCCCGTCGGTGACGTCGAGGCAGGGAATCAGACGGACGCTGCGCACGCGGCGACCGCCTCCTCCACGCTGAAGCGCCCCTCGACCAGGGCCTTGCCGACGATCACGCCGGCCAGGTCGGCCCGGTCGGCCACGTCGGCCAGGTCGGCCAGGTCCGCCAGGTCCACCAGGTCGGCCAGGTCCTCGAGCGTTCCCACCCCACCCGACGCGATGACCGGGTGCGGCGTGAGCGACAGCAGCGTGCGCAGCCCGGCCAGGTCGGGGCCTTCGAGCATGCCGTCGCGGGCGATGGACGTCGCCACCACCGCCCCGAGCGGTTCGTCGTCCCACTGTGCGAGCACGGCCGGGATGGAGAGGGGCGACCCCACCTCCCACCCGTGGCTCTGCGCCCGGCCCGTGGAGATGTTCGCCCCGCTGTAGTCGAGCCCCACCGCCACCTGTCCCGGCCAGCGTCGGATGCAGCGGGTGGTCAGCACGGGGTCCCGCAAGGCGGTGGTGCCGAGCACGACCCGTGACACGCCGAGGTCGAGCACCGCCGCCACGTCGTCTTCCGTGCGGATGCCCCCGCCGGTCTGCACCCGGGCCGGGCCCGCCACCTCGACGATGCGGGCCAGCATCGCCCGCTCGTGCGGCACGCCGGTGCGGGCCGCGTCGAGGTCGACGACGTGGATCCACGATGCGCCGCCCTCGACGAACGTGGCGGCCAGCGCCAGCGGATCGCCATAGCGCTTCTCCCGGGCGAAGTCGCCCTGGGTCAACCGCACGGCTCCCCCGTCGCGCAGATCGATGGCTGGATACAACTCCACGACCGCTACGCAGCCAGCGCGACGAAGTTCGCCAACAGAGCCAAGCCGCTGCGGCCCGACTTCTCGGGGTGGAACTGCGCGCCCCAGACGTTGCCCTCGGCCACCAGCGCGGCGACCGGGCCCCCGTAGTCACAGACCGCCACCGTCTCGGCCCCCACGGGTGGGGCGTACGAGTGCACGAAATAGACCCAGGGCCGCTCCCCCAGGCCGCGCATCGGCGCCGGGGTCGGGTCGCCCACGATCTCCAGCTGGTTCCACTGCATCTGCGGGTGCTTCTCCGTCGGCGGCAGGAGCACGGCCTGCCCGGCGAAGACGCCGAGTCCCGCCGCCTCGGGGCTCTCGTCCGAGCCCTCGTAGAGAAGCTGGAACCCGACGCACACGGCCAGGAACGGCACCCCCGCCGCGATCGCCCCTCGTGCCGCCGTCTCGAGGCCGCTGTCGCGCAGCGCACGGGCGCACGCCCCGAACGCACCGACGCCCGGCAACACCACGGCGTCGGCCGCCTCGACCTCGGCCGGGTCGGTGACGAGGCGGGCCGCCGCGCCGACGTGTTGCAGAGCCTTCTCGGCCGACCGGAGGTTCCCGATGCCGTAGTCGAGCACGGCGATCCTCGGCCCGCTCACAGGCTCCCCTTGCCCGCTCACAGGCTCCCCTTGGTCGACGGGATCGCCGCCCCCTCGATACGCACCGCGTCACGCAGGCACCGCGCCACGCCCTTGAACCCTGCCTCGAGCATGTGGTGGGTGTTCTTGCCCTCGCGGCGGCGGATGTGCAGCGTGAGGTGGCCCGCCGTGGCGAAGGCGCGCCAGAACTCCTCGGCCAGCTGCGGGTCGAACGGGGGCGACCCCAACCCGGCCGCGTCGGGCGCGAACTCGACCTCGTAGGCCAGGAAGGGACGGCCGGAGAGGTCGAGCGCGACCTCGATGAGAGCCTCATCGAGGGGCAACAGCATGGACGCAAACCGTCGGATCCCACGCTTGTCGCCCAAGGCCTCGGCCAGGCAACCCCCCAGCACGATGCCGACGTCCTCCACCGTGTGATGGGCGTCCACGTGCAGGTCGCCCTGGGCGTGCACCATCAGATCGAACGAGGCGTGGCGACCCAGCTGCTCGACCATGTGGTCGAAGAACGGCAACCCGGTCGAGACGTCCACCGTCCCCGTGCCGTCGATGTCCAGCGACGCCTCGATCGTGGTCTCCTTGGTCGCACGGTCCTTGGACGCCGTGCGCCCGGTCGTGTTCGTCCCACTCATGTTCGTCATCGCAGGCATGCCTCCAAGGCACTCAGGAATCGATCGTTCTCGTCCGGCCGCCCGATGGTCACCCGCAGGCACCCGAGCAGCCCGTCCCAGCTGGCGCAGTTGCGGATCAGCACCGAATGCTCGAGCAGCCCGCTCCATACCTTGTCCGCGTCGTCGTGCAAGGGGCGGAAGAGGATGAAGTTGGCATCCGACGGCCAGCTTTCAACCGGCAAATGGCCCAAGGCGGCCGCCACCCGGCCCCGCTCCTCGGCGATGCACGCCACCCGGGCCTCCATCTCGTCGGTGTACTCCAGCGCCAGCAGCCCGGCCAGCTGCGTCTGGGCCGACAGGTGGTACGGCAGCACGACGGCCTCGCAGGCCAGCACCACCTGTGGGTCCGCCACCAGGTAGCCGAGGCGCGCCCCGGCCATGGCCCACGTCTTGGAGAACGTGCGGGTGACCACGAGCCCGGGGTGGTCCGGCCCCCGCAGGCCGAGGGCGCTCCAGGACGAGAACTGACCGTACGCCTCATCGACGACCACGAGCCCCGGCGCCACCGTCAGGATGCCGGCGACGGTCTCCTGCGGCTCGGCCCGCCCGGTCGGGTTGTTGGGCGAGCAGAGGAAGGTGATCTCGGGCTTCTCCCGTGCGAGCAGGGCGCGGGCTTCTTCGAGATCGATCCGGAAGTCCTCGGTGCGTCCCCCTTCGACGACCGCGGTGCCGGTCAGCCGGCTGATGTGGGAGTGCAGGGCATAGGTGGGCTCGAACAGGGCCGCCTTGCGCCCGGGCCCGCCGTACGCCAGGAGGAGGCACTGGAGCACCTCGTTGGAGCCGTTGGCGCAGAAGACCTCTTCGGGGGTCACGCCGTGGAGCGCGGCGATGGCGGCGCGCAGTTCCGTGGCCGGTCGGTCCGGGTAGCGGTGGAACGCCACGTGCGCCAGGGCTCCCAGGAAATCCAGGCTCCACTTCTCCGGAGGCGGGAAGGGAGACTCGTTCGTGTTGAGCCGCACCTCGGCTTCGACCTGGGGCGAGTGGTAGCCCTCGGTGAGCGAGAGGTCTGGTCGGATCGGCGGGAGGGAGCTCATCTGGTCTCGGCGGCCCGGGCGGTCCGGGCGGTCCCGGGCGGTCCGGGCGGTCCCGGCGCCCAGCGCGGCGAGCCGGCGGCGCACGGAGTCGGCGTGCGCCGGCAGGCCTTCGGTCTCGGCCAGGGTGATGACCGGCGGCCCGAGCGTCGCCAGCGCATCGGTGCCGACGGTGACGGCGTGGATGTGACGACGGAAGTCGTCCGCCCGCAGCGCAGACGAGAAGCGAGCGGTGCGATTGGTGGGCAGCACGTGATTGGGCCCGGCGATGTAGTCGCCCAGGCTGGCCGGGGACCACGGGCCGAGGAACACCGCGCCGGCGTTCTGCACCAGGTCCAACAGGCCTGGATCCGCCATGATCTGGAGGTGCTCGGGAGCCACGGTGTTGGCGACCGCCATGGCGGCGTGCGGCGTATCGACGAGGCAGGCGATCCCCGAGGTGGCCAGCGTCGATTCGAGATCGGCTCGCCGGGGTGAGGACGCCACGATCCGGTCGACCTCGGAGCTGACGGCGGCCAACAACGACTCGTCCCACGTCACCAACCAGGCGAGGCCGTCGGGGCCGTGCTCGGCTTGCACCACCAGGTCGATGGCAGCGAAGTCGGGCGGCGCGCCGGGGCCGGCGACGACCACGATCTCGGAGGGGCCGGCGAAGGCCGTGGCCACGCCGACGACCCCGCTGACCTGGCGTTTTGCTTCACCGACATAGGCGTTACCGGGGCCGGCGATGACGTCGACCCGGGGAATGGTCGCGGTGCCGTACGCCATGGCCGCCACCGCCTGGGCGCCGCCGATGCGGTAGACCTCGGTGATGCCGGCGATGGCCGCCGCGGCCAGTGTGGCGTCGTCGACCCTGCCGTCGGCGGCCGGTGGTACGCAGAGCGCGATGTCGGCCACCCCGGCGACCCGGGCGGGCGCGGCGCACATCAAGACGGTGGAGGGGTACCGGGCTCGCCCGCCGGGCGCGTAGATGCCGGCCCGTGCCACGGGGCGGGTCAGGTGCGCCACGGTTACCCCACCCGACTCGAAGTCGCCGGGCGGGGTGCCTTCGTGGGCGTGGTAGGCCACGATGCGGGCATAGGCCAGCTCGAGAGCACGGCGGAGGTCGGGGTCGATCCGCTCCAGGGCGTCCGCTATCTCTTGCGGCGGGACGCGGATGGCGGCCGGGGCAACCGGGTCCGTCGTTGCCTTCAGGTCGACGCCGTCGAATTTCAGGGTGAACTCGACGATGGCCTGGTCCCCGTCACGGCGGACCCGGCGCAACACCTCCGCCACCGCGTCGTGCACATCGGCGCCCGGGTCGGCCGGGCGCGGGAGGACGTGGTCGAAGGGGGGGAGGATGCCACGCAGATCGAGCAACCGGAGGGACATAGGGACTCAAGGCTACTGGCGCGGCGGGACCCTCCCGGGCGTACGCAGGGCGAATCGGCGGGCCCGGCCATCGGCCCCGCGGCCGACGTTCGGGGCTCAGGTGGCCCCGTTGGCTCCGTTGGCCGCCATCGTCGGACTGACGTGCATCTGCTCCCATTCGTCCCGCCGCTCCTGAGCCAGCTGGTTCACGGCATTGACGACTTCTGGACGGAAATCGGGGATCTTCATGTCGAAATGTTCCACGCCGTGGCGAATCTCGAGGACTTCCACGCCTTCGGGGCCGGCGTTGTACTGGTACGGAGCATCCTCTGGGACGAAGAAGCCGTCCCCCGCCCGCAAGGTCTGGTTCCCCATGATCGCTGAGCCGCTGATCACGTAGTAGAGGCAGTCGACGTCGTGGGTGTGGCGGGGAAGTGGGTAACCCGGCTTGAACCACAGGGTCACCAGGCTGAATCCGCCCTCCTCCTTGCTCTGGCGCAGCAACACCTTGGTTTGCGCCCCCGCCCCCAAACCGGCGGCCAGATTGGTGCCGAAGGCCGCCTGGGTGTCGGGCGACATCTCCGGCTGCGACATCAGGTCGGTATCCATCAGGTCGACCGCGTCCTTGGCTCGAAAGAGCGATATCCCCCTCTTCTGCGCCTTCTTCTGCGTGTTCGTGCTCATGCTCTCCACCCCTCTTGTCGTCCGCGTGTACCTGGTTCGTGTTCGTGGTTCCCGGATAGTCGAAGGGTACCCCGATCGAACCCATTCCGGCCCGAATGTTCGCAGCGGCCGAACCCATTCCCTAGTATGGTAAATGGTATGGCAACCAAGAAGATCACGATCACCCTCGAGGAGGCGCAACTCGCTGGAGTCCGTGAACTCGTCGAGGCGGGGAAAGCGTCCAGCGTCTCGGGATTCGTACAACACGCTGTAGGTGTGTCTCTTGACGACGTCGCCGGCTGGGGCGCCCTGCTCGCACAAGCACTTCGAGACACCGGTGGTCCGCTCTCCCATGATGAGAAGGCATGGGCAGACGAAATGCTCGGCAACCAGAAGCGACGCACACGCTCGGTGGCCTGATGGCGGGCCTTACACTCGATGCAGGCGGACTGATCGCCCTCGACGGCAACGATCGTCGAATCGTCGTTCTGCTGGCTCGAGCCGCTCAAACGAGCGCGCCGATTACCGTGCCTGCTACTGCCCTGGCCCAGGCGGTCCGCCGGCCCGAACGCCAGGTGCGACTCGCTCGATTGGTCCGGCAACCGACAACGACTGTCGTCCCCCTCGACCGAGTTGATGCTACGAGCGTAGGGAGGGTACTTGCAGCCAGCGGGACATCCGACATCGTGGATGCCCATGTGGTGATCTGTGGGCGGCGTAGTGGTCAGCGGGTTGTAACCTCAGACCCCGGCGATCTCCGCAGCCTGGACCCCGAGATTCAGCTGATCGAGATCTGAAGCGACATCCCCCCGCCCGAAAATTCCCAAGAAGGGTGTCAGTGACCCGACCGATCTGGGCGGTCCGGCGTCGAACTGCCACTACTCCTTGCGTCGAATCTCGGCGATCCGTCTGTGCATGAATCGACGTTCGGGCTCTGAAGGCGCCATCTCAATGGCGTGGCGATAGGCGACTTCGGCCTCTTCTGTTCGCCCGAGGCGGCGGAGCAGATCGGCCCGGGTTGCGGGCAGGAGGTAGTAGTCGGAAAGGGCGCCCCCGGCCTCGACTTCATCGACCAGGGCGAGTCCTTCGGCAGGCCCATCGGCCATGGCAATCGCTACTGCCCGGTTGAGCGCAACTACCGGGCTTGGGTTCATGCGATACAACTGCTCGTAGAGCCTGGCGACCGCAACCCATGCGGACGAGGGCCTTGACGATGGCGTCGAACTGGCGTCGGTCGGCGCGGTCGCATGGCAGGCAGCTATGGCCGCGAGCAACTGGTAAGAGGCTCAGCGGATAGGTGACG
>PMLV01000121.1 GCA_003160635.1 Acidimicrobiaceae bacterium | reverse complement strand
CCAACGATGTCGCTGCAATGGAACGCCTGCACTCTGCACCTGATGACGGCTCGGAGCCTGCCTGAGGCGATTCCGAGGTAGCGCATAATGCCTGCGGGTATCGCTCGGTGACTCCCGGTTGGTCGTCCAGGTCCCACGGCAGATAGGACGCGAGCCACCCTGACGTAGACCGGTGAGCGACGGGAACCACCACCGCCGCTTGAGATGCCCGAACGACCCGGAGACGGTTGACGATCGGGCGGTCATCGGCACAGCTTGCCCTGCCGGGCAGAGCACCGCGCACACGTCACGATCCCGAGTCACGACGACAAGCGTGAGTGACTGGTGGCTCCGAGCCGCCTCGATCGCAGCGAACACCCGATCGGTACGGTGTTGACATGGCCGAGCAGACGCCCCGGATCCGCTTGTCGGCCGTAGCGCCGGCACCGCTGCTCGTTGTGCGTGGTGATGAGCTGAGCCCAGACATCCTGCGTGCTGACGCCACACGGTTTCACCGCCGCTATCAAGCCTGGGGCAAGTACGGAGTGTCAGCGTTCGGGGCCGCCGACGATGCAGAGGTCGACGTGATTTGCGAGACGAAGCTTGAGCGGTTCGAGGGCCTCCGATCGTGCGAACATAGGACCGTGAGCAACCCTCACCACCCTGGAGAGAGGAGGCAGCCGTGACCTCAGCGGAGTCCGAGATCGATCTTGTCGTCGATCTGAACAGCGAAGATGAGTCGGGACTGCCGTGGACGTTTCTCGACGAAGCTCGCGATCCGACTCGCATTCGTGAGGGGGCGTGGGTCGTTGTCGGCGAGGGGTCGGCGCGAGCCGTCGCCCAAGTGGTCGAGATCGACGGAGACATCGTGCGGGTGAGGCCGCTTCCTGGTCCCGTCGAGCGCCACAGAGATCTACTCAAGCACGACGTAGCCTGAGCGGAATCACACGATAGTCCGAAGCCGAGTTCGCCTGCGAGATCGAGAATGACCTGCATAGCGGGGGTGGCGGAGCGGTTTATCCCTGTTCAATCCCCAATTCCAGACCATTAGAGGTCATCACGGATCACCCGGCAGACGACCTAGATGGGTCTCATAACCCGAACTTCGTAGGTTCAAATCCTACCCCCGCCACTATTGAGGTTCTTCGGATTCTGACGGGGAGCCACCTCCCCCAGGGTCACCCAGAATTAGGGGGAGGCGCACAATCAGCACCTTCGTCGTTGTCCACCCTGGTGAAATCCTGGGTCTTCGGATTCCGGCGGGGACCGGTGGGCGAGATCTCCATCGACGGAGCCAGCGGCGGAGTCGCGTTAGGTTGGCGCATTCGACCAAGGGGAGAGCAATGCCTGTCGCAGAGATCGGTCAATTCGAGATCGCATACGAGGTGATCGGTGAGGGCCAGCCGTGGGTGATCACGCCGGGTGGCCGATTCAGCAAGGACTTCGGTGGTGTTCGGGAAATGGCTGAGCGTCTTGCCAGCCAAGGACGGATGGCCATTATCTGGGATCGCCCGAACTGCGGCGAGTCCGGCGTGTGCTTCGAGGGGGAGTCCGAGTCGGTGATGCAGGCCGACGCGTTGGTCGCACTCCTACAGCACCTTGATTGCGGACCAACCGTGCTCGTCGGCGGTTCAGGCGGATCGCGGGTTTCGCTTCTTACCGCCGCTCGTCACCCCGACGTCGCTGCCGGTCTCGGTATTTGGTGGATCAGCGGCGGCGTCCATGGAAACATGATTCTGGCTGGGGTCTACTGTTTCCCGTCGTTGCGGGCCATCTGGAACGGCACGATGGAGGACGTCGCCACTCTTCCCGAGTGGGAGGAGGTCGTCAGCCGTAACCCGCGAAATAGGGACCGGTTCCTGGCCCAAGACGCGGGCGAGTTCCTCTCCACGATGGAGCGCTGGGCTCATGCCTACTGCGCCTGCGGTGATCCGCTGGTGCCCGGTCTCTCCGGCAACGAAGCTCGCTCACTTGAGGTCCCCATCCTCGTGTTCCGGAGCGGTGAGAGCGACATGTTCCACACACGCGCTACGTCTGAAAGGCTGGCGCGTGAACTTCCCAATGCGCGCCTCGTCGAGCCACCGTGGGGAGACCGCGAGTGGATCGAGCGTGGAGAGATGCGAGCTCGCGGCGAGGGCACGATCTTCAGCGGTTGGTACCAGTTGGTCCCACAACTCAGCGAATGGGCTGACGAGGCGATTCGTCCATCCTGAATTCTCCCGGAGCGAGGGAAATCCACTGCTTCTCCTGGCAGTCAACCTCTACGGTGCTCGTGACGCCTTTGGACACGGTGACCGGTCCCGAGGCCTGCCCGCGCCGTTCGGGCTACGCCCCGTCGCCCGCCGGCCACGGCGAGCCGTCCTCAGAGCAGCGAGCATCGCCGTCGCAGTCGCCGTCATGGGTCTGGTCGCCGTGCCCGCTACCCAGGCCTCGTAACCTCGACGGCGCCCCGGCTAAGGCCTACCCAGGGGAGTTCAGCGGTGTTTGTCAGCCCGTCGGGTTGGCGGCCGCAGCGGCGCGATGGCCGGGATGGGGTGTCGGCGAGGGCCTGACCACAAGGCTGGTGGAGCATCGATGCGGCGGGCAATGGCATAGGCCGCTGCCTCGTAGTTGACCCGCCACCCCACGAAGTCGAGCCAGGCCTCCTCGTTCGACCGCTCGAGGGGGAAGTCCACGCTCGCCAAGCGATTGATTGCATCGACGAACTCTTCATAGGTGAGGGAGATCCCGTCGTTTGGATCTGCCTCCTCGGGGATGGGTGCACCCCGGGCGCGGGCGATGGTCCCCAAGCAGGTAAAGCCGCCGCGTAGACAAAGTCGAGCCGACACCGCTCCAGGGGCATCGGGAAGGAGCGACAGATAGAGCGCGGCGGCATCGAGCACGGCCAGTTGTGCCGTGAGCCACGAGGAGAGCGGGCGTGGTGACCGGAAGTTGGTCAAGGGAATGTAGGTGGCGTGACTCTCCGACACATCAGCCGACCAGCGCTCCCAATCCTCGAACAACTCCGGCAGCTGACCCATGGCTGAGACCCCGGAGCCGAGGCCGTAGTGGGTACGGGCCAGTAGTTCGGGACCCCACGAAGGGACCCCGGCCCGAGAGTCCAGCAACGTCACCAGTGCTTCGCGCCGGTTGAAGGCGGCGTAGAGCGTGGGCAGGTAGCCGATCTGAAGGGCCACTGTGCCCAGACCCACCAGGGCCGCGATGTCGGACAATCCTGATGAGCCGCCGCTGTGAGGAACCAGGTACCCAAGGGTGCAGAGGGAGGATCCGGCCAGTGCGAAGGCACCGGCCAGCCCGCCGGTGCGCATGGTGGGCCACAGCAGGAACGCGAAACCGAGCTCGTAGACCGCGAGCCAGACAACGATCTGCAATATGAGCTGGATCGGCGCCTGCGCCGCCAGAATTCGATCGCGCGGCTCGTAGGAATCGAAACCGTCGGCGACGAAATGGAAGGCTCTATTGACGGTGACGGCAACCGCTCGGGCGAGCCGGCTGCGGATGCGCCGGGGGACGATGACGGTGCCGATAACACTCCAGCTCGCAACGACAATCAGGAGCGCTCCGACCGCCGCTGCCAGGTCCCGGCCCACAACCATGTTTCAGCCTCTCATTCCTGCCATCTCCCCGGCCAACGTTTCTCCGGTCTGCTTGGCCGCCCCGTGTGGGAGGTGTCGGCCCAAAAGAAACGGAGGACTCAAGCGGCCGGCGAAACGTCGACATCGAATGTGATGTCGGGTAATGCTTTCCCACCTTGGCTCAGGTCGAACGTCACGGAGACGTCACCCGGCCCCGCACTGCTCAGACGCAACGACGTCACAGAGCGGCCTCCCACCACGTTGAGCGTTCCCGATGCCGGCGAGACCGTCACGCCAGATAGCGCGTTCGGGTCTGCCACGTGCCACGCCACGGGCTCGGGGCCTGCGCCTGCAGTTCGCGATTCCTGCACACCTAATTGGAATGTGGCGGAACCGTTGCTTGTGATGGTCATGGCGCCACCGGGCGAGGTGAAGGGTACGGCAGGTGCCGCGCCTTTGGAGAACGACGGGGGAGCGTCAGCGGCGGCCGCGCCCCATCCCTTGTTGGGTCGCGCGCCCAGTTCGACCGAGAGCGTTGCATTCTCCCCGAGGGCGGAGGCGGGGATCCATGGTTTGTCCCACACCAGCGAGGGACCGGAGCCGAGCGCGAGGCGCGCCTGGCGAATGAACCGGTCGGGCGCATGCGTACCGATGACCGTGATCGAGTGCCCGTTTCCTTCCGCAATTCTTGCCTTGGGGAAGAGAGGGCTCGTCATGGCCAGGTCGGCTACCCCCGGGGTCTCGGGGTAGAGGCCCAGGGCCGACCAGACGTACCACGAGGAGAGGGCGCCCAGGTCGTCCTCGCCCGGTTCCCCCGCGGGCGCCAGCGGGTACAGCGCGGTCATGATGCGGCGGACGATGGACTGGGTCGCCCACGGCTCCCCGGCGTAGTCGTAATCGTAAGGAACCGACATGGACGGCTCGTTCCCGGCCCAGTCGTAGGGTGCGAAGCGCGTGGCATTGATCTGGGTGAAGAAGCTATTGAGCTTGGTGACTGCAACGCTGTCCCCGCCCATCAGCCCGAAGAGCCCGGCGAGGTTCTGGGGCACCGCCCAGGTGTACTGAATGGCGTTGCCCTCCTCGAACCCCTCCTGCGCGATGCCCTGGAGCTGCGCGGCGGGGCTTGCCGGCTGGAAGGCCGGGCCGGGCGGGAAGCTCCCATCGGCCGTGCGGGCGGCCAGGTATCCGGTGGCGGGATCGAACAGGTTTTCCCAGTTCTGGGCCCGTGTGGCGAAGGTCGCCGCCTCGCCCTTCTTGCCCAGTGCGTCCGCGAGCTGGGAGATTGCGAAGTCGTCGAGGGAGTACTCGAGTGTTTCGGAGCCGCCGTCGGTGTAGGGATACGACGTTAAGTCGTAGGTGAGTTGGGGAACCCACCCCTGTGCCGCGTACTGCTGGAGGTTCTCCCGTTCGACGATGAGGCCGTTCTGGGGAACAGTCGCTCCACGGATCATCGCGGTGAGGGCGCCCTTGACGTCGAACTGCCGGGCCCCGTATGCATAGGCGTCGGCGATGATCGGATCGACCGAGTCCCCGTCCCATTCACTGGCATCGTTGTCGGCGATGACCCACTTGGGCAGGTGGTCCCCCTTCGTCTGGGAGGCATCGCGGAGGAGCGACTGGACCACTTGCGACGTGGGCCCGGGCAGCAGGGTGGCCAGCAGGGGTACCTCGGTCCGGTAAATGTCGCATTCGGAGATGTTCGAGTACTGCACTTGGCCCCGGGGCAGTCGGTGGATCTTGTGGTCGAAGCCCATGTAGCGGCCATCATCGTCGCTGAAGACTGAGGGGAACAACAGGGAGTGGTACAGCGCCGTGTAGAAGACGCGCGCATTGGTCCGCGATCCACCCGAAACGGTGATGCGGTCAAGCAGCCCGTTCCATTCCGCGGTCGCCGCGCGCGATGTCTTCTGAAGATTCCAGCCGGGGTCCTCGGCGTGAAGATTGGCCGTGGCCCCCGCCGCCGATACGAACGAGATACCGACCTTGACCAGGACCTTCGGGGAGTGGAACGTCACCCAGGCGCCGCAACCCGCGCTGGTCGCGCTGACACAGGAGTGCTGCGCGCCGACCACATCGTTCCGCCACGTACCTCCGGCTTCGAAATTCTGCGAGAACTCGGCCGTGAAGTACAAGGTGTAGTTGCCGGGAATGCCGCAAAAGTCCCCACTGGTCACCGAGCCGCTGAGCGCATCCGTGCCGATCAGGCGGACCTGCGATGCGCTCGAACCGTTCGCCGAATCGCCGACCTTGAACAAGAGGTTGTCCNNGTGGTTGCCGTCAGCCGGACCCCAATACTCTCGCTCGTGCTCCCGCCCCCACCCAGGCTGACGGCGTAGTTGCCGGCGCTTGCCTTCTCATGCGCGTGCGAGAACGGTTGGGTGGCGTTATCCGGATCGGTCGGGAGCGCACCCACGAGGGGCAGGATGGGGACGTCCCCATAGATCGCGCACCCGTCGCCCGAGAGGTGGGTCAGGCTGAACCCCGAGATGCGGCTGTCGGCGTAGTCGTACCCTGACCCCGTCGTGACCCCCCGATCGGGCGAGGTGTCAGGACTGAATTGCACCATGCCCAATGGCACGGAAGCGCCGGGGTACTCGCTCACATTGCCCGGATTCGTCTCCCCGACGGCGGTGCCGTCGATAGGGTCCACCAGGTTTGCCGGACCACCGGTGGGCGCACCCGGTGACAATCCGAGAGGCGAGATCGCTGTGATACCGCGATCGGCCTCCTCCACGCGACGTTGTGCGGCTCCGCCTGGAGTCGCCGGCGACTGGACCGCACCGGCCCCGAGTCCAATCAGCGCGGCGGCTACGGCTATCGCCTTCCACGTTCGCGAGCCGGTTGCCATAGGGCGCCGAAAATCTAGCGTCATCGCCTGGTCGACGGCCACCCACGTATGCGAGCCCTATTAGGGCCCTGCATCAAGGGTGTCCTCATCGGCGCTTTTGCCGTGCTCTGGCACCGCCCTCTATCGGATGGTCGAGCGCCAGAGGCGCTTCCGGCGGCGCCAGACGTGCACCACCAGGTAGATGACGAGGACGAGCCCCGAGTCGAGGTGCCACCTGTAGAAGGGCTTGGGGAGCGGCAGCTGTGTCGGCGCGCCGCGGCCCCAGTCCACGACGCCGGACACGAGCATGTTGACAGTGAGGATGAAGAGCACGAGGTCCGAGACGGCGAGGCGGATCCTCCGTTCGACGAACGTTCTGGCCCCGACGAGCTGGGTGGCCAGGCGCGCCAGGGTCCGGCGGCGCTGGACCAGGTGCACGACCACCAGCGCGACGAAGACGAGGCCGACGTCGGCGTGGTAGGCGATCCGCACGTGCAAAAGGTCGAGCGTGCCGAGTGCGGCCGCGCCGGACAACAGCAGAGCGACATGGACCGCCCACCGCGATCGGGCGCGCCACACGCCCGGGCGCTCGGCCGTCCGTTCGAGCAGTGCCCCGGCCTGTGGCTCGAGTGGTGCGTCACCCATCTTTCACCCACCGGCGTCCGCGAGTGAAGACGGCCGTCATTCGATCGCCTGGTGGGCAATGGCCGCCGGCTCGCGACCGGCGAAGAGCCAGCCGACCATGGCCGCGAACGCCGGCATGCCGAGGAGAAGGAGGAGGAGGTCACCAACCGGAACGTTGCCGAGCGCGGCGACCCCTCCGTTCAGCGAGTTGGTCCGCAGCCACCCGATCATGCCGACGTAACCGCCCACTACCCCGAGGAGTGCGCCGAGAAAGCCGAGCGCGCCGGCCGTGACGGCAGTCAGCGTGCGCCGCGTGTTACTGGACGCACCTGTCGCCGCGAGCGTGCGGAGGTCGCTCGCCGTCTCGCTCCGGACGAGCCCGACCGACATCCCGAGCACACCAAGGGCGATCACGATCCCGAAGATCGTCGCCCAGCCGACGACGGCGGACGAGCTCGGCTGGTCATTCTTCGACTCGACCGAGAGCTGGGTCGTCGACGCTGCGAGCTCGGCGCTGCTGATCTGCGACGCCGTAAAGGGCTGGGTGCCCTGGACCAACCAGTCCGTCGTGGCCGCCGTTATGTGGAACTGACGCATCGCGTGCTCGGTGATCACCGTGTTCGGTGCCGACGTGCCAGTTGGTAGTGCACCGATATCTTGGACCACCGGGTGGGCAAGACATCCCGTGGCGGCCGTACAGCTCTGGGAGCTCTGGGGTGGTCCGAACTTGTCACCTGACCCGTAGTTGAGGACCAGACCCGAGACGCCCGAGAGACCAGGACGCGAGCTCAAGACGTCCGCGTTCGGGTCTATCTCGGAGGGCGTGATCCCGAACGCCCGCAGCAACTGCGGTGTCGCAACGTAGACCGCCCCGTTCCACTGCCGACCAAGATTGGTCCCGTTCAATCCTGCATTCGGCGTCTCGAGGGGGGTGAGCTGTGCGCCGAGAGCCCTCGCGATCGAGGATGCGCCTGCCGCCAGCTCCGTCGGACTCGCCGGCGTCGACGTGGGTTGCTGCCCAGATTGAGGACCGTTCGTTCCCGCCACGTGGAGCGCGAGCTGGTCGGATGCCAGGTTCGGACCGGCGTAGTCGAAGACGTTCCCGTAGCGGGACGCCGCGGCCAACATCACGATCACGGCGACGAGCACGCCGAGGCTGATCGCCGCGAGCGCCGAACCCGAGCGCGCCCGATACCGGGCGAGATCGCGCAGCGCGAGCCGGGGCGCGATCGGTGCCCGGCGACCGAGGCGCGCGGCCAACGACAAGAAGAACGGGGCGAGCAGGATCAGTCCTGGGACGAGGAGCACGATCCCGAATACGAGTTCGGGTGAACCACTGCTCCCGTTGCCGTGGTTCGTGCCACCGGAGTAACCGAGCAGCAGGAAGGCGGCAACCAGGAAGACGATGCCGGGGACCGCTGATCGATGGATCTGACGGGGCGGCGCCGGTCGGCCCGATAGCGCCTGGACGATCGGCACCTTGGTCATCGCCCGCGCTGGCCGGGACGCCGCGAAGTAGGCCGCGACGACCGCGAGCACCATCGCGGCGATCACCACGGTCCACGAGAGCGCGAGCACGCCGATGACATGGTGCGAGCTCTGTTCGAGGCTCGGGCGATAGGCGAGCCAGGCGACGAGCCCGAGGACGAAGCCGAGGATGGCACCGACGACACCGACGACCGTGCCGTTCGCGCTGATGACGAGCCGTACATGGCGATCCGTCGCGCCGGTCGACTCGAGCATCCCGATCGAGCGCAGGCGCCGCTGCGCGAGCACCGTGAAGCCGCCGATCGATACGAGGGCGATGAGCAACATGCCGAGAACGAGGGCGGCGAGCGAGATCGTCTCGGGATTGAACGGGTTCGACTGCGCGACCGAGGCAGGGGTCTGCACATTGTTGCCGATCGAATGCAGCGAAACGCCCGGGGCGTCGAAGAGCGCCGTGACTGCCGTGGGGCTCTTCACCTGTCCGGGTGCGACGAGCGCGAATTCGTCGAGGAGGCTTTGGGGGTTCTCGACAATGCCTACCACGTGGCGTTCGACGCCACCGACGCGCCAGGTGGCTCCCACCGAAAGGTGGAATGCCGACGCGACGCCGCTCGTCACGGCGGCCTGGTCGGCGCCCGAGGGGAACCGCCCGGAGACGAGCGAGAGCATCGGACCGCTGAAAGGTCCGTGCGCGTCCTGCGCACGAACCTGATAGGTGTTGATCGATCCGGGGATCGACTCCGTCTGGTTCTCGATCAGTTCGACGTGGCCGAAGCGGTGCTCGAGGCTCGCGATGACGCTCGTCGTGTGCGTGTTATAGGTCGTGAAGGACACAGTGTCCTGCGCCGTGCCGAAGCCGGCGTTCTTCGGCGGCGGGTTGTTCGTGGCGACGGCCGAGCCCACGATCGTCGCGGCCACCGAGACGGTGATGAGGGCGAGGATCAGGAACTGCTGGCGCCACTCGCGCCGAAAAAGTCGCCAGGCCCAGCGGACGACGGCGCGACGGGCCGGCGCGCCGCCATTGGCGGGGCGGGTTTGCGCAAGCGGTGCGAGGACAGCGGTGGTCATCGAGGCTCCTTCGGAATCGTGCGTTCGATGGCGCTACGCGCTGGGCGTAACGAGGGACGAATCGGCAAGATCTGGGACTTCGTGGTCGACGGCTCGCCCGTCACGCAGAAACATCACCCGGTCGGCCCACGAGGCGAGGTGGGCGTCGTGGGTGACGACGACCGCCGCCACCCCGCGCTTGCACGCGTCGAGGATCATCTGCATGACGAACTCGCTGTTGGTCGAGTCGAGTGCACCCGAGGGCTCGTCGGCGAGCAGGAGCTTGCGCTCGCCGACCACCGACCGAGCGATGGCCACACGCTGGCGCTCACCGCCAGAGAGCTGATCGGGGTAGTGCCCGGCGCGATCGGCCAGCCCGAGCTGCTCGAGCGCCGCGAGTCCCGCCTGCTGTGCTCTGCGTGACGAGACGCCGTCAAGCTCGAGGGGGAGCGCGACGTTCTCTGCGGCCGTGAGGCCAGGGAGGAGGTTGAAGTCCTGGAAGACGTAGCCGATCGTGCGGCGTCGCAGCCGCGCCTTGTCGTTGCGGGACATCCGGGACAGCGCCGCCCCGCCGATGAACACCTCGCCACTCGTCGGCTCCTCGAGGCTGCCGGCGATGGTGAGCAGTGTCGACTTTCCCGAGCCGCTCGGGCCCATCACGGCGACGAGCTGGCCTGCGTCGACCGAAAGATCGATCTCGTAGAGGGCGCGCACGGCGGTCTCGCCCTCGCCGTAGAACTTCGAAATCTGCTTGAGCTCGAGCAGGGTCATCCGCACCGACCGTCCTTTGCCGGAAGTCCGGCGTTGAGAATGGGTAAGTCACCCGAATACATACTGGGTATCCTAATGGGTCGGCTACGGATGTCAAGACCCGATCGGCGGAGCACTGCTCCCCGATTGATTACCGATGCGGCGCGGGCTCTGGAAAGTTTTCGAGCAGCGATTCTGGCGACGGCGGGGGCACCGTCTGATCGACGAGCCGTCCGTCGCGGATGAAGACGACCCGGTCCGCCCATGACGCGAGCTGTGCGTCGTGGGTGACGACCACCGCAGCCACCCCCCGGCGACAGGCGGCAAGAACCAGCCGCATCACGGACTCGCTGTTGTTCGAGTCGAGCGCGCCCGAGGGCTCGTCAGCAAGCAGCAGTGAGCGTTCGCCAACGACGGCGCGAGCGATCGCGACACGCTGCCGTTCGCCGCCGGAGAGCTCGTCGGGATAATGGTGGGCTCGTTCCGCCAGGCCGAGCTCTTCGAGCGCGGCCATGCTCGCGCGGTGCGCCTTCCTCGACGAGACACCGTCCAGTTCAATCGGCAGCGCCACGTTCTCGACAGCTGTGAGTCCGGCGAGCAGGTTGAACTCCTGAAAGACATATCCGACCGTTCGTCGGCGAAGGCGGGCCTTCTCGTTGCGAGACATCGAGGACAGCTCGTTGCCGTCGATCAGCACCTCGCCGCTCGTCGGGTCCTCGAGGCTGCCGGCGATGGTGAGAAGCGTCGACTTCCCCGAACCGCTCGGCCCCATCACCGCGACGAACGATCCCCGTTCGACCGCGAAATTCACGTCCCGTAGGGCCTGCACCTCAGCGGCGCCGGCCCCGTAGCGCTTCGAGACCCGGCGCAGCTCGAGATAGCTCATCGGCGGGCGACCAACCTTCGCCGGATGAACGGGCCTGGCTTTACCGAGGGTGCCTCGAGCGCAGCGCGCTTCAACCGGCCGTCGGCGGTGTCGAGCCAGCGCACGACAGAGTCGAGCCGGAAGATCTCGGCGTCGACGACGAGGGCGAAGGTGAGGTCGAAGTCGGCCTCGTCCTCCTTGAGCCGCGTCCACTGCTGCATCAGCTCGACGAGATACCGGCGATGGACCTGGATCACATCGTGGACCGAGACGCCAGGGACGTGAAGAGCAGCAAGCACCTTGATCACGAGCTCGTCACGGGGCGGCTCGGTCGTATCCGGTGGCGTGTTCAACCAACTGTCGAGCTCCGTCCGGCCGGCCTTGGTGATCCGGAAGGCCTTCTGCGGTCCGGCTTCCTCGCCGCGGTCATCGGATTCGATCAGCTCGTCGCGCTCGAGGCGCTGGAGCGTCGTGTAGACCTGTCCGACATTCAGGGGCCACACGTCGCCGGTGCTCTCTTCGAACTCCTGGCGCAGTTGCAAGCCGTACTTGGGACCTTCGCTCAAGAACGCGAGCAGCGCGTGGCGGACGCTCATCGCGTTGCAGCCCAATAGCCGTTTCGTACCATACGCAGTATCCTACGGTAGCCCGGCTGGGAGGTCAACGGCCCTTCGGTGACTGGCGGCCGTGCCACGTCGAAAGCCCGAGTTGGCGGGGGAGGGTGATGCTATACATACGGATAGTCAACCATATCTGCGTATAGAGATAAGGGGCGGGACAACATGGGGCCAGCGGCCATCCGGACGGAGGGACTCACCAAGCGTTACGGGGACGTCGCCGCCCTGGACCATCTCGACCTCGAGGTCGCCCCGGGCGAGGTCGTTGGATACCTGGGTCCCAACGGGGCGGGCAAGACGACCACCATCCGACTAGTCCTGGGGCTCATCTCTCCCACCGAAGGGCGAGGCGAGATCTTCGGTATCGACTGCCAGCGCGAACCTGTCGAGGCTCACCGGCATCTGGCCTTTGTGGCTGGAGAGCCGAACCTGTGGCCGTCACTCACCGGTGCGGAGACCCTTCATCTGCTTGGGCGAATTCAAGGTCAGATGGACGAGGCCTACCGGGAGGAGTTGATCGCCCGGTTCGACCTGGATCCCACCAAGAAGGTCCGCACCTACTCGAAGGGGAACCGGCAAAAGGTCATCCTCATTGGCGCGTTGATGGCTCGTCCCGACCTCCTCGTCCTCGACGAGCCGACCACNNGAAGCGACCTTTGACGGTCCGATCCCCGAGTTGTCCGGAGTACCCGGTGTCACCGTGGTGGAGACAGACGGACCCGTCGTCCGTTGCCACGTTCGGGGATCGGTAGAACCGTTGCTGAAGCTCCTGGCCTCCGCAAACGTGACCCGCCTCGTGAGCCGCGAACCGTCCTTGGAGGAGCTGTTCCTCGCGCAGTACGGCGGCGAGGGCGGACTAGATGCGGCAGACCACCACCTTGCCCGCTGAACTTGCCGACCGCGGGCCACGGCCCCACGCCGTCGGGCGTTCGCCTCGCACCGTCGTGGCCATGGTCACCGCCCGCAAGGCCGGCCGGTCCGGTGTCATTTGGGGCTACATCTTCGGTATCGCCATCGCCTCGTCAGCCATCAGCTACACGACGATCTACAAGAGCCAAGCCCAGCGGGACGCCCTCGCCGCCGCATACGGCTCGAACAAGGCGACGAGCGCTCTGTTCGGACCAGCTCCTGATCTGCAGACCGTTGCCGGCTTCACGGTGTTCAAGATCTCGATGACGTTGATGGTCCTCGGTGCCGTGTGGGGACTGCTCACCAGCACCCGCTTGCTGCGGGGGGAGGAGGACAGCGGGCGCTGGGAGCTATTGCTCACCGGCCAGACCACCAGGAAGGGGGCCGCGGTCCAGGCTCTTGCCGGTCTGGGAGCCGGCGTCTTTGCGCTGTGGGCGCTCACCGCGGTGATCACGGTGCTCGTCGGCCGTGACTCGAAGGTGGGCATTGCGGCCGGTCCAGCCCTCTTCTTCGCCCTGGCCACGGTGGCAACGGCTGTCATGTTCCTGGCCGTCGGGACGCTCACCAGCCAGCTCGGTGCGACCCGGCGCCAGGCCGCCTCCTTTGCCGCGGTCTTCCTCGGGGTCGCCTACGCGGTTCGGCTGATCGCTGACGCCGGGGTTGGTCTGCACGGGCTGATCTGGGCGTCGCCGCTCGGCTGGGTGGAGGAGCTCCGACCGCTTACCTCCCCGCAGCCGGTGGCCCTCCTCCCGATCGTTGCGTTCACCTTTGTGCTCGCCGTCATCGCGGTGCGCTTCGCCGGCTCTCGCGACGCAGGGGCGAGCATCGTCGCGGACAGGGCGACCAGCAAGGCCGATCTGCGGCTCCTCTCGGGGCCCACGGGTCTTGCCGTCCGGATGGTGCGTCCCTCGGTCATCGGTTGGTGGGTGGCGATCGCCGTGTCGGGTTTGCTGTACGGGCTCATCGCCAAGTCGGCCGGTGCCACGATCTCGGGGTCGTCGGTCCGGAACGTGTTCACGAAGCTCGGCGCGCCCGGTACGGGAGCGGACGCCGTGCTCGGCGTGTGCTTCCTCGTTTTGGCCATCCTGGTGGCGTTCGTCGGCGCTGGCCAGCTCACCGCGGCTCGCTCGGAAGAGGCAGGCGGCAGGCTCGACCACCTTCTCGTCCGTCCGGTCGCTCGCACATCCTGGCTCGGCGGCAGACTCGTTGTGGCCATCGTCGCTCTCCTCGCCAGCGGAATTATCGGGGGAGTGTTCGCCTGGCTCGGTGCCGCCAGCCAACACGCCGGTGTGAGCTTCACGACCTTGCTGGAGGCCGGGGTGAACCTTGTGCCGCCAGCGATTGCGATCTTGGGCATTGGGGTGCTCGCAATGGGGATACGCCCTCGGATGACGTCACTCGTCGTCTACTCGCTGTTGGGCTGGTCGCTGCTCATCGTCGTCGTGGGAGGCATCGGTGCCGTGAGCCATTGGATCCTTGACACCTCGGTGTTTCACCAGATGGCCTCCGCCCCTGCGGTGTCACCCCACTGGGAGGCGAACGGGATCATGGCTGCCATGGGCGCCGCCGCGGCAGTCCTCGGAGGAGTCGCGTTCAGGCACCGCGACCTGCAGGGCGAATGACAACCCATCTCGATGTAGCCCCGGCGATGTCCTCGTACGGCGAAGGAACCGTGGCATTCGAAGATCTCACGGCTCGTGCGCGGATTCGCGAAGCGGCCCTCAAGCATTTCGCCGAAGAGGGTTACGAGCGTGCGACGATCCGCGGCATCGCTCACACGGCGGGAGTGTCCCCGGGGCTGTTGCGTCACCACTATGGCTCCAAGGACGCCTTGCGTAAAGCGTGCGACGACCACGTGTTCGACATGCTCCACCGCCTCAACGCGCAACTCCTCGAGGATCCCGGCGCAGCGGCAGACACCCAGCGGGCATCCAAGCGTTTCGGCCGGTATGTCGCACGAGCCTTGTCCGACGGGTCTCCCACGGCAGGCGGGGTATTCGACGAAATGGTGACCATGACCGAAAGGTGGCTTGCGCGCGCCGACGAAACCCGTGCCGATCCACCCGCGATCGACCGAAGGATCCGGGCAGCTCTTGTCACGGCCATGAAAGTCGGAATCCCGCTTCTCCACGACCACGTGTCCCGAGCGCTCGGCACCGACATGTTCGAACCAGAAGGTGAGCGACTCGTGGCCCTTGCACTACTCGACATCTACTCCCACAAGCTCCTCGACGAAGAAGCGGCCTCCGCCGCGGAGGTTGGGTATGCGGCGGGAACCAAACGGGACATGGTGAGAGTGGAAGAACAGTGAACTTGGGAGCGGCGAGTCATCGCACCGCGATCTCGATGCCGGGGCTGTGCCCGTCGCTTTGGAACGATCTTTCGTCGGTGAACTCTTGGCGGCCGGTGATGGTTTCGCCGGCACGGCGCCGAAGAAGCAAGGCCTGATCGACCCGCTCAGCGAGCGGGAACGCGACGTGTTGCGGGGGACGGGCAGCCGTTCGCCGAGCCCAAGAACTGGACCTCTCGTCGCGGGCGGGCAAAACCTGATGCAGAACCGGCACAGCGCAGCTGGCACCCCTGGGACAAGATCTGAGTGTGGCTCATGAGGAGCGTCGTCGCTACCTCAAGCGTCGAGGCTGAAGGGCGGATAGCGATCCGTGAGGAAACCGACGTAGGCCTCCACCCGNNTGACGAGGACGGCGAAGGAGCCGACGACGATTCCCACGCATGCGGCGAGGCACAGTGCCGCCAGGACGACGTACTGAGGAATGGCCAGGAACCACTTGTAGAGCGGCTTCCACCGCTCGAGGTGCTCGGGATAGGTCAGGCGCAACGACGTGTGGGGCTCCATCCCGTCGTCGTCACAGGAGAGGTCGAAGTCGAACGGGGGGTAGTCCTCGTGCATGAAGAGGCCGTAACTCATGGCCCGCCACTCGTAGCGGTACGTCATGACGATGGCATCGAAAACCGGTCGCGGGATGCGCTTGGCGAACAGCACCGTGAAGAGGCTGATCAGGGTCAAGACGTGGCGCAGGGAGCGCAGTGCCCAGGCGATCATCAGGTGCGGGATGGCCAGGAGCCACTGCACGAAGGGGCGCCACCGGGTGATGCGGCGGTCGGCGTGGAACTCCAGCTGGAGGGGATAAGGGGCAGACGTGGACATGAGGACTCTTTCTATGGGCCTTGGCTACGTACAACTGGCATGAAGCAATGGCATGAGGGAAATCACGGGAAACGGGACGGGAAGAATCGGGTATGGCGCTTCGGACTGACGTGCTTCGGTCAACCCTCGGTCTGGTGGGGAGTGAACCCTTTGGTGAAGAGCCAGATCGGCAGGATCAACTCGAAGAGGCCGCCGGGGACAAGCGCAAGCATCCCTAGGCCGTGTGTCACGTCGATCAAGTGGAACATGGCCAAGATGGCTCCCACCAAGAAGACCGGATAGCCGATGAGACCCAGCATGGATANNTGGCACGATCTTCGATGTCAGCAAAGCTGACGATAGGACGAGCCCCGCGGCACCAGAAACCACATAGATGGCAAGCACGTACGCATCCCACTGAGCGTGGCTTGTCAAGAAGTACACGCCGACTGCCACGAGCGTGAGGCACTCCGTCACCCTCAGGAGGAAGTAGGCCCGCGAGCGAATCGGCGTGTGCGGCGTGAGGACTCGCTGCATCTCCGCACCGTTTGCAGCGACCACGAGGCCGCAGCATCCCAGAAGGAACACCCCGGCGACGAGGGCGCTGTGCGCGGTCGCGCTCGAAAAGTACGAATGGATGAGAGCGTTACCGATCGCGAAGGTGAAGGTGGCAGTGAGGAAGAGCAGCCCGACACGGACTGCGGTCTTGCTGACGCATGTCTGCGTCGGCGTCGGCGTCGGAGCGGCCATCTCCGCCATGGACTTGGCGGGTGTCCGTTCTAATCGGGCGGGCGTTGCTGTCTTCATGGTCACTCCATTCGTGGACTTACGTTGTAAGTACCGTATACTTACGTCGTAAGGTTGTCAAGGACGGCATCGGGAATGGGTGGGGATGGCCCGAGGCGGCCCCGAGGCGGGCCCGAGGCGGGCCCGATATATCCGTGACGGCGGCCACGGGTTCCAAGGCCGGAGAACGGGTGCAGCGCTCAGGTCGAGTCGCGGGCCCTTCCGAGGCCGTCGAGAATGAGGTCGAGTCCGAACGCGAACTCGTCGCCATAGTCGTAACCGGGTTTGAGGATGTGCTCGACCGTGAACTCGGTGAGGTGGGGATACTCATCGGCGGGGACCTGCGCCATCATCGTCAGCGCCACCTCGACCGTCTCCTCCTCGGTGTCGCCTAAGGGCAAGGTGGCCTCTTGCAGCGCGAAGCCGTAGACGTAGCTGTCGAGCGCGGAGAACGCGTGGGCGGCCATCTGGATGGAAAAGCCTCCCGCACGGAGGCTGCCGATGACGGCGTCGTGGTGGCGCAGTGTGGCCCGGCCGGGTGAGGTGCGCGTTGACATCAGGGCGATTGCCCACGGATGGCGCCGCAGCGCCTGCCGGGCTGATTCGGCGCGGTCACGCATCGCCGTTCTCCAGTCAGCTCCGGTCGAGGGCAGGTCGATCTCGCCGAAGACCAGGTCGACCATGCCGTCGAGGAGCTGGTCCTTGTTGGTCACATGGTTGTACAGCGACATGGCCTCGACCCCGAGGGCTTCGCCGAGCTTGCGCATACTGAGCGCTGCGATCCCGTTCTCGTCGGCGAAGGCGACGGCAGCAAGGAGCACCCGCTCCCTGCTCAAGGGGATCCGGGGCTTTGTGGTCGGCTTGGTCTTCGATGCCATCTAGTCCTCCCGTGAATCCCCCCTTGACGTCCTTACGCCGTAAGCCTATCATTGACTTACGACGTAAGTTACTGACAATCGGAGAGACCATGACGACAGCAACGCGTATCCAGCCTTCGGTACACATCACCGGAACCCCCGGCGTCGGCACGATGGCCGTGGTGGCCCGACGCGACAGTGGTTTCCGACCCGACGACGCCCTCCGAGGGGGCGAGATCAACGAGGTCGAGACGGACCCCTCGATGCGCAAGGCCAGCACCACTGCGGGAGTCGGACTCCTGGCCATGTCGGTGCTCTCGGCCTTTGGATACCTCATCGCCGTAAAGGGGCTCGTGGTTCCCGGGAATGCCGCACGGACAGCCAAGAACCTCACTGGCCACGAGGGCCAGTTCCGGTTCGGCATTCTGAGCTTGTACCTCGTGGCTGCGCTCGATGTCGTGGTCGCATTGGCTCTCCACCGCATGTTCAAGCCAGTGAGCGACGCTCTGTCGAGGTTCGCGGCGGGGCTCCGGGTTGCGTACGCCGCGGTCTTTGTGGTTGCCATCAGCCAGCTCGTCGGAGCGCTCGGCCTCCACCCCCAGGCGCTCCGGCACATCACTACCTTCACCAACATCTGGGATGCTGGTCTCGTTCTCTTCGGTCTCAATCTTTTCGTGCTGGCCTACCTGGCTTACCGGTCGGACTATGTCCCGAGACTGGTGGGTGCCCTCCTCGCCATTGCGGGCTTCGGCTATGTCTTCGACACCATCGTCCGGGTGCTCGTCCGAGGCTCCTCGTCCAACGTCTCCGCGATCACGGGCATGGGTGAGTTCGTATTCGCGCTCTGGCTTGTCATGCGGGGGCGGCGCATCACCTTGACCAACTCTCAATCCCACGACATCTCGATAGGAGTGGTCCGATGACGTCGAAGAACGAAGCGACCAAGATCCCAACGCTCGATGACTCGGTCGAGCCGACGTCTAGGCCCGTTCACGCCCAGACGATGAAGGCGTTCGTCCAAGACGAATACGGCACCGCGCCCGACGAGGTCCTCCGGCTGGCGGAGATCGACCGGCCCACAATCGGCGACGACGAGGTCCTGGTGCATGTGCGTGCCGCCAGCGTGGATCGCGGTACCTGCCATCTGATGACCGGTCTGCCCAAGCTCATGCGCATCATGGGCTTCGGGTTCCGCCGACCCAAGGCGGCCAACCCGGGCCGATGCTTGGCCGGCACCATCGAGGCCGTCGGCAAGAACGCCACCGAGTTCAAGCCTGGCGACGAGGTCTACGGCACCTGTGACGGTTCGTTCGCCGAATATGCCCGCGCTCACGTGGGGCTGCTGGCCCTCAAGCCGACCAACCTGTCCTTCGAGGAGGCGGCGGCGATCCCCATTTCTGGGGTAGCGGCGTTGCAGGGCGTGCGTGACCACGCCCAGGTGCAACCCGGGGTAAGGGTCCTGATCATCGGTGCCTCCGGCGGGGTGGGGACGTTCGCGGTCCAGATCGCCAAGGCGTTCGGTGCCGAGGTCACCGGCGTGTGCAGCACGGCCAAGATGGACCTTGTCCGGGACCTTGGTGCCGATCATGTCGTCGACTACACGCGCGACGACTTCGCCGATGGCGAGCAGCGCTACGACGCCATTCTTGACATCGGGGGGAACAGCTGCTTGTCCGACCTTCGTCGAGCCCTCACCCCCGGTGGAAGGCTCGTCATCGTGGGAGGGGAGACAGACGGACGGTGGCTGGGGGGCTTCGACCGCCAGGTTCGGGCCATGATGCTGTCGCCGCTGGTGAGCCAAAAGCTGGGCATCTTCGGGGCGAAGGAGAATTCGGCGGACCTGGTAGTTCTCCGGGACCTTCTCGAAACAGGGAAGGTCGCGCCGGCCATCGACGTGACGTACCCGCTGCGCGAGGCCGCGGCGGCTATCCGGTACGTCCAGGAGGGGAATGCCCGAGGCAAAATCGTCATCACCTTGCGATGAGTTCTGTGACGACGCTCCGTCCTACAGTTGTTGATGAATTCGCTAGCGCTTCCAGAAAGCAGAGCGGGCACGATGAACCTCACACCCTTCCTACTCTTCGACGGAAATTGCGCCGAGGCTATGGCCTTCTATCAGTCCTGTCTGGGCGGCGAGCTGACCATTGTGAGGCTGGGCGACACCCCGATGGGGACGCACGCGCCACCAGGTCAGCAGCACAAGGTGACATATGCGTGCCTGAAGAGCGGCTCCGCCGAGTTCTCGGCCACCGATTGGCTACATCCCACCCGGGCGCCTAAACCGGGCAACACGGTCGCCGTGTATCTACAGGCAGAGGACTACGCCGAACTGAGTGCGGTATTCGACAAGCTGGCCGTGGGCGCCAACCAGGACCTACTCGACGACTTGCGCGAGATGCCGTTCGGTATCTACGGACATCTTGCCGACCGCTACGGCGTGCACTGGTTCTTTCGAGGGGCTGCCGGACGGGACGCGAATCCCGACGAGTGAACCTGCAAAGCGAGGAGAACATGCCTGATCCGTTGTCCCCGGAGGGATTGGAAAGATTCGGCGAAGTGGCAGCTCGCCACGTCGGCCCCGAGAAGATCCCCGGCTTGGTCGCACTGGTATCCAGAGAGGATCAAGTTCATGTCGAGACACTCGGATCCCTGTCTGTGGGCGGGCCGCCCGTTCGCAGGGACTCCCTGTTCCGCATAGCGTCGACATCCGAGCCCGTGACCGGCGCGGCGATCATGGCGTTGGCGGACGAAGGGGTCGTCAGGTTGGACGACCCGGTGGAGAGGTGGTTGCCAGAACTTGCCGATCGCCGGGTGCTGCGCCGCATGGACGGCCCGCTCGACGACACCGTCCCCGCAGCAAGGCCGGTCACCATCCGCGACCTGCTGACCTTCACCTTCGGTTTCGGAATGGTCGTGGAAATGTTCATGGCACCTCGGCCATGGCCGGTGGTGCAGGCCGCTACCGACTTGCACCTGGGCACCCTTGGCCCGCCCAACCCCGAGGGGCAGCCCGATCCCGACACCTGGATCTCCGAGCTCGGCTCACTGCCTCTGATGGCCCAGCCCGGTCAACGTTGGATGTACAACACGGGTGCGTCAGTCCTCGGAGTGCTGGCGGGTCGGGCCGCCGGTCTGCCCTTCGCCGATGTGCTCCGCAGCCGGATATTCGAGCCACTCGGTATGGGTGAGACGGCTTTCTGGGCCTCGGATGTCTCACGCCTGGCCACTGCCTACGTACCCACAACTGACGGCCTTCAGGTCTGGGACCCACCCGCCGGGCAATGGAGCCATCCTCCAGCGTTCGCCGACGGCGCGGCGGGGCTGGTCTCGACCGCCGAAGATCTTCTCGCATTCGCACGGATGTTCCTTACCGCCGGGGGCCCGGCTCTATCCAAAGAGGCGGTCGCGCAGATGACCCGGGACCAGCTGACCCCGGTTCAGCGGGCCGGCGGTGCAGACGCGTTCCTGCACGGGCGCAGCTGGAGCCTGTGCCAGTCCGTGATCACCCAGGGGCCACGCGCCGGGGCCTTCGGTTGGGACGGCGGACTCGGCACGTCCTGGCTGGTCGATCCGGCCCGGGCCTTGGTGGTGATCGTCTTGACACAACGCCTATGGGAGACCCCCCAGGCTCCCGCCGTCCACAATGAACTACAAGGCGCCGCCTACGCCGCCCTCACCTGAGATGCCTGGTGCCGAACCGGTCCGGAACATCTAGCGCAGGGCCCCAACCCGAAGGTCGGGACCTCGCGTAACCTTTTGCCTCGTGGCGAGCGCAGCGGAGGGCACCAACGCCGAAAGCGTGCTGTGCCGCATCATGGTCGGGCGTGAGCCTGAGCTTGATCAGCTACAACGGGCGTGGGAAGCGGCCGGTCAGCTGCTCTTGATCCGAGGGAGTGCGGGAATCGGCAAAAGCCGTCTCGTTCGGGAGCTGGCCTCCTGGGCCCGATCAGCAGGCGGAACTGTGTTGGCCGGCCGATGTAGCCCGACCGGAGCGGACGTGCCCCTACGACCGTTGCGGGAGGCCCTGCTCGCTGGAGCGAGGACCGGGCTCCACCCCTCTGTAGAGCTCACGCCCTTCCGTCCCGCATTGGGATCGCTGGTACCAGAGTGGGTCGAGTCGGGTGACGCCAACGTGGAAACCAGCCCGATCGTTCTGGCCGAGGGCGTGCTGCGGCTCCTATCGGAGTGGTCGACAGGAGGCTCGCCCACCCTCCTGGTCATCGAGGATGCGCACTGGTCAGACCGTGAGACACTCCAGGTGATCGAGTACCTAGCCGACAATCTCGCCGGCCACCCAGTTCTCGTCGTCGTGACCATGCGAAGCGGCGAAACCGGACCGAGTAGCGAGCTGATCGATGTCCTTCTTTCCCGTAGGGCGATCCAGCCGATAGACCTGCGTCCACTGAATCCAGCACAGGCCGAAGCCATGGTGCGCGAATGCCTCAGTGCAATGGAAGCGACACCAGCGCTTGTGGACGCGGTCGTCACGAGAAGCGACGGCGTTCCGTTCTTCGTCGAGGAGCTGCTTGCGACCGCTGTCGGCGACACCAGATCCGAGCGGGACATACCGCAGTCGATCAGCGCCGCGCTCGAGACCCGACTCGCTTCCTTGCCGGAAGCCACCGTGGAGTTTCTCCGCTTTGCCGCGGTCCTCGGGCGGCAGTTCGACTGGCATGTGGTGGCGGCGGCAGTGCAGTGCGCGCCACAGGACGCAATCGATCGACTCCGCCAAGCAGCTCGGGCGCACATCATTGACATGGAGGGCGGTGGATTCCGGTTCCGCCATGCGTTGACCGTGGACGCGGTGACGTCGTCGCTTCTGCCCGAGGAACTGAGTTCTATCTGCCTGCGTCTATCGGCCACATTGGAAGCACTTCATCCAGACCTCGAAGCTGAGACCTGCCAGCTCGCGGCCACACTCGCCTTTGGGGCCGGCGACTTCGAACATGCGTCCGACCTGTGGATTGAAGCCGCCCGCCGAGCTATGAGCGAGGGATCACTGGCCTCTGCCGAAGTATTGGCGCTGCGGGCGCAGCACGGGCGACCGTTCGAAGCAGACCGCGTGTTGCTCTCGATATGGACGCTGGCCGGCCAGCCTCGGCGCGCGCTCGAAGCTGGTCACCGACTCCTGACCTCGGATGTCGATCCGGCCCTGGGTGCCGAAGTGCGGTTCGAGTTGCTGGACTCCATGGTCGCGGCGGGGCGCTGGGACGATGCCGAGAGCTACCTCGAAACCTTGCGTGCCACGTCCGATCAGGACCGGTCTGACAGCGCCCGCCTTGCCATTGCGGAAGCCGAGGTGGCGCTCGGGCGGAATGACAAGGGGACTGCTCTGGCATTCGCCGGGGAGGCCCTGGGCCATGCGAAACATGAACCACGGCCAGAGCTGATCTGCCGTGCCCTGTGGGTGATCGGGCGAGTTGAGCGCGGGAGGGACACGGCCGCTGCTCTCTCTGCTTTCGGGGAGGCGTACGAATGCGCCTCGCGGCACGGTTTGCCGGTCTTCCGGATTAAGGCGCTCTTGGAACTTGGCACGATCGACATGTACGAGTCGCTTGCCACCGGTCGACTCGAGGAGGCCCGCCGTGACGCGCTGACGGCGGGGGCATTGTCGACGGTCGCGATGGTCGATCTCCAGCTGGCCGCCATTTACAGCTGCCGGGGACAGGCGGAATTGACCTTGGCCGCTGCGGCCCGCAGCGAGGAAATGTCGCGCCAGTTCGGGTTGGCCTCACTCCCTATGAGCGTCGCCCTCCGAGCGGTGGCTCACGGTTTCTCCGGGAACCGGCCGGCGATGGAGGCAGCAGCTACGGAGGCACGGGCGACGCAGGGTGATAGTGACACAGTGAACATGATCACGTTGGGGAACGGCGTGGCCATGTACCACCTGGGCGAAGGGCAGGTGCCCGAAGCCATTGACGCACTGGACCGTGCCATGGAGGTGCTCAGAGCCGCTGGTGGCGGAGCGCACCCGTTCCCGGGCCGATGGGCCTTGCTCAGGACGGTCGCCGACGAAGCTGGGGCTGAAGCCCGCGATGAATGCCGGTTACTCGAGTTCGACACCGAAATGAGTCGGGCCACTCTGGGGGCGGCCGACGCCGTTGTCGCGGGCCGAGAGGGCCGGGACGCGGAATCGACGTTCGCCTCTGCCGATAGCGTTCTCGCCCGATTTGAGGCCGGATTCCTCCGTAGCGTCGCGCGGCTCCTCGTCGCCCCTTGTGCCCACAATGACGGATGGGGCGAACCGGCCACCTGGCTTCGGGAAGCACTGGCGAATTTCGAGGACCTCGATCTGCCCAACTTCGCCGGTCAGTGCCGCGTGGCACTACGCGCCATGGGAGAGCCCGTTCCCCGGCGGGCCCGGAGCGAGGCACCAAGAGTTTCCAACCTTCTGGCTGCGCGAGGCGTCACCCCACGGGAGGCAGAAGTCTTGGCTCAGATCGGCGCGGGACGCTCAAACCGAGAGATTGCAGAGATCCTGCATCTTTCGATTCGGACCGTGGAGAAGCACGTGGAACGGATCCTCATGAAGACCGGAAATTCACGCTCGGAGGTAGCCCGCTTGGCCGAGAGCGTCGGGACTCAACCCACGGTCTGACCCACTACGTACGTGTGGGGCGGATCCCCGAACTACGTACGTAGTCGCGAAGTGGAAGTGTCGTAGTGCACTACCGATGGCACCGCCATCCTCGTGGCGCAAGATGCCGGGAGAGCATTCGTCAACCCCGAAGGAGCCCCGGCATGAGTACAAGCCAAGTCGACCACGAGAGTTTCGGTATCACCTTCTCAGTGGACAGAACCCCCGAAGAAGTCTTCCACGCGATCAACGACGTCCGTGGATGGTGGTCGGAAGACATCGATGGCAGTACCGACAAGCTCCACGACGAGTTCACGTATCGGCACCGGGACATCCATTGCTGCCAGATCAGAGTGACAGAGGCCATCCCCGGAAAGAGGGTTACCTGGCTCGTTCTGGACAACTACTTCACCTTCACCGAAGACAAGCGTGAGTGGCAGGGCACGGAGATCCAGTTCGAGATCATTCCGAAGGGCGAAAAGACAGAAGTCCGTTTCAGGCACCTTGGTCTCGTCTCTGACTACGAATGTTTCGACATTTGCTCGAACTCATGGGACTTCTATATGAACACGAGCCTGCGGGGACTGATCGGAACAGGGCAGGGACTGCCCAATCAGAAGGAACAAGAAGCGTCCATCTGATCTTTAGGAAGTCGAGCTGGCGCCACGCCGCCGGCCTGGCGCATCTATCCAACGAAAAACAACTACGAGAGCAATGGAGGACACAACGATGAGCATTTCATTTGAAGGAAAGGCCATTCTGGTGACCGGGGCGAATCGTGGCATCGGGCAGGCGCTGGTCGAGGAAGCCTTGAGGAGAGGAGCGAGACGGGTGTATGCAGGGACGCGCCAACCTATGGCCCACCCCGATGGGCGCGTGGCGCCGTTGACACTGGACGTCACCAACGCGGCACAAATTCAGGCCGCTGTCGAGAGCGTCGAGTCACTCGACGTCCTTATCAACAATGCCGGGGTGGCCCTTTACGACGACCTGAGCGATCGTGCCGTGCTCGAAGAGCACCTCGCAGTCAATCTCTTCGGCACCTACGGCGTGTCCCAGGCCTTCCTGCCGGCCCTGACTCGATCCAGGGGAGTCATCGTCAACAACGTGTCGATGATGGCCCTCGCCCCCTTTCCGTTCACTCCGGCCTATGCCATCTCGAAGGCGGCCGCGTTCAACCTGACACAGTCATTGCGTGCCCTGTTGGCCGGAAAGGGCATCAGCGTTCACGCGGTCCTCACCGGGCCGACCGACACCGACATGACCCGAGGCTTCGACATTCCGAAGGCCACTCCGGAGTCGGTAGCACGAGCGATCTTCGACGGAGTGGAAAACGGGGACGAGGATATCTTCCCCGACCCGATGTCGGGGTCCATGGCCGAGAGTTGGCGCAGCGGTGCGGCCAAGGTGTTCGAGCGTGAATACGCGACTCTCGTCGCCCCGCAGCTCGTCAACTCCTGATCGAAACAGCTCAACCCATTGTTGCGAATTCAAATTCGGAAGAGAGGAGAACATCATGAAGAGTCAAGACTTCACCACAACCTTCTCGGTGGACCAAACTCCAGACGAGACGTTCGCCGCTATCAATAACGTTCGCGGATGGTGGACGGGCGACGTGACGGGGGCCACCGACACGATCGGTGATGAGTTTACGTATCGCTACCCGGGCGCTCATTACTCCAAGCAGAAGGTAACGGAGCTCGTTCCTGGACAAAAGGTCGTCTGGCGCGTCGTGGACTCTGATCTCGTTGGTCCCGAAGACCCGAGCGAGTGGACGGGAACCGAAATCACATTCGACCTTTCGCGAAATGGAAGCAAAACGGAAGTCCGTTTCGCCCATACGGGCTTGGTTCCCGAATTTGAATGTTTCGATGCCTGTTCGAGTGCATGGGGCTTCTATATCAATGGGAGTCTTCGGCGCTTGATCAGTACGGGCGAGGGACCGGCGGTGCCGCCGTGGGCATGAAGAAAGCTCGCCTAACCCTACGGCGCTGAACGCACCAGGATCGGTCTCTCGCCGGACTCGGGAGGCGCCCCAACGAGTCCGTGGGTGCCTGTGTCCAGTGATCCGTGCGTGCCACCGGCAACCTCGACGAACTCGGGCAGATAGTGGTGAAGATCGACGACGGTGCGGTCATCGGCATGGACCTCCCCTCCCGGGCGTTCACGTCCGGAAGCCGGCGCGAGGGCGAAGGCGAGCAGGATAAGAAGCGGCCCCGTGTTGGGATCGGTGGTCATCCCGCTGGTGAACTGCCCGAAACCCTGTCCGAGGACCCAGAAATCGAGTGCCATCGCCGCACCGCCGATCAGGAAGATGGTGGAGCGTCGAGTCAGCAACGGGCCCACCCCGATGACGAAGGAGAGGAGCCCGGCCCCGACGGCCACCGAGGCGCCCCCGCTTCGAAGAGAGTGGGCCACCGCGAGCTGGAGATGGGCCAGCCAACCCGGCTGACTCGCCGCCACGCCGCTGAGCGCGCTGGACAGTGCGCCACTGTCGCTGCTGGCCGGGAGGAGCCACAGAATCCCCAAGCCGCACCACACGAGGGCCCATATGGTTTGGGCTCCCGCCTCTCCGAGCAGCCCTTCGCCGGCGGCGGGACCGTCCGGGCCCGCCGGCTTTTTGCGGGGCCACACCATCAGGCCTATGGCGACATAGAGCAGCGCGGCGCCGGGCGCACCGGTGAGCGGCATGGCGGTGCCATCGAGGAGACCGCCGAAACCCTCCCCCAGGGACCAGATCCCGAGAGCCCAGACGAAGGAGAGTGCCAGCGCCGGCTTCACCGTCTCGTGGATCAGGAGCCCAGCGCCGATCAAGAGCTGGGTCCCGGCGAAGACCAGGTCCGTCGCCACCGGCTGGGTCGAGATCAAGTGCGCGGTGTGGGTGATCGCGCCCGACACGATCCCGGGTTGGCCCCGAGCCGAGGGCAGGATCACGTCGTTGGCGAAGCCGACCCCGAACATCTTCGGCTGCAGTTGCAGCAAGCCGTCGGCCAACCAGACAACCCCCAGGGCGATCCGGACTGACCGGGCGGTCGCCCGCACCGGCTGCCCCATCGCCCGTGCGGTCATGACTGGCCGGTCCTGATGATCGGGGCCAGCTCGGCCCGGGTCAGGTCGGGCTGGAACTGGTGGGTGGCAGCCAACGACGGGGCCACCCAGACGTGCAGCATGAAGTAGGTGCTCGTGTTGTGGACCCCGGTGGCGCAGATCCCGGCCGCATTGGACTTCCCCACGACCTGATGGGTCGCCGAGAGGCAGAGGTTGTCGTGAGCATGCCATTGAGTGAGCGGACCCCCGATGTCGGGACCCGGTTGGCAGGGCCCAGCCCCGAGATACATCGCGCCGAGCAGCACCGGCCCCTTCACCGTGTTGGCGTACACCAGAGAGGACGGGTGATTCGGGTCGAGGACGTCCCCGGACCTCACGATGGCCCAGTCGGCGTAGTGCACCTCGTACCCACTTGGATTGGTCGCGGGCACGTAGCCTGCCGCCGTGGCCGCCGAGAGGCTGGTGTACCTGGCAACGGCGGCCGTGGTCTCGGCCACCAGTTGGTTGGCTGCCGCCTGTTGCGCCGCCGTCGGTGGTCCCGAGGGGACCGGCGCCATCACCATGCCGTCGCTCATCGTCGTGGTTCCTTGCACGTTGGGGCAGACAGTGGCGGTTGTCGACGTCCCGGGCATCCCACGGGGTGTGTTCGTTCCCGACATGCCAGGCATCGATCCCGTGCCAGCCTCGGCACCGCCGCCGGCGGCGGTGGTCGGTGACGAGCCAGCGGTCGTCCCGGTGGCCGGAGGCGAGGCGGCGTCGGTCAGTGTCGTCGCCGCCAGCACGAACACGGCGGCCGTGGCCACCGAGGCGGCGCCGGCCCACCACACCCTGCCGGCCATCCCCATCGCCGTCCACCGTTCGCGTACCTGATCGGGTAAACCTCTCATATCGCCCTCCTCGTTCTTCCCTGTGTAGGAGTGTCAAGGGCAGGTGTCAGGGGGCGGTGAAGCGGATGTTAGGGAACTGTGTCCCTTGGGCGACAGGCGCCGGAGCTGGCGCGATGGATACCGCTGCATCAGACGATTGATGCTCTATTGCTCGGGAGCGGACGTTCGACGTCGACGCATACCGGGGTCACAACCACCCCTGGTCCTCGGCGATTCGGACGGACTCCCATTGCGGGCGCTCGTCGGCAGGTCTCGACCCTTGGCCCATCCCGAGGTATGAATTATCGAACGATGCGAGGTGATGACGATGGCCAGTGAGTCCAGCTACTTCGCGCCGATCGAAGGTGCGAAGTACATTCAGCTGACGACGTATCGACGCGATGGCACCGCAGTTGCCACGCCGGTCAATGTGGTCGTCGAAGGAGGCCATGCCTTCTTTCGCACCTGGGATGTGTCCGGTAAGGCGAAGCGGATCCGCCGTACGCCGATAGTGACGGTTGCGCCGTCCTCGGCGCGTGGGCGCCCTCTCGGCGCACCGATCCAAGCCAGCGCCGCACTTCTCGAGGGTGCCGAGTCCGACCATGCTGCAGCGCTCATTGCCAAGAAGCATCCGGTACTGCACGGGTGGCTCATTCCCCGTGTGCACCGTCGGCGAGGGTGGAAGACGCAGCAGTTCAGACTCAGCCCCCCGCCCGGGAGTTGAGAGTGAGTCCCGACCGGCTGGCGGCGAGGTTATCCGGACGGGTCGGCGTGCCGCCTCAGGCGGAGCTCATTCTGCTCGGAGTGCACGTGCAGAGCGAGTAATCCGCGCCACCCCGTAACCTGCCGTCAGAACGGCCGCCAACATCAAGCCCAGCGTGAACACGAGCTGAGGATCGAACGGCGATCTATCCGATCCATTCGCTGTTCCTTGGAGGAACCATGGCGCATGCTGTGCGATCGCCGCCCACCAGAGCGCCGCCGCCGTCGTGATAGCCAACATCGCCCCTGTGACAGCGACGGCCAGCCCCGCCTCGAGGCGCAGAAGTCGGCGAGCCACGTCAATCCTCCTTCCGGCTGCGACGGCGGCCGCCGTCCACTGAGCCAAGGTCGCGGCGACGAGCACGGCCCACGCCGCAATTGCAGCCGAGTAGATCCCGTCGCCTCCGTTGCGCTGATGTTGATTCAGGTGATGGGCCCAGGCACCGAGAGGAATGAGGGCGACGCCCATCACCACGGTGAGGAGGCAGGCCCTGAGGAGGTGTGCCCGAAGAGCCGGCCACCCGCCACCTCGGACCAACCGGACAAACGCCGGGAGCGCGGCCATTCCACCGAGCACGACGAGGGCACTCCCGAGGAGGCCGAATATCGCCACCACGTTGAAGGCATCTTGAGCCAGCGATCGCGAGGCGACCGGGACGGCTTGGGCAAAGTGCTCGGAGGTCTTGGAGAAACTGATCCCTGCAAGGACGAACGCAGTCCACGAGCAAAGGACCAAAAGCGTTCCGGCTCGGGTCCGCTCGGTCGGGGAATGCTGCTCACCGATCAATCCTGTGCCATGTGCGCGCTCGCGCAGGCCGGCCCTGGCCACCGACATCTTGAATCTCAGCGTTGGGGGCCGTTCGCCCAGGTCGTCTTCCATCAGCGCCACAAGTTCGTCCCCGTAGCGATCGCGCCAGGTCTGCGGGTACCACCGCAACAGTCCAGCCGTCCCTTCGTGGCCCCGGCTCATCCGGGCGTTCCCAACGTGAGCCCGAGCCGCGACGCGCCCACATCGGAGATCCGGCGCATATCGGTCACGATGTCCGCCAGCGCAGCTGAGCCCGCACTCGTGATGCGGTACGGCCGCCGCCTGTCCTCACTTTGGAGTGGCTCGATCAAGCCGCGTTCTTCGAGCCGGGTAATTGCTCCATAGAGGGCGCCGGGGCCAAGGCTCACCCCCGCGAACGCCTCGATGTCCTTGGCCAGAGCGTGGCCGTGCTTCGATCCCGCAGCCAAGCTGGTGAGGATCAGAACGGGAGGGTCGTTGGGCCGGCGCAGTACTCTCGGTTCTCGTCCTGTTCGCATGGCATGAGAGTACTACATACCACGTAGTACTTCGCAAGGCGAAGCTATGTATGCATCGCCGCCCGCCGAGCGGGCCCGTTCAACTGTGGCTGGGCCCGGTCGGGCCGGTGACGCGACCATCCCAATGTTCGGCGTCACGCACGACCTGGTCAAAGGGCTTGTCGCGGTCGAAACTTGGTTCGCGGGGCAGCCCGAGGACCTGCTCACTGATGGCGTTGCGTTGCATCTGATCCGTCCCGCCCGCGACCGAGTTGATCTTCCCGTTGAGGAACGCCAGCGCGGTGGATGCCGCGACACCCTCAGTCTCCGACGGCTCCCAGGCAACCAGGTGACCGCGTGCGAGGTCGATGCTGAGGTTCGCACGCTGGGCATCGAAGGTCCCGTGTGCCAACGCCCAGTACGCCGCGTAACCGGGATTGGCGCCGTGAAGCTTGAGGGTACGCCTGATACGCCGGCTCAGCGCGTCCCGTAGGAACATTAAGCTGTGGGCCTGAGCGATGAGCTGGCGGGCGTGAGGTTCGTCGATCCGACCGACCTCGCGCGCCAGGGCGACCAGGTCGGGGGCGAGGGGGCCCGGCTCGAGAGGGGCATCGGGTACCTCGGTGCTCCCACCGCGCTCGTGGACGAGCATGGTCTGCGCAATCGTCCATCCCTGATCGACGTCGCCGATCCGCTCGGCGTCGGGGATCACGACGTCATCGAAGAATTCTTCGCAAAAATCGGCACCGCCGTTGATGAGACGGATCACCCGCACGGTGACACCCGGCGCGTCGACCGGTACCCCGAACCACGTGAGCCCGCGATGCTTCGGAACGCTCCAGTTCGAGCGGGCAAGACACAGACCCCAATCGGCCAGGTGGCCGAACGAGGTCCATACTTTGGCGCCGTTGAGGATCCATGTATCGCCGTCGCGAGTCGCACGCGTCCGGATCCCCGCGAGGTCCGATCCTCCCGACGGTTCAGAGAAGAATTGCACCCAGAGTTCCTCGCCCTTGAGCATGCGAGGCAAGTGCCGGCGCTTGAAGTCCTCTGAAGCGTGCGCCAGGATCACTGCCGCGCAGACTCCGAACGTCATGGAGCCGGCGTACCCGAAGTCTGGCAACTCGAAGCCGGCGGCCTCTTCGAGGAACGCACGCTCGTGCGCACGCGTCAGACCTTGTCCGCCGTACTCGACGGGCCAGGTGATCCCCGCGTACCCGGCGTCGAACAGGGCTCGTTGCTTGGGGCGTTCGGCCGCCATCTGCTCCCGTGTGTATTCGCGACTCCCGCGCAAGTTGGCGGCGACAGGATCCTGTCCAATCTCCCGCGGGGCGAGGTTGGCGGCGATCCACGCCCGAGCTTCTCTTCGGTACGCCTCGAGGTCGACCGGTGTCGTTGTGGTCATTGCATCCGTCCTCGCGTCATAGGCCGTGCATCCGGCAGATTCGTTCGCGGTGCCACGACGGGTCGCCGTAGAGCACACGGTCAACGGCGAGGCGCCTGAGATAGAAGTGCAGATCGTGTTCCCACGTGAAGCCGATGCCGCCATGGGTCTGCTGGCAGGTCTGCGTGACCGCGATGCCAGCGTCGCCAACGTAGGCCTTGGCGATGCTGGCGATTTCCGAGGCAGTGGCGGAGTGGTCGCCGACCGCATGGGCCGCAGCCGTCGCGCCGGCCGCACTCACCTCCACCGAGAAGCTGGCGTCTGCGAGGAGGTGTTTGAGTGCCTGAAAGGAGCCGATCGGGCGACCGAACGCCGTTCGATCCTTGGCGTATGCAACGGTGAGCTCGAGCAGCCGACTCATCGCGCCGACAGATTCAGCAACAGTGAGAGTTGCGGCAACGTCGATCAGGCGGTCGAGGAACGACCTCGGATCGCCGGTAGTGAGCACAGCGTCCTCTGGGACGTGTACGCCGTCGAAGGACACATCGACGAAGTCACGGGTGAGGTCGAGGCTACTGAGCCGTGTCATCGTGACGCCCGTGGTATCCGCGGGAACGACGCACTGCGCCACTTCGCCGGTATCGCGAAGAGCAGTGGCCAGAAAAAGGCCAGCGGTGCTGCCGTCCGAGACGAGCCCGGCCGTGCCCGAGAGCTCGAGGCCGGTGCCCGTGGTGCGCGCACGCAGGGCGCCGGCCTCAGGCGCGCCGGAGCGATCGCTGATTGCCCACGCGGCCGTCACCTCGCCGCTGGCGAGGCGCGGGAGCCAGGCCTCCTGTTGGTGCGCCGGACCAGCTTCGGCCAGTGCGAACGCCACCACGTTCGTCGCTATGAACGGGCCTGGCTGGACGCTTCGGCCGCGTTCTTCGGCCACGATGACGGCGTCACGCATCGGAGTTCCCGAGACGCTTCCCCCGCCATACCCCTCGGGAACGAACAGGGCGAACCACCCGAGGTCGCCGGCGTCCCGCAGCATGTCCGGATCGCGCAGCAGCGGATCGTCCGCCATTGCTCGCACAGTTCCGATCGGACAGCGCGCCTCAATAAATCGGGCAGTCGTGTCGCGGAACAAGCGCTGGTCGTCGGAGAGTTCGATATCCACCGTCACCAAGCCTCGTCAGTCCCCACTGGTCAAAGACGGTCGGCCTCTCTCGTCGGCGCCCTATACGCGCCAACACCGCGGGAGAGCCCTCGCCTCAACGTCCTCCCGGCGACGCTAGCAGCACGGCTCACGGTGACGTCACGCCGGTGCTGCCTCCATCCGGGGCGTTATGAGGCACCAGGGGGGTCGACGAGCCGGACCATGGAGACCGTCGCGACGACGCCCTCGACGTCTGACATCGTGGCCTGCACCTGCCCTGTGCCGGTGTGCCCGATCCAGCTCCGGCCATCGAGGGAGAGCCACTCGCCGACCGGCTCGCGGACGACGTTGAGAGCGACATCGGCGTTGATCCAGCTGATCGGCACCGTCCGCACGTGTCCCACCCCGCTGGCGCTGTCGGCTATGTAGGCGAGCCGGGCCACCGGCAGAGGACGCTGCCCGGCGATGACATCGATCCGCAGTCGCACCCAGCCTGGGTGCCTGTAGTACCCCCCGGACCCCTCGAAAAGGTATTCCATGGCCAACCTCGAGCCGTGGGGGTTCGGCGCGAAGGGATCCTCTTCCACCGGCTTCGGTCGGGGTGGCAGTGGGTTGGAGCTACGGCCGTCGGGGAGGCCGTCGGCCTCAACGGAGGCGCGACGGACCCGCAGAGCCGTAGCCCGGGCGACTTCGACGCCGTCGGCGAACAAGGATGCCACGACCACTTGGATCTTCTTGCCCTCCCGGATGACGTGCACTTCGGCGGTCAGGGGGGTGAGCGGAGCGGGCCGCATCAAGTCGGTGGTGAGCCGGGCCACCTGCATCGGGACAAGGCTCGGCGTCGTGTCGACGAGGGTTGCGAGGAGCGCCGCCGGGGATCCTCCGAACTGTGCGCCGGGGTCCCACGGTCCCTGGCAGTAGGGCGTCGGCACATAACGGTCGCCGTCGGGCACGAACAACGCGGCGTCTTTCTCGACGGGGTGCAACACGACCGCAGGAGCTTCCCCGCAATGATCCCCGGGGCGCAAGTCCGGGAGCGGTTCGCGAGCCGCCGTGCCCGCGCCCAGGCACACGGGCGAACCAAGGCGCATGTTGTGGAAAGGGAGGGTGGTCGTTACCATCGCGTTCACGCCGGGGGGAACTCGTCGGGTCCAGCGCGGCGAGGTCCGTCCGAGGCCCATCGCCCTCGAAAACGTCCGATCAGGAGGCACCGGTATGTCAACTCGTCAAGAGCTGCGATCGCTCATAGCCGGGGACCCGTTCATGGCAGCCGAGTGCTACAGCGCCTTGAGCGCCCGCATCATTGAGGACGTGGGCTTTCCCGCCGCCTACATGGGCGGCCACGGGACGAGCATGATGCACTACGCCATCCCCGACAATGGCGTCTTCACCCCGACCGAGATGATCGAGCAGGCCGGCCGGGTCGCCGAGGCGATCACGATCCCCTTGATCGTTGATGCGGACCAGTGTGGGGAGACGGTGGCTGACGTCTATCGGAGCATCCAGCGCTATGAACACGCTGGTGTCGCCGGGATCCACATTGAGGACGAGATCCCGCCAAAGCACTCGAAGTGGGCTGGGCCCCTTCTGTCGATCGCCGATATGCAGGCGCGGATCCGGGCCGCGGTCGCGGCGCGGCGGGATCCCGACTTCACGATCATCGTCCGCTGTGATGAGCTCTACGCCGTCGGCGGTGGCGGTTCCGGCTCGCTCGACGAGGCCGTGCGTCGTGGCGTTGCCTACCAGGATGCCGGCGCCGACGCGTTCCTCCCGACTTTCGCGACCGAAGAGCAGGTCGCGGCGATCAAGGCAGAGGTGACAGTGCCGATCGTGGGCTTCGGTACCGTCATGCCGGGCCTGGACGTCGTTCTGTCGACCGGATGGGGGACGGCCTCCGCCGCCAGGGTGCACCGCCAATTCGCCACCCATCTCTTCGAGCACGGGGATCTGCCCCCTGAGGCGTTCGAATTCCCCGCGAAGTCCGAGGTGATCCAGCAGGACCCCTACGACGCGCTCATTGAGGCGTGGGCGACGAGCACCGGGCGGGCATTGCGGCCACCTGCCCGGTGAACGCTGGACTGGCCGGCGCCCAGGAGAAGATCCTGAGCCGGAACGCCATGCTGCTATACCGCCTGCCGTAACGACGCCTCCCACGGCGCGGGCCGTCTTCACCCGTTACCGTAACGATGTGAACGCCACCATCGATCGCTACTTTGCCGCAATGGATCGCCATGACTGGGCGGAAGTGCGAGGCTGCCTCTCCGACTCCTTCAGCCGGGTGGGGCCATACGATGAGCACGCCTGGGAAGATCCCGACGATTACGTCGCCTTCCTGCGTGACCTTTTGCCCACCCTCAAGGGCCAGAAGGTGGAGATCACCGAGGTGATCGAAGAAGGTCCAATGGTCCATGTCAACGTCACGGAGACGATCGAGGTCGAGGGCTCGCCCCACGCGGTGCGGGTGGCTGGGACATTCCGCATGGACCCTGAAGATCGAATCGAGCGCATAGAGGTCTTCGTCCGCCGGATCCCACCGATCGGGACTGCTCCCTGAACATGGCGCCCGAGGCCGTTCCACCTGGTGTTTCAACGGATCAGCGGCCTGGGCTTGATCCGTATGATCACCATCGACCCCTGGACCAGTGGGACCCCGCGGCCACTCACGCCCAGTTGCGAAGCTCATGTCCGGTGGCTCACACACCGGCCCATGACGGCTACTGGGTCGTGACGTCACACGACCTCGTGCGGCGGTGTGGGCGCGACCCCGAGGCGTTCTCTTCCGAACACGACCTCGACGGGTCGCGGTTGGGCAAGGAGTTCGGGGGCATCGCCATTCCCCCGCAAGGGCACTACCGATCGATCCCTTCTGAGATGGATGGGGCGGCGTTCCACCAGTACCGGCGCTTGCTCCTTCCATGGTTCACCCCTGCGGCTACCGCCCCTTGGCTTCCCGTGATCCGGGCCATGGTCGCGGAGCGGCTCGACCGCCACCTCGAGTCCGGATCGATCGACTTGGTGCTGGACCTCGCCAACCCCGTTCCGGCAATGGTCACCATGGTCCTGGTCGGGCTCGACGCCCACCAGTGGGAGAATTTTGCCGAGCCGTTGCATTCTCTCGTTGCCGCTCCTCCTCACTCACCGACCTGGCTGGCCGCTCTTGAGGGCATCGGCCACCTACGGGCCACGTTGCTGGACCTGGTCATCGCTCGGCGTCGGTCGCCCACGCACGATGTCGCTTCTGTGATCGTTGCGGCCGAGATCGACGGCGAACCGGTGAGCGATGCCGATGCGGTGAATGTCTTGTTCGCGGTGGTGGCCGGCGGGGTCGATACCACAACGGCGTTGCTTGCCAACGCCCTGTTCTGGCTGTCTGAGCACCCCGACGTCCGCCGCCAGCTCATCGACGAGCCGCACCTGCGCCCGTCGGCTCGCGAAGAGTTCCTCCGGGTGTTCAGCCCCGCCCCGGCCACCGCACGCACGGCAACCCGTGCCGTGCGGATCGGAGGACAGGACCTCGGTCGCGGCGAGCGCCTGCTTCTCTCCTGGACGGCAGCCAACCGGGATCCCGCCGTGTTCGACGAGCCGGACCGAGTGGAGGTGACCCGTGACACTCGCCCGCACGTGGCCTTCGGCTTCGGTCCCCACCGTTGTATCGGGGCTCCCTTGGCCCGGGCGACGTTTGACGCCGTGCTTGACACCGTCCTCGACACCATCGGCGACTACGTCGTCGACACCGCTGGCGCGGTTCGCTATCCGAGGGTAGGAGCGGTCAACGGCTGGGTGAGCCTCCCGGCGCGGTTCAGCGTCCCGCAACGGTGAACCTCTGGACAGTGGTATAGGGGACCTCGACTTTTCACAGGGGCCCTGTTCCAAGCCAACCCTCATGGTTTGACGCGGTATCTGAGGAAGACAACGCCGTTGCCGAATCGGCGTGTGTCGAGAAGGTCGAGATCCGACGAGACTCCGTGGGGGAGCCATCGTGTGCCTCCCCCGACGAGGACCGGCACCGTCAGCAGGTGTAGTTCGTCAACGATCCCCGAAGCGGTCCGCCGCGGCAGGATCGGCACGGGCCGAGCGCCGAGTCGCTCGGCTTCGGAGACAGTCGTGCCTGACCACCCAGATTCCTCCCGAAGCCCGATAGCGGGCCGACCCGAAGGTCGCGGTGTCGAAGTGGGCGCAAAGCACGTTCGTTGATGCAGCGATTACGCCGATCCCGTGTGTTTGACAATGGTGATAGGGCACTCGTCGACGTGGTGCAGACAATGCTCGGAGATCGATCCCAGGATCAGGCTGGCGACCTCTCCGCGTCCCCGGGTCCCGACGACCAGCAGCGACGCCCCCTTGCTCGCTTCGACGAGGACGTTCCCGGCGAAGCCGTGAATGTGCTCTCCCTTCGTCACCACGCCCGGCTCGAGTTCGTGGATGCGGGAAAGCGCTTTGCGCACGCTTGCCGCTGCATTCACCTCATAGGGCTCGAGGGGTATGACGACCCAACCGGCATTGGGGGATACTTCGTACGCGCTCACGACGTGAAGAAGAGCCCCCCATCGTGCTGCCTCATGGGCGGCGAACTCTACGGCTCGGTCCGCACATTCGGAACCGTCGACCCCCACGACGATCCGGAGTTCGCCCTTCTCGCATCCGTCGGTTGAAGTGTTCGCGTCGTGGTTCATGATCACCATCTCATTCTCTGCATTGCGTCGGACTCTCGGACCCATCGTCACGCATTTGCCGCGATGGTGGTAGGGACAAAGGTCCCACGACTTAGGGCAAACGGTCCCTTCGCCCGGTCTCCGCGGACAATTTGTCCCTCGGTTGGGACCATTGCCCCTACCGCTCGCTCTGCACCCTGTCACAGTGAGGCCTATGGCAATGGCGAGCACAACGGCGGTTGGCGAGCTCTTCGAGCTCGGCGATCGGACCATGGCAACGCTCCGTCCGATCAGACAAGACGACGCCGAAGCGCTGGTTCGGTTCCATGGGCGTCTCTCGTGCCGCTCCGTCACGCTGAGGTACTTCTACCCGCACCTTGCATTGCAACCGGCCGAGGTTGCACATTTGACGGAGGTGGATGGCCGAGACCGCGCTGCCCTGGTGGTAGCACGGGATGGCGAGCTCATCGCAGTCGGGCGTTACGACCGGCTGGATGATCCGACGCAGGCCGAGGTTGCATTCGTGGTGGCTGATGCATTTCAGCATCATGGGATAGCCACGATGCTGCTCCATCGTCTGGCTGCGCGGGCAAGGAAGGCGGGAATCAGATGTCTCATTGCCGAAGTACTGGTTGAGAACAAGGCCATGCTCGCGGTGTTCCACGCCACGGGTTATCCCACCGAGTCAACGGTCGAGTGTGGGACGGTCGAGCTGAAGATGGCCATCGGGCCGGACAACCATACGCTCTCGGCGACGTGAGAAGTCGATCAGGAACTACGTCACCAACTGTTGGCAACGCTCAGGCGTGAGGGCCTTTCCATTGCCAGGCGAGAGAGGTCAGATCAATGCCGGCCTCCTTTAGTGCAGCCTCGAGGCGGCGCCGATCGTTTGCCGGGTGCGAGAAGTCCGTGGCGACCGTGTCGATGCCGTTGGCCGCACAGAGCTTGAGCAAGGCGCAATCGTAGGCAACTTCCATCGCCAACGCGGACATGGCGGTGGCGCGGGTAATCGGTCCCGACGCCAGCATTTCGGATTGGCAGTCGAGCGTGTAGCAAAGCAGTGCCTCGCCCTGCAGGTTCTCGAGCGGTCCTCTCGGCGCGCTGGTGAGTAGTTGCGTGTACATCGACATCCCTCCATTGTCAGCGCGCCTGGGTGCGTTTGCGTAGGGACCAAGTTCCCTAGTTGCCCTCCGGACCGAAATCGGGACCAACGTCCCTATGGATATCGGTTTTCCGCGTTCTGGGACTAATTGCCCTATTGACGAGAACCTTTGTACCCGGTTCGGGTCGGCTCGTCCCCTCACCCATCCCGTGACAAGAAGTCCAAGGCCGTCAGTGCTGGGACGAATTGCCCCGAGGCCCTCCCGGGGCAGGCTTCAGGCTGGCCACCAGGCATGCGGTGCGGTATCGACCTGCGGAGGGCCGCTGATGCTGGCCGAAGGCGAGAAGTCCGGCTAAGCATGGCGTCGGGAGGCTGCTGTATGACGATCGCACACGTGTATGAGGAGAATCTGGCCAAGGTCATGGCCCACCTACGGGCGGAATTCTCCAACGACGTCGACCAGATCATGGGCACCGTCGCTCCTGATCCCCGATTCTTCATCGTCACGAGAGAATACGGAAAGCTGGAATTGGAGGTCGCTGAGACACCCGCCGCAGTCAGGGACCACTATGTCAATCTGCGGACGTCGTTGGACGTCGTGCGCTCTCGCCAGATACGGCGCATCGTCAGTGACTGGTTCGTCTTTCAACAAAGCGTCGCCACCATGCGTACACGCGCTGGGTGTGATGACCATCCGGTTGAGCCGCACGATTTTGCGGTTGACACCGCCGTACTCTTCCCGATTGCCGCCGGCGGCATTTTGGGGGAGATCCCGTGGAACCGCACGAGCTTTGCCGATGCCATGGCCACAAGGTCGGTCCATCACGAGCCCCCAACCGAAGAGTTGATGGAAACGGTGGACCAGCACGAGGCCTTCCTGGCCGCGTGGTGCACGGGCAACGGGCAGAAGGTGGTCGACCTCCTCGAGGAGGACTGTGCGCTGGGCATTCGTAGCTGCACCGACGCCGAGGGTCGGATGTGCGTCGGTGAAGGGAAGGAGGAGATACGCATCGCGCTGGACGAGCAGTTCCTCTCGTGGAGGCCTGCCACCTTTACGATCTTGAACCTCGTGGTCACCGATTGGTACGTCTTTGCCAATGTCAGATGGATCGGTGAGGCACTCTCGGACTCGGGTGCATGGTCACCACATGAGATGTCCACCGCTACCATCCTGCCGATCTCCGGAGCACGACGGTTTCAGGCGATACTCGGTTATGGGACTTCACTTGCCCCGGTCTAAGACTCGAGCGCCTGTGCGGGTGCGGTGAGCCACTTCAGGATGCGTTCGTTATCGCCTCCGAGCGTGGGGGGTGGCAACGTGTACCGGGGAGGGGTCTTCGAAAGCTGGATCGGGTTTGAGAGCTGGGCGATCGCAGCTCCAGCGTGACGTTGCATCATGGTGATCGGATTCAAGTCCAGGGATTCCGCTAATTGAAATGCCCCGGCGATGTCATTGATGGGTCCGCAGGGGACGCCTGCGTCGTTCATGCGCACGGCCCACCGCGCTGCCGTATCCGACGCCAGTGCATGTTCGAGGGTCTCGATGAGCTCGGTTCGGTGACGCACGCGTGCAGCGTTGACACAGAACCGTTCATCTTCACCGAGTGCGGGCAGCCCCAATAACGTGCACAAGCTGCGAAATTGGGTGTCGTTGCCGACTGCTACGGCGATGACGCCGTCCGCCGTGTTGAACGTCTCGTAGGGAACGACGCTCGGGTGCCGATTTCCCATCGCCCGTGGCACCAGCCCGGTATTGGCGTATGCGGATCCTTGATTGATGAGGGAGGCGATGAGACTGGAGAGGAGGTTCACCTCGACTCGCTGACCCTGGCCCGATTTCGCGCGTGCCGCGAGCGCGGCCATGATGCCGATACAGGCGTGGAGCCCCGTCAACACATCGACGACAGCCACGCCCACCTTCGTGGGAGGTCCTTCCTCGCGGCCCGTGATGGACATGAGCCCGCCCACCGCTTGGGCGATGAAGTCGTAGCCGGCCAGTGCCGACCCTGGACCAGAGCCGAAACCCGAGACGGTGCAATAGATGACGGCCGGGTTGACCTGGGCGACGCTGTCGTAGTCCAGCGAGTACTGGGCCAGCCGGCCCGCACGGAAGTTCTCGACCATGACGTCGGCGCGGGCGGCCAACTCTTGCGCGAGGGTTGCACCCTCAGTGGTCCGCAGATCGAGTGTGATGCTGCGCTTGTTGCGGTTGATGCTGAGGTAGTACGTACTCTCCCCATCAACATAGGGCGGGCCCCAGGCCCGGGAATCGTCACCGTGTGCCGGCTCTTCAACCTTGATGACCGTCGCTCCGAGGTCGCCCAACATCATCGTCGCGAGTGGTCCGGCCAGCACGCGGCTGAAATCGGCGACGATAAGTCCGGACAGCGGCCCTGGATCTGTCGTCTCCCGGGCGAACGGCGCCTCGCCCCCGGGCTCAGGCGCCATCGGCGTCGGCCACGCCGCCGGGAGCGCCTGCGTCCGTCAACAGCGGCCGTAATGCCCGGAAGGCGGCGGCGGCCGCCGGAGCGCCGCAATAGAGGCCACAGTGCATGACGATCTCGCCGATCTCTTCGGCTGTCATGCCGTCGGCCAGGGCGCCGCGTGCATGCGCGAAGAGTCCCTCCGGGTGTCCCAAGGCGATCAGCACCGCCATGGTGATCGCACGTCGCGTGGCCAGGTCCAGCCCCGGTCGATCCCAGACGCCGGCCCATATCTCGCGTGAGGCCAAGGCCCGGAACGCCGCTTCGGCCTCGGTGGCGGGAGCGCCCCCGGGAGGGTGATCGGGTCCGAGTACCCGACGCTGCACGGTGTCACCCCGGGATTCGGCGGACTCGCTCATTTGGGTTGCTCGCCCCGGAGATCCAAGAAGCTGGTGCCGACGGTGAAAGCGGCAGCCTCGGGTGGCGCGACTCCCAACGCAGCATCGGCCAGCATCTCGGAGACCACCCTTTCCATGTCGTACTCGGGCTCGTATCCCAAGTCGATTCGGGCCCGGTTGATGTCGAGCGGGTGCTCGCGGGTGCGGGCGCGCGCATCGGTCTCGATGGTGATGTCCGCCCCGGGGACGAGGCGGCGCACGATTTCGGCCACCGCCTCCAATCGCATCGTCGACCCCACCCCCAGATTGTAGATGCGGCCGTCGGCGCAGTCGACCTGATTGGCCAGGACCGTGCCATGGGCGATGTCCGCTGCGAAGGCCCAGTCCATGTCGCCCCAGTCCCTCAAGCGCACGGGATTGCCGCGAAGGGCACCGGCCACCATGACCGCGACGTTCGACCCTAATCGGGCGATGTCGGTGGCTGGAATGAAGGCGAGCGCGCCGTCGTACGGCGGGACGACCAAGGGATAGCGTACGGCCGAGAAGCCCATCCCATACCCATGGTGATAGTTGAGGCCAAGGTGCTCGCCGGCCAGTTTGGTCGTGCCGTAGACGTCTCCTGGCCGGAGGGTATCGGTCTCCTTCACCGGCGCAGTTGGGCGTTCGGGGTCGGTGGTGTTGGCGGCAGCGTAGACCGAGGCCGTCGACGAGATCGTCACCCGTTCGACCTCGCAGAGTCGTGCAGCTTCGTAGATATTCAGGAAGGCCTCTATGTTGACGCGGGCCCCCCTGTACGGGTGTTGCCAGATGTCCGAGGTGAGCGACGCCGTGTGGATGATCCGGCTCACCTCGTGCCGTTCGAGGGTTCTCAGCAACTCGGGCAGGTCGATCAAGTCGTTGCGCACGAGTGTGAGGGCGTCGAGATCGAGAATTCGCCGCAGCGGGACCGGGTCGATGATGACATCTTGGAGTACGACCGGCTCACCCAGTGCCTGCAAGGTGCGGGCCACGAAGGACCCGGTCAGTCCCGCTCCCGTGACCAGGGTGGTCATGAATCCCCGACCAACTCGGTCGACAGAAAGTCGAGTGTCCGGACCCAGGCATCCCTGGCGGCGTCTACGCGGTACGCGCTCCGCGTCTCGTTGAAGAAGGCATGCGGCGCGCCCGGATAGACGTGGTACTCGAAGCGGCGGTGCGCAGCCGTCATGGCGTCGGCCAGGGCCGGTACGGCATCGGTGATGGCATGGTCCTCGCCCCCGTAGAGGCCCAGGACAGGGCACGTACCACCCTGCAACCGGTCATGCGGGGGCGGAGTCCCGTAGAAGATCACTGCGGCGCCAAGCCGGGCTTCGTCGCCCGCGAGCAGACCCACCAGGCTGCCACCCATGCAGAACCCGACTGCCCCCACTGGCCCGTGGTTCCCGGCGTCATGAGCGGACCCGAGAGTGATGGCATCGCTGAGGATCGGATCAAAGCGCCCGAGATCAGCCGGACCCTCGAAGAGCGCGTCGAGAGTCTCGCCCAGCGCCACCCCTGCGGCCCCAACCTCTGCCAGGGCCTGGGCCCGCTCGGTCGCATCCATCCACGTCGCAGGGGCCAACCCGTCGACCCAGCCGCGTGCACTCGCCACGCGGCCCGGTGTCAAGGCATCCGAAGCCGGGAACCCGCTATAGAGATCGGGGGCCACGGCGAGATAGCCGGCGTGGGCTACTCGGTCTGCCACGTCGCGCAGATGGTCCCCGTCCCCCCAAATGTCCGAGACAATCAGGACGACAGGCAAGGGCCGGTCGGCCCGCTCCGGCCACGCCACATACGCCCGGCCTGCACCGACCTGGTGGGACCCGCTGGCCAAGGTCATGTGCCAGGTCCCTCAGGCCGGAGCTTGAAGAACCTCATGGCGTTGCCCGCCAGGATGGCCCGCCGCTCGTGCTCAGGCACCCCGTAGAAGTCCGATTCGATCGTGCGCCAGGAGAAGGGGTGGTCGCTGGCACTATGCGGGTAGTCGCTCGACCACATCAGTTGATCGAGGCCGACCAGATGGCGGTTGTGTACGGCGTAGCGATCGGTGATGTACGTGAAGCCGATTCGATCCATGCACGAAAGCGGCGACTCAGCCATGCCCCGCTCGGCGCGTAGGACGGGGTCCTGGCGGCGCCAGCGGTTATACGCCTGCTCCTTCCAGTACGGCACCCAGCCCGCATCCACCTCGACGAACACCACCCGCAATCGCGGGAAGCGCCACATGACGCCGGTGTAGATGAACTCCTCGAGGCGGACCGGGACATCGAGCATCCGAATGACCCCTTCTCGCAACGTCGCATGGTGGGCTCCGGGCGCGGCATCCGTGAGGCGAACGTGGATGGTCAGAGTGAGGTCGAGCTCTTCGAGTGTCGCCCAGAGCCGGTCATCCTCGGGCTCCATCCGGACGTCGCCGTGGGGATACATGCCGATGGTGACGGCGTTGATGCCTGTGAGGGCGGCTACTCGCGTGCACTCGGCTATCGCGTCGTCGATCCCGGAGTTGGGGAGGAGTGCCACGCCGGCGAATCGGTCGGGGCTGTACGAGCAGAATTCAGCAATCCAATCGTTGTAGGCCCGGATGCAGGCCACCTGAAAGTCCCGGTCGGGATGCACGAAGACGGCGTTGGCCACTCTGGGCGTCGGGAACAGCACCTCGGCGTCCACCCCGTCCAGATCCTGGTCGAGCAGTCTCGCCTTCGGGTCGTAGCCCCCGGGCCTGACCTCTTCGAAGCGCACCCAAGGATCGGGCGGCCAGGGGCCCATGCCCGCACACGCGTTCCGACCGAAGGGGATCGGTTCGCGAGCTCCCTCGAGCACCCACGCGTCGCCGCGGTCGAATCGCTCAATGCGTGGAGCGCGATCGGCGTAGCGCGCCGGCACCCGCGATGTCCAGAGGTCCGGTGGCTCGTTGACATGCGAATCGGCGGAAATCAGCTCGTAGGGTCGACGCGTCATCGGTCCACCTCGACCGGTGAGAATCGCGGGAGGACCGTGTCGGGTCCGACGCGGTCGAACTGCACCTGCACTCGTTGATCGATGGCGACCAGGTTGGGGTCCACGCCGACGACGTTACTTACCAGACGTGGCCCCTCGTCCAGCTCGATCAGGGCCACCACGTAGGGCACCGACCCGGCCAGCTCAGGGTTCGCGGGGTGACGCACAATGGTGAAGGAGTAGACCGTGCCCAGCCCCGTGGCGGGCGTCCAGCTCAGAGAGGCCGATGCACACTGACCGCAACGGGGATGGGGAGGATGGCGCACCGTGCCGCACGCCTCGCAACGCTGGATCAGGAGCGTCCCACGTGCCAGAGCTTCCCAGTACGGGGCGTCGTCGGGACCCGGGATCGGCCGCGGGCCGAGGTGATCGGTCATGAGGAGCCGAGCACCAAGCCGGTCACCGGAGCCAACGAGCCGCCCACAACCAGTCCGATCGAGGCGTCGGCCACCTGGTTGACCGCGTCACCCCGGAGCTGGCGAACCGCCTCGACCACGTGGTTCATCGTTTGTACATAGGCCTCTCCGAGGTGGCCGCCGTGGGTGTTGAGCGGCAGTGTCCCATCCACCCGGATGTTGTCGCCCCCGCTTACGAAGTCCACCGCTTCGCCGGGCTTGCAGAAGCCCAGGCCCTCGAGGGAGAGCAAGGCCAGAGCAGAAATGTGGTCGTAGACCTCGAGGAAGTCGACATCGGAGGGGACGATGCCGGCTTCGCCGTACAGACGTCGGGCCAGGAGTGCGGTTTCTTCCGGCCATTCGATCTCCGGTCGTTGATAACTGGTCACCACTTCCAGCTCGGGCCCGGTGGCCCATCCGGCGGCCAGGATCGGTATACCGGCACGGCGCACATCCGATGCCCGGTCGGCACTCGTCACCACGACGGCGCTGGCTCCATCGTTGCCGACGTTGCCATCGGGCAGGCGAAGGGGAGAGGAGGCAAAGGGGGCGGCGAGGTACTGCTCACGGCTCAGCGGTTGGCCGAAGTGCAGGGCGGATGGGTTGGTGGCCGCGTATTCGCGTGCCACCACGGTGACCCAGCCGAAGCCATCGGGATCACTGTTGTAGCGGTGGACATAGCGCTGCGCCACGAGAGCAGCCCACTGGATCACCGTGAGCAGGCCAAAGGGAGCGTGGTGGACCCGGGACCCGGCCAGAGCCGGGCCAATCGACTCCATGCCCTGATCGAAATGCAGCGTGTCGCCGAGCGGCGCCTTGACGCTACGAAACGCGACCACCGTGTGGGCCCGTCCGGCGGCCACGGCCAGGGCGGCCAGGGCCACGGCGCCGCAGCCATTTCCGTACGGGGACTCAGCGAAGAAGGCCAGATCGCGCAGTCCGAGGTTGTTGACCAACTCGTACTCGCGCACGCGGTCGAATGAGTAGCCGGTGATGCCGTCCACGTCGCGGGGAGCAAGACCCGCGTCGTCGAGAGCCAGCAGGATCGCCTCGAGCGCCAAGTCGAGGTGGGATCGCTCCGACGTAAAGGAGAATGCGGTGTTGGCCGCGCCCACGATCGCCGTCGCACCGGAAAAATCACGCACCGTGGTCCTTACCCAAGCGAACCGGCATCGTCTTTATGCCGCGGATGAAGTTGGAGCGGACCCGCGTGGGCCGGCCCGTCACTTCGATGTCGGGGAAGCGCCGCAGCAGTTCTTCGAACATCACGCGTATCTCCAATCGGCCGAGTGCGGCACCGAGACAGAAGTGAGGACCGCCTCCACCGAGGGCGATGTGCGGATTGGGATAACGGGTCACGTCGAACCGGTCAGGATCAGGGAAGACCTCCGGGTCGCGATTTCCGGCGCCATAGAACAGCACGAGCCAGTCACCCTCTTGGATCGTGCGACCCCGAAGCTCGGCGTCCTTCGTCGCCGTCCGCCGGAAGTGCGTCACCGGCGAGACGAACCTGAGCATCTCCTCTGCGGCCGAGCCGATGAGACTCGGCTCGTTGCGAAGGAGCACTGCCTGGTCCGGGTGCTCCGCCAAGGCGAGCAGACCTCCCACGATGGTGTTCCTCGTGGTCTCGTTCCCGGCGAATTCCAAAAGGAGGAAGAAGCCCCGCTGAGCCTGCTCGCTGAGTCGCCTCCCGTCGATCTCCGCCTGCATGAGCAGGGACACGAGGTCATCTGTGGGTGACTGCCTGCGGGCCTCCTGCATGCCGGCCAGGTACGTCATCATGTGCCCGATGGCGGCGAAGCCGCCCTCATTCTGGCCGTCTCCCTCACCTCCGCCCTCGGTGATCCCGTCACTCCAGACCTTGATGAGATGTTGGTCCTGGCGCGGCACGCCGAGCAGCTCGCCTATGACGTAGCTGGGCAGGAGCGCCGCCACATCCTCGACGAAATCAATCTCGTCACGCCCCGACACCTCGTCGAGGATCGATGTGGTGAGTTCACGAACGTGAGATTCGAGGGTCCTGATGCGTCCTGGGGTGAATCCCCGGCTCACCAGGGCCCGCAGCCACTTGTGGGCCGGGTCGTCCATCGTCACCAGGTTCTCGAACTCCGCCATCTCTTCCCCGCTGCCGCCCTGTATGGCGATTCCCTTGCCGGAACAGAAGGTCTCGGGGGTCTTCGACACGGCGACGATGTCGTCGTGCCGAGTCAACGCCCAAAACGGATGTGCGGCGGTGTCGTGGTAGTGGACAGGATCCGATTCCCGAAGGCGCGCCAACGTCGGATAGGGATCGGCCATCCAGAACTCCGGCCGGGTCAGATCGATTCGCTCGTTGTCCATGCTCATTGCGCTTCTCCCGGGGTCGCTCCTACCAAAAGAAATGATTCCGATCTTCGCTCTTCGCGTCTTCGTACTCGGCGCGCCAGACGGCTTCGAGAAGGGCGCGCTCTTGTGCGCCCTCGGAGTCTTCGAGCCAGCTTTGCAGGTCGATAACCGCGGCCCGCAGGTGATCGAGGCTCATCTCGAGGGAGGAGATCCTGAAATCGGAGGCGTTGCGCCCGGTCTCGACGAGGACCCGGGTGAGACGTTCATGGCGCTCACCCGTCACGAGCAGTGAGCCGCGCCGAACGATGTCGGTGTAACGCGAGATTCCGGCAAGCCGAGTTGACGCACAGGTGTCCCACTCGCGCTGAAGTATCGAAAGGAGTGATTGCACGCCGCGCAGGCGGGAGATCTCTTGGGCGTCGCTGAGCCCGGCGGCGACCTCCTCGAGTGTCTTCAACGCGGTCTGCATCACGCGCTGTGGGTCGGGTCTCATTATGTCAAGACCCCGAGATCCTCGAGGGCCCACTTCTCCTGGGAGCCGATGTTGAGCCAACCCATGGTGCCGAACATGAGCTCGCTCGTCCGGCCGGTGGAGAATTCGTGGGCCGCAGTGGCCCAAATAGCGTTGGCCTTTACATGAGAGAACAGTTGCCACCATCGAAGTGACTCCGGTTCGGCGTGCATCCCGCTCGTGCTCTCCCATACGTCGATCACTTCGGCAGGATGGAGGGCGCCCCCGACCAACTCCGGAGTGGCGCCTGAGCGCCAGTTGCGGGCCATGCTCCAGGCAATGTCCTCGTGGGGGTCACCCAGGTGGGTGAGTTCCCAGTCGAGGACGCCCGTCACACCGGCGGGGGAGAACAGCACATTCCCCACTCGAAAATCACCGTGGACGATCCTGGAAGGGGTGACCGGCGGAGGCGGATGGCGACGGAGCTCCCGGATCACGGCCTGCGTGACGGGCATGGGCCCCAGGTTGTGGTCGCGCAACGTCCTCTCCCATCGCTCGAGCTCGACCGACCAGGCGTCGTCGTGTGCCGGGGCGCGCAACACGCCGTCCAGCCCGACCGTTTCGATGTCCACGGCAGCTATGGATCCGAGGATCTGGTACATCTGCCGTACGACCGACTCGCGGCGGCCGGCGAAGGCGGGTGTCAGCAACTCCTGCGGCCATGCCACGCCGTCCAGCCTTTCCATCACGAAGAACGGCATCCCAAAGGCAGCATTGTCGTCTTCGAGGAGGAGCGGCTCGGGCAAAGGGATGCCCGGCAGGCCGTACAGGGCGCGATACATGGCGTACTCGGTGCCGCGGTTGCTCTCGAGGAGCGAGGCGGGTGGGTCCAATCGGAAGATGAGCCGACGGAGCTGCGGTTTGCCGTCGGCGCCGTTCCATTTCGCATCGACGGACCATGTATGGCGAGATGCACCTCCGATGATCCTTCGTGCATCGGTGGCCTCGAGTCCCGGCTCACCCCAAGCCTTTTGCAGGTACGCCGCGGCGCAGATCGCAAACGTCGACGGATCCATCGGCCGACCCCTCAGTCCTCGAGGAGGGCGAATCCGGGGGCGCCGTCGCGGCACATCTCATAGAGAACGGGGTTGGAGCACTCGAGGAGACCGATCGTCTGCTCGTCTCTGCACGTGGCGAGAACCAGGTGATCGTCGAATCCGGCGATCCGTTGCCGTATGACCGGATCGCTCAGGTCATACGCCTCTCCTCTGATGGCGTCGCCTCCCCCATAGGTCCCTTGGAACCAGTTTTCCTCGGGTGTGCCGTTCTGATCGGGCCCCATGTACATCCCACAGCGCAGATAGGCCACCCGGTGGCCGATCTGTTCGTAGGTGATCTCACGGACCGTGCCGTCGGCGAAGCGGTTCTGGATCACGCCGCCGAGCAAATGGTTGGTCTGCGGGTCGAAGCGCATCTTGTTGGAGAACGGGGTCACCATCTCGGCGCCCGGGTGTGCCGTGTCGCCGATGTTGCGCAAGCACCGCCAACCCCATATCGACCAGTCGGAGAATTCCACCCACTGTCCGAGGTGGGATCCGCGCGGCTGGGGTTGGAGATGTCCGGGACCGCCCACACCATTGCGGATGCCCCAATGGTGATCCCGGCTCCCTCTCGTGCTCTCGATCGAAAGAGGCAGGGACTTCCCTTCGATCGTCACCTCGCCTTCGATGCGTCCAAAGCCCTCGTACCCCGCCGTGGGGAGCGCAGGCCTCCCGTCGTGGCTCGTCTGCATGCCGGCTCCGCCCATGCGGTGGAAGATGGCCCGTTTGGTGTCGTGCCACCTGATGTCGACGCGCAACCCCCGCGCATTGTCATCCACCGTCAGCCGCCACTCCCGGAACGGCTCGACCACCTCGCCGCGAAGTGGGCCGGTCCCGATGTCAGCCCGATCGTCCTCCAGGGCCCGGTGAGCTCTCACCGTCGTGTGCGTGTCGTCATGGACGAGAATGGCGAAGGCGTCAGCGGTGCCGAGGTTGGGGTAGAACCCGAAGCCCATCACGAGCAGCACGTCCTGCTCCCGATCGGCTGCGGTGAACCAGTACCGCTCGTAGGCCCGTGGATCTGACGTACCGAGGATTCGGAGAGGCTCTGGGATCTGATGGATCGGGTACTCGTCGAACCCACTCAGCGGGCTGTGCTCAGACTTCATCGTGTCCATCCCCCCTCGTTCCTGGCGCCACGCCAACGTACCAAGACTGAAGGAAGGCTCCGAATTGGAGCGATGGCCGCGAGTGGACGAACCCGAGGCGAGCCCTGCCCCGTGTCCGAATGGCCAGGTTCGTCCTCCACTGAGCGGTCGGCGCAACGGCCCATTGAGGCAAAGGGAAGCTCGCTCGCCGCCCCTCCAGGGATGCTGTGGGGTGCGGGGGACCTATGCTTCGATCGGGTCCGCAGGATGTGGGATTTCGCCCTGGCCCACGGCGAAGCGGGTTGTCGCCGGAGCGTGTCGCCGGATCGCACGCAGAATTGAGCGTTCAATGGTGAGGGTTCTGGTGTCGGAAGTCATCCCTTCGGAGCGGCACCGCGTGTGGGCGGAGTTGGCGCGCATTGAGGACCACGTCGCCTGGATGATGGATGCCACCGCCATCCGTTTTCTCACCAGGTCACGATCAGGAGTTGGTACGAGGTTCGAATGTGACACAAGGGTCGGGCCAGTCCGTCTGACCGACGTCATGGAGATCACCGAGTGGGTGAACGCGGGAGCAATGGGAGTGCGGCACACCGGGGCGGTCAGCGGGTCGGGCCGTTTCACGCTCACCGATGCACCGGGCCGAGCCACGCTCATCGAATGGGAGGAACAACTCACGTTTCCATGGTGGTTGGGGGCGGCGATGGGGGCGTGGTTGGCCAAGCCTGTGTTTGCGGCGCTGTGGCGCGGAAATTTGCGTCGCCTGGGTCAGCGGATCACTGCTGGCGCGTCATCGCCCGAGCAAGGGAGTGCACGTCCATGAAGATCGCCGTCACGGGGTCGGGAGGACTGATCGGATCCTCCTTGGTGCCCTACCTTCGTTCCCGAGGACACCAGGTCATACCCGTCGTGCGTGGGAAGGCCGCAGCCGACGAGGTCTTGTGGGATCCGCGGAAGGGCACCATCGAGACCGACCGGCTGCAGGGCATCGATGCCGCGGTGCATCTCGCGGGGGCCGGTGTGGGTGACCGTCGATGGTCTCCCGGGTACAAGCAGGAGATCCTCTCCAGCCGGGTGGGCGGGACGACGACCCTGGCGGAGGCGTTGACGCGCCTGAGAGTCCTGCCCTCGGTCATGGTGAGTGCATCGGCCGTGGGCTACTACGGCATGCGGGGCGACGAGGTCCTGACCGAGGAAGCGGGAAACGGAACCGGTTTCCTGGCCGATGTCTGTGCGCAATGGGAGTCAGCGACGCTCACCGCGGCCTCGGCTGGCATCCGCGTCGTGATGCTGCGCACAGGTGTCGTGCTGAGTGGCGCCGGCGGCGCGCTGAAGAAGCAACTGCCGCTATTTCGGCTTGGCCTGGGAGCCCGTCTGGGGAGCGGGTGTCAACAGCTCAGTTGGATCACCCGCCGCGATGTCACCGCCGCGATCGCCTTCCTGCTCGAGGACAGCGCGTTGTCCGGCCCGTTCAACCTGACCGCTCCCCAGCCCGTCTCGAATGCGGCGTTCACGAAGGCTTTGGGGCGAGCCCTCCATCGACCGGCGAAGTTGATCGTGCCGGAGCAGCTCATCCGGGTGGCTCTGGGCGCCGAAATGGCCTCGGAAGTGCTCCTGGCGTCGCAGCGCGCCGTACCTCAGCGTCTGCTCGGCGCGGGATTTGCGTTTTCTGATCCGGATCTCGCCGACGCCCTGGTCACGGCCCTTGACGATCGCTGACCGGCCTGGTCACGCGCCGGCCGGACCGAGGACCCAGGCGGCATTGTCGCAGTAGAGCCCCGCGGTCTGCGCGGAGGGGGCTGGGCCGCCCGAGGCTTGGAAGTCCTCGAGCGGACGAGCCAGTCCTTCAGCATGGGGATAGTCGCTGCCGAACATGTAGAGGTCGCCGATGGCCGAAGCCAACTGAGCGGGGTGTTCGAACCCGAAGGTGGCCAGACGAACGTGGCGTCTGAGGTACTCGCTCGGTCGGAGATCGAGGCGTTCGGGCGGCAGGCCGTTGTACCCGGCATGGAACGTGTAGCACGCGTCAACTGAGGACAGGAACTGACCGAACCACGATGACGTGAACTCCACCAGGCCGATGCGTAGGTCGGGATGGCGTGCCAGTACACCACCCACCGCCAGGTCCGTCAGCGCCAGCATGGGGCCGACCGAGATGAACGTGGACATCAACAGTGGCTCGATGGGATTTTCATCGCCCTCGTACCAAGCGTCATCGAATGGCCGCGGACCATCGGAAATATGGAAGATGACGGCCACGCCGTGGTTCTCGAATGAGCTCCAGCATGCGTCCAGTTCGGGGTGTGAGAAGGGCTTCCCGTCCACGGGGCCGATCGGAACCATGGCCGCGGACACGCCCGCCGACGAAAGCGACGCCAATTGGGCGTCGAGCCAGGCCGGATCGCGGAGAGAGACGTGACCGACCGGGTGGAGCCGACCCCCACCTGCAGGTCGGATGCCTTCGCCTGCCCACCGGTTCCACGCCTCCATGTTGGCGAGTTGGGCGTCCAGGTGATCCTCGAGCGTGCGCACCCAGAACAGACCGAAATTGGGGAATACCAGCGCCTGGTCCACGCCCTGACGGTCCATGAGCTCGACCCGCGCCGCAGGGTCATGATCGTGGGCCTCCAGTTCTTTGAACGGAACAACGGGAGGTAGCCCGGACCGCTGCCGCAGTCGTCGTTCGCCCATGGTCATGATGTCTCCGGGTGTATGGACCTCGGCCAGATGGATGTGCGCCCCGTCGGGAGCGGTCAACCAGGCATAGCCCAGGGCATCCTCCTCGATGTGCACCGCCAGGCCCCGGCGCGTCTTGGGTAGATGCTCGGCCCACAACGCATGCGTCTCGAAGAGGTGGGTATCGGCATCGATCACGGTTCCTCGCATCCGATCAGCGTAGAGAAGGACACGGTGTCGTGCGTTCCCCCTGGCCGGACGTGGCGTCCGGGGGGGCGTGGCCCTACAGTGCTGTGTGCACGGACGGGGAGGGAAGATGGCAGGATCCGAGATCGGTGACGGGTTGCCCAAGCAGCCTCTGATCGACTTCGATCACTACCGGCAACACAGCCTGTCCGAGTCGGATCGTGCCTGGCGAGAGGTCCGAAGGGCCTGTCCCGTCGCCTGGACCGACGCAAACGGCGGCCATTGGGTCATCTCGAGCTACCAAGCGGTCGCGAGTGCATTCAAGGACTGGGAGACGTTCTCCTCAGCCCGGACCGACCCCGAGGTCTCCTCGCTCAGCGTGGGGAACTTGAAGATCCCTCCGCTCTACCCCGAAGAGCTCGATCCGCCAGAGTGGCATCCCCTGCGACGCATCCTCAGCGAATTGCTCTCTCCGGGGGCGGTGCAACGTCTGCAGCCGCGCATCACACACTGGGTGACCCACTACATCGATCAGGTGATCGAATCGGGCCGGTGCGACATGACGGAGGACATCGCCTGTCCCATTCCGGCCGCAGTCTCCCTTGAACTTCTCGGGTTTCCGCAGTCCGACTGGGAGCGCATGTCGAACGCATTCCATGGCACCGGAAGCTATGACCGCTCCACCCCTGAGTTCGCCCAGGCCCTGGCGGATGTCGCCTGGGTCGGCGCGAGGGTTCGAGAGGAGCTCTCCGAACGCGTGCGGGAACCTCGAGACGACGCCATGAGCTTTATCGTTTCGCACGACGTCGAGGGCCACCAGATCGCGCGTGCAGACGCCGAGGCGGTCGTGCTGCTGGTGATAGGCGGCGGCGTCGATACGACGACCTCGCTCACCTCATCGGCACTCGTGTACCTGGGACGTCATCCCGAACTCCGGGCCCCGCTTCTGGACGACCCCAGCATTCTGGATTCGGGCACTGAGGAGTTCCTCCGGATGTACCCGCCCGCCCGAACCCACGCCCGCATTGCTGTGCGGGACATCGAACTCGGAGGTTGTCACATCTCGGCCGGCGATCGGGTGCTCCTCAGTGAGGTTTCGGCTTGCCACGATGAACGTGCGTTTCCCGACGCAGATCGATTCATCATCGACCGCTTCCCGAATCGGCATGTGGCATTTGGCCTCGGGATCCATCGCTGCCCCGGATCGCACCTGGCCCGCGCCCAATTCAAGGAGATCATGCGCCAGGTGCTGCAACGCATGCCGGACTATCGGGTGGAGCAAGAGCAGATCGTGGAGTACCCGAATTGGTCATCCATCGGAGGTTGGGCGAAGATTCCCGCCACCTTCAGCCCGGGTGGCCGGCTGCTATGAACCGGATGACCCCTGAGGAGGGGGCGATCACATGCGTATTCGAGTAGAGACCCACCTTTGCACCGGTCATGCGCTCTGCCAGGTGCAGGGCCCCGACGTCTATGTGCTGAACGATCTTGGGTTCAACGAGACGGATCGGCTCGACGTGCCCGAGGAGTTGTGGGAGCAGGCGCGGCGAGGTGCGCTGGCCTGCCCGGAAGAAGCGATAGTCGTCGAAGAAGATGGGGGCGGCGTCAGTTGAGATGCCGCTGCCAGTCTCGCGGCACCCGGCCTTCAGGACCCGGAACCGGCTGGGTGAGAGGGTGATGCTCCGGGGGCGCCAGCGCTGGTCCGTCGGCGTACTCCTCGGTGGTGTAGTCCCAGTACCAATCCTCGCCGGGCTCGAAACTCCGGATCACGCTGTGGTCGGTGCTCCTGGCGTGTGCGGTGGCGTGCTGGCCGGGTGAGTTGTCGCAACACCCGATGTGACCACATTGCGCACACCGGCGGAGGTGCAGCCACCACCCGCCGATCTCCAGGCATTCGACGCAACCAGTGCCGCTCGGCGGGACGGTGGGGTTGATCGGGTCATCTGGCATGGTTTCCTCCTTACGACGAAGATGACGGGTGAGAGGTGGGCGCCCCCGTCTGTGCGTAGAGCGCCGTTGTCTGCGCTCGATCGAAGACCAGCCGCACGGCCATCGATCCCTCACCGATGGCGGTGGCGACGCGCTTGATCGATCCGCTCCGGACATCGCCGACGCAGAAGATCCCGGGTCGACTGGTCTCGAGAAGGAGGGGCGCGTGCGAGGGGCCGAGGAGGTGCGTCGCCGGTACATCTTTGCCCGTGAACAAGAAACCGTGCTCATCCTCGGCCAGCTGTCCGTCAAGCCACTTGGTGCTCGGTGCAGCGCCGATAAAGACGAACAACCCGCAGATCGACAACGTGCTGGTCGCCTGGGAGACGGTGTGGCGTAGTTCGACGCCCTCGAGCACCGTGTCGCCGATCAGTCCACAGACCTCGGTGTGGGGGGACACGGAGATCTGGGGATGGCGCTCTATCTGGTCGATCAGGTAGCGCGACATGGAACTGGCAAGCGAATCCCGTCGGATGAGGATGTGTACTTCGACGCAGGTGCGGGAGAGGAACAGCGCGGCCTGCCCGGCTGAGTTCCCGCCTCCCACGACGACGACGGCTTTGTCGGCGCAGGCCTGTGCCTCCATCTGGCTGGCGGCGTAGTAGACGCCGACACCCTCGAGCTCGCTCAGCCGCTCCAACGGGAGTCGGTTGTAGCGGGCGCCGGTGGCAATGATCACGGATTTGGCGTTGACCACGTCTCCGTCCTCGAACGTGACCCGGTGCGAATCGACGTCGGACGACAGGCCGATCGCCCGGGAAGCCAGCTTGACCCGTACCCCGAATTTCTTCGCCTGCAGGGCGGCCCGAGCCGTCAATTCGTCGCCGGACAGACCCGCCGGAAAGCCCAGGTAGTTCTCGATTCGAGATGACGTTCCGGCCTGGCCACCCAGCGCGGTGTCTTCGGCCAGCGTCGTGGTCAATCCCTCTGATGCCCCGTAGACGGCAGCAGCGAGGCCGGCGGGACCACCGCCGACCACCAGGAGATCGCACACCTCCGACAGATCGGTGAGCCGCCTGACGACCAGGCCCAACGCATCGAGTAGGTCTCTGCTGCTGGGATTGTGGAGGAGTGGTCCTCCGGAGACGATGACGACCGGGAGGTCTTCGTGTCGGAGGGCGAGCTCGCGCAGCAACGCGCCGGCTTCCGGCGCATCCTCCGGGTCGAGCCACCGAGAAGACAGGCGATTGCGGGCCAGCACCTCCAGCAGCCGTCGAGTGTCGACGTCGAAGCGGGAGCCAATGAGGGTCAATCCCGATCCTCGATACGTCAGTCGTGAGTGCCGGAGGAGGAAGGCGCGCAGTATCAGCTCGCTCAAGTCGACCTCCTCCGCCATGATCACGTGGACCTGGTCGACCGGGATCCGGAGGGCGCGCCCGGGTGTACTGGCTACCGCTGTGAGGTAGGCATGCTGGCCGGTGAGGAGTCCCATTTCGCCGAGGAATTCGAGGGGGCCATAGGTGGCGATTGCGACTTCGTCGCCCCGGCCATAGTGCTCGACGATCTCGAGGACGCCCTCCAGGACCACCACCAGGTCATACGTCTCGTCGCCATCGGCAAACAGCACGTCACCGGCCGCCACCTCTTGCTCGACGCCGTAGGGTCGCAGACCCTCCAGCTGAACCTGGGTGAGGACAGGTCGACTACCAGGCTGCTCGGGCGGGAGCGCGGCGCGGGCCCGGGCGGGGGGGGTCTCGAGCGTCCTCTCGTCATCACCGCCGCGACCGCTATCCACCACCGGGATCACCTGCCCTCATGTCCCGGAGTAGACCTCCGGGCGCTCTCCGAAGAGAGGTTATTGGTCGGCGGCCGCCGGTCGGTCGGTCGTGGCTCGGGTGGTTGGGGGCCCCTCTCACGAGGAGAAATCAGCGACGAGGAGGCACACGTCATCGTCGTGCGCACCCGTGAGCATCGCTCGGAGTATGGACTCGCAGGCCGATACGGCGTCGGCGTCGCCCAATGTCTGCTCGATCGTGATCATGAGGTGGGTCAGGCCGATATCGAGGTCTACCCCGCGACGTTCGAACAAGCCGTCGGTGAACATGACCAATCGGTCCCCTGGCCGAAGGACAAGTTCATGTTCGATCGGCCGATCGGAGGACCCCACGTCCATGGAGCCGATCGGTGGTGCCGGTTTACCCCGTAGGTGCAGCGACGTGCCGTCGCGGCTCAGGACGATGGGAGCCGGATGTCCCGCGGACGCCCACACGCCCGCTCCCGTCAGTGGATCGATCTCCACACAGATGATGGTGGCAAACGCGTCTGGTTCCTGCGTCGCGACGAAGCTGCTCAACTTGGCGATCGACTCGGATGGCCCGAGGGAGTCGAACAAATGCGCCCGCAGCGCGTTGCGCATTTGGGTCATCAGGGCCGCTGCGTGAAGGCCGTGGCCCGCGGCATCTCCCACGACCAGAGCGATGTGGCCTGACTGGAGCTCGAAGGCGTCGTACCAATCACCACCGACTTGGCTTCCCTCGCTGGCCGCGCGATAGCCGGCGGCAAGCCGAAGGCGAGGGCTCGTTGGAAGAGTCCTTGGAAGCGCAGCCGCCTGTAGGGCACTCGCCGTCTCTCGTTGCGTTTCAAGATACAGCGCATCGTCGAGCAGATCGGCGGCACGGGTCGTCACCTCGAGCATGACGGAAACGTCCTCGTCGCTGAAGCGCTCGCCACCTCGACGGACCATCGTGAGCACGGCGACAACCGCCTGATCCGAAATAACGGGCATGATCAAACCAGGACCGTCGCCGAGCAGCTGGAGCGTCCGGCCGTATGCTGCGCTGGCCACGCTGCTATCGAGATCGTTGACGATCTCCTCGGCCAGGTGGGAGAGGCGTAATGGTTGGCCGCTGCGATAGACGACAACGCCTGGCGAGGGCCCGGTGAAGGCGTGTGGATAGCCACCCACCAGGCGTTTGGCCAAGCTGTTGAGGATCGGGTCTCGATGATGGGCCGCCACCCGAACCAGTTCCTCTCCCGATGGAACCACAATGGTGGACCAGTCCGCCATGGACGTCGTGACGGCCTTGCTCAGCCGGTCGTAGAGCTCGGCCCGAGAATGCGCTCCGTGCAACGTTGACGAGACTTCGGCCAAGAAGCTCAGCCGGGCGTGTGCCTGCCTGGCCTCATCCAGAGCCACCGTCTGTTCAACCTCGGAGTTGTGTCGCTCGCTGACGTCGGAGAAGTACACGTTCAACCCGTTGCGGTCCGGCCATGCATGCACTTCGAACCAGCCCTCGAACGGCGCGAAGTACTCTTCGAAAACGACCGAGACCCCCTTCGCAATCGCGTGTTGGTAGCGACCGACAGATTCGCTCACCGCTGCCGCAGGGAACGCGTCGATGAAGTTGGAACCGAGGACCGCGTCACGGGAGGTGCGCAGGAGGCGTTCCCCTTCGGCGTTCATGTACGTGACCGTCAGGGCGGCATCTAACGAAAAGAAGGCGTTGGGCATCGTCTCGAGGACGTTCGGTTGTTCCCTCCCCGACGGCGTGAAATCGTGATGGTTGGCCCGCTCCAGCGCCAGCCCGACCAATTGGGCCACGAGATCGAGTCGTCGGAGCTGTGCGGCCAGGAACACCTGGGGCTCGGGCCACCCGAATCCGACCGCCCCGAGAGTCTCCCCTGTCGCCGAATGCAACGGAAGCGAGACTCGGGAGCTCAGTCCGGCTTGTTCGATCTCGGTGAGTAACTCGGGGTAGCGGGCTCGTATCTCTTCCGGAGAGCCGAGGAGCACCGGCAGTCCACTCCGGATTGCCTCGCACGCCGGCGTATTGGCGTTCAGGTCGAACATGCCACGTTGCGCGACGACATTCGGATTGAACGTGGGGCGATGTACGACCTGCACAAGGCCGGGTGTATCGCTCAGGATGGCCATATTGGCGAAGGCACCCCCGGCCGCCAGTGGGCCCTCCTTGGTGAACGCCTCCGCCACCTCGAACGGCGTCACGGCGGTCGCGAGCGCCGTGACGAGGCGCCACAGGGCCTGCTCATCAGCGATCACCGCGAGGTCGGCATCGTCGTCGCCATTCATTCAGCCTGCCCTGCGGAAGACGGTATCGGCGCACAGCTCATGCGGGCGGATCGTCCGCGTACAGGTTCTTCTCGCCTCATAGTCCCGCTTGGACACCGACACTATTTCGTCGTGGCTCGTCGCGCAACGTCGGCTGTGATGACGCGAGCGCGCCCGGGAATCCCCACGTCAAAGGCTTGCGACCTGCGGCCGAGGGGCTGATGATGCTGTTGTGGGTCCGGGACGAGCGCGTCTTGACGGAGGAGAGTGGGCTGGCGATGTCTTCCAACGATCGCTGCTCAGCCGGCACCCCGAGGGCTATCTCCACGACGCCTCCTACGATCATCACGCCGGCGCCGATCAGATAGCCGGTAAAGAGCCTGAAGTGGTCGTGGCCGTTCCCGATCAACATCCCGTAGAGCCAAGGTCCAACGGATCCAAACGTTTGTGCGATGGCGAAGAAGACGGCGATCGCCTTTGCTCTGACTTCGACGGGGAAGATCTCACTGACCGTCAGGTAGGCGGCACTGGCACCGGAGGATGCAAAACCCACGCCACTCCGAGAGCGACCACGAGCATCGTGTGAAAGCGTGACCAGCCGAGCCGATCAAGTCGGGCCGGGATCAGGCTCCGTATCGGCTCGTTTGGGCGCGCGGTGTGGACTCCGTCCGTGGTGTCGTCGTGCCGTATGGCCATGTGTGTCAACCCCCAGTTCTTTCGTGGGGGTATTCCCCGGCGCGCCGGCTTCTAACAAAAAGGCGGATCGACCGCAGCGTGCAGCGCCGGCGCTCCACGGCCCCTGAACCTCTGTCTTGCGTGGATCCACTTTGGGAATGGAGGATCTTCCGACGGGATATAACTGAGGGATGGCTCGCCAAGAGACTCGAGTGACGGTCGGGGGTCGAGAGCTCACCGTCTCGAACTTGGAAAAGGTCCTTTTCCCCGAATCAGGGTTCACGAAGGGGGAACTGATCGACTACTACGCCAAGATCGCGCCGGCGATGTTGCCTCATCTCGAGGATCGTCCCCTCACCATGAAGCGGTATCCCGATGGAGTCGAGAAGGCCTTCTTTTACGAAAAGCACGTCCCGGCGCACGCACCGTCGTGGGTTCGTACCCTCACCGTGCCGAGCGCCGAAGGCGAGGGCGCCGTGGAATACGCCGTCGTCAGTGACTTGCCCACTCTCGTGTGGGCAGCCAATTTGGGGACGATCGAATTTCATGTCCCCCTGTGGCGGGCCGGACGTCGACGACGGCTGCCGGCACCTCCCGATTTGCTCGTGTTCGACCTTGACCCGGGAGAGGGGACGGGGCTCGTCGAGTGCTGTCAAGTGGCGCTGTGGGTTGACGATTTGCTCCAGTCGCGCCATCTCGCTTCGCGGGTGAAGACCAGCGGGTCCAAAGGGATCCAGGTCTATGCCCTCCTCGAGGGGAAGACCTCCTGGGCGACATCGCGTGCCGATGCGCATGCGATCGCGTTGGAGCTGGAAAAAGAGCATCCGGACGTCGTGACGTCGAATATGAAGAAGTCTCTGCGTCGCGGGAAGGTTCTCATCGATTGGAGTCAAAACCACGCGTCCAAGACGACCATCGGTGCGTACTCGATTCGCGGGCGGGCGCGTCCGACGGTGTCGACACCTGTCAACTGGAAGGAAGTCCACGAATGCTTGAGAACGGGCGATTCGGCGACCCTTGAATTCACCAGTGCTGAAGTTCTGGTGCGCGTGGAGAAGCTGGGTGACCTCTTCGCCTTCTCATAGAGGCCGCACGCCGCGTCGGCTCCCAGGCTGCCCCCTTCCCAGCCTGAGACCCGACCGGTGGCGAGTCGATGGCCCGGGCGGGGGTACGCATCGGTGTTGTGGGGTACAACATGCTCCATGGCTACTCGGAGAAAGGGCGCTTCCAAACCGCAAAGCGAGTCTCCCCTCGGGACCTATCGGTCCAAGCGGAATGCGGCGAAGACGCCCGAGCCAATGGGGGATGGCCCCCGGGCCCGACGCCGGAAAGATCTGCCGGTCTTCGTCATCCAGGAGCATCACGCCCGGGCGCTCCACTGGGACTTCCGCCTCGAGCACGAGGGCGTGCTTGTCTCCTGGGCCCTTCCCAAGGGCGTGCCGGAAGATCCGAAATCCAACCACCTCGCCGTCCACACCGAGGATCACCCGTTGGACTACGGGTCGTTCGAGGGGGACATACCCGCCGGAGAGTACGGCGGGGGTCAGGTCCGAATCTGGGATCACGGTCATTTCGAGGTCGAGAAATGGCGTCCCGACGAGGTCATGGTGGTGCTCCACGGTTCGAAAGTCAGCGGTCGTTACGTCTTGTTTCCAACGAGCGGCAAGAACTGGATGATCCATCGCATGGACCCCGCGCCGGAGGGCTTTCAGCCACTTCCCGAAAAGGTCCGGCCGATGCTGGCCACGCCGGGGACACTTCCCGCCGACGATACCGGGTGGGCCTTCGAGATCAAGTGGGACGGTGTGCGCGCCATCTCATTCATTGAGGGCGGCCGGATCCGCATGCTGAGCCGCAATGACAAGGACCTCACCCCCTCGTTTCCCGAATTCCGGGAATTGGGCGCGTTCCTTGGCGCTCGGCCATGCGTGCTCGACGGAGAGATCGTCGTTCTCGGGGAGGACGGCGTCCCTGACTTCGGCCGTCTCCAGCACCGTCTCCACCTCGCGAACGCCAACGACGTCAAGAGACAAAGCGCGGCTTCACCAGCCAGCTATGTGGTCTTTGACGTCCTCCATCTCGATGGTCACCCATTGATGTCACTCACCTACGATGAGCGCCGGGTGCATCTCGAGGAGCTCGGGCTCTCAGGGGCGTCATTTGCCACGGCAGATTCGTTCCGGGATGTGCGGGGAGTGGACATCCTGCAGGCGACCAAGGAAACTGGCCTCGAGGGGGTGATCGCAAAACGGCGGGACTCGGCCTACGCCGAGGGCAAACGGAGTACCGCCTGGATCAAGGTCAAGAATGTACGGACCCAAGAGGTGGTCATCGGTGGCTGGACCGATGGCGCGGGCAGCCGAGCAGGGAGTATGGGCGCCCTCCTCCTGGGAATCCCAACCGCGGGAGGACTTCGCTATGTCGGAAAGGTGGGAACCGGTTTCGGCGACCGGGACCGGGACGATCTGATGGATCTGCTTCGTCCGGCCGCCCGCACGACGACTCCCTTCATTCCCCCTTCCGACGTGAAGGAACGTGGGCCGCATTTCGTCAACCCGCTCCTCGTGGGTGAAGTGCGATTCAGCGAGTGGACCGAGGCTGGTCGTCTCCGCCATCCGACGTGGCGTGGCTTGCGATCCGACAAATCACCGGCAGACGTCGTCATCGAGAGCTGAGGCAGCGTCGGCTGCTACCAGCGATAGAACCTGTGGCGACCCGCGCTTTCTCCTCTGCCGAGTGCTGCGCCCACGAGCCATAGCACGAGGAACACGACCGCCACGATCCACAGCAGGTGAATGGCAAAACCCACTCCGAAGACCAGCAGGACAAGGAGAAGTGCGAGTAAGAGGATCATGATGTGCGTGTACCCGTCTCCCAAGTGAGGCAAACGTCAGATCGCTTGGTGGACCAATTCGCGCATCGCTACGACGTAAGGGCGTTTGCATGGAACGCGTCGATCCATTCGTCAACGACGGCCCATTCCAGTGTCAGCCAAGGCAAGAGCGCATCTCGATCTTGTGGAACCTCGGCCGTCGGCCATGCCCGCACCTTCATTGGCGTCCTGATCGGGAGCAGGTCCCATCCCTGGCGGGCACTGACGACCTTGTCCAGTCCGGCATGAGCGACGACCACGACCCGGAGTCCCGGGCGTGCCTCGAGGCAGGCGAACACTCCACCCGGGCGCGGCGGAAGGACGTGATCCATCAAGTCGGCCACGCGAGCGGCGTCCAATTTTCTGTCGCGATGCAACCGGTCGATGGCGCGCCGCCGCCGGTGCGGGGTCCAGTTGGCCCCCTCGGGGAAGAGGAGGAGGACGTCGCGTGGACCGAGAGAGCGGGCCATAGCGGCCAGCCGGTCGGTCACATCCGGTCGATCGCCCGCTGCGGACGGCAAGAAGCAGCCGCCCAGGCGATTGAGGAGGAGATCGATGAGCGGGTCCAGTTGGAGGGTGTCCTTCAAGACGACGTGCGGTCGCCGGTTGTATCTGGTCAAGAGCAGGTGGACCAAGGCAAAAGAATCGCCCGGGCCCCCGTGGCGGGCGAGGACGAGTACCGGATGGTCGCCGGTGAGGGCGGTCGCATCGGACGAGTCTGCAACGACGACGTGGAAGCCGAGGCATCGCCGCCCTGCTGAGAGAACCCTTCCGAGTGCCCAGCCCAAGAGACTCTCGTGGGCCATTGTCCACTCCTCCTCCGAGGCGAGGCCGAGCCGGCCTGGGAGGGCGCGACGCAGCCAGAGGAATCCGGCGGCCACTATCGCCACGAGTTCGACGGCGCAATAATTCAGGGCAAAGGCGGAAAGACGGAGCGCCCGGCGGCGCGAGGTCAGCGGGGCGGCAAGAATTCCGAGGATGCCGACCAGGGTGAATATTGCCCCGAGAACGACCAAAATGAGGGAAGAGACCGGGAGGAGGAGTCGCCGGGCCGTACGAGGAGGCAGAGAGCGCATCGTGCGCTACACGGCCGGCGTCGCGAGAAAGTCGGCGGTGGCATCGTGCGCCGCGTCAATCCGGGCGCGGACATCGGAGGTGCTCCGGTAGCGCATCGAAAGGTGGGGAGCGGCGGATCCGCTCGGCAGGACATGGACTTCCACATCCTTGGAAAGGCTCGCAAGTTCTTCGCCGAACTGGTGGCGACGGGCGATCTCAAATGCCACAAGGGCAACTTGCCACGGACGTGTCGGGGGCTTCAAGGGCTGTTCGAGGCGGCCGACGTGCAGGACGAAGATTCTTCGCGCGCCGAGTTCAGCTGCCCGTGCAATGGGGACGGAGCGAACGAGGCCGCCGTCGAAGAAGTGTTCGCCCTTGATCTCAACCGCGGGCAAGAGGCCGGGAACGGCACAGGACGCAAGTACTGCAGGCGGGACGGGACCCGACGAGAACCACGTGGCAGCGGCACGTTCGATACAGGCCGCGACGCACTCGAACCGGACGGCGAGATCGGCGAATTCGATCCTCCCAAGACCCTCTTCGATCAGTCTGCGGAGCGCATCGTTGCTGTGGACATGGGTCCCGTGACGCGCAAGCGTGCTGACCTGGCTGAATACCGATCCTCCGAAGACGCCCCGATCGGAGAGTCCGGTCCACATCTCGACCATCCGCCGCACCATCGCGGTAGTCGGTTCGGCGGCGATGAACGCACCGTTCAGGGCGCCCACGCTCGAGCCGACGATAAGGTCCGGAGTGATCCCACGCTCGAGGAGCGCATGCAACATTCCCACTTCCGCTGCGCCGAGGATTCCACCGCCACCGAGCACAAAGGCGGTGGAAGGCTCGGAGATCATTCCACGAGGATACGCTCCGCCGTCGACTTCCGACTCCACTCGCACCAGTGCCGTGGGCCGCAACGTGGCGCCAGCGGGCGGGCGACGTGCGTTTTGGCCGTGCCGCGGTTGGGTACCACCTGCACCGGTTATGGACATGCGGAGAGGATCTTGGGTCGGATGACCCCCCGGGGACCGGCGTGACGGCTGAGTGGCAGCCCGGGGCGTCGGCCGCGTTCGTCAGTGCGATCGACTACCCGCTCTATGTCGTCACCGCGTGTGCAGGCGGCGAAATGAGCGGTTGCCTCGCCGGGTTTGTGACACAGGCCAGCATCGATCCCGTGCGGTTCCTGGTCTGTGTGTCCAAGGTCAATCACACCTATGGCGTCGCCCGGAGATCCCGAGGCCTGGGCGTGCATCTCCTAGGTTCGGACCAGCGAGCGGTAGCTTCCCTCTTCGGTGAGCAGAGCGGAGATCAGATCGACAAGTTCCAGGGCATCGCGTGGTCGACAGGTGCGACGGGTTCACCGATTCTCTCCGAGTGTGCGGCGTGGATCGAGGGCAACGTGGTGGACCTCATCGATGGCGGTGACCACGAGGCTTTCTTGATCACCGTGACGGCCGGTGGCGCCGGTACGCGCCCGGGCCGCTTCATGCGCACCGACGCGACTGACTTTGAGGCGGGGCATCCGCAATAGCGATGTGGCCCGCGATCGACGTCCGGCGCCGCCGCGTGTGTTTGGCCGCGTTCGTTCTGGGGTACCACCACAGCAAGGTTCTTCAAGGGAGGCAGCAGTGATCGGTGGACTTGTAGCCAGCCTCATCGTGTTCGCGGTCGGGGCCATATTGGATTTCGCGGTGACGGCAAGCCAGTACCAGCATGGATTCAACATCCGCACGGTGGGGGTCATTCTGATGATCGTGGGCGCCATTGGCGCTGTCTTGTCGCTCATCTTGTTCGTCTTCAACGGTGGCCGTCGCCATCGCATGGTGGTGGACGATGGTCGCGGCAACGTCATACGCCGCGAGGACACCTATACCTGACGTCGATGCCCGCGGAGCGCAAGGAGTCCGATCAGAAGGGTCCGGTGAGGTCGCCGAGCGCGGCGGTCAGCCGGAGGTTTTCCGAATAGTCCACCGGGCAGGCGATCAACGAGACGGCGTTGTCGGCCAACGCCTCGTTGAGCATCGGCAGGAGGTCTGTAGCGGCCCGAACCTGGTAGCCCCGGGCTCCAAAGCTTTGGGCATATGCCACGAAATCCGGGTTCGAGAAGTCCGTGGCCACGTCGTGACCAATCTCCAGGTTCATCTTCCATTTGATTAGTCCATAGGCGTCGTCCTGCCAGATGAGCACGGCGAGTGGGATCTGTTCGCGCACTGCGGTCTCGATCTCTTGTGAATTCATGAGGAATGCCCCGTCGCCGGCTGCGGCCAGGACGCGGCGATCGGGCATGGCGAGTTTGGCGGCGAGCGCACCAGGTAGGGCGAAACCCATCGTCGACAACCCGTTGGAGACCAGGCAAGTGTTCGGCTCATACGTGGGATAGAGCCGTGCCATCCACATCTTCACCGCTCCCGTGTCGGCGAGAACGATGTCGGAACGATCGAGGGCGGCACGGGTGTCGGCGACAATCCGCTGGGGCTTGAGTGGGAAGCTGTCATCGACGGCGCCTCGGGAAAGTTCGTCGGCCAGCAGGTTGCGGATCTTTTCCCCACTCGCGCCCACCTCGAAGCGGCGACCGGTTGCAGCTGCCAACGCGTCGAGAGTCCGGCTGATATCGGCCTGAACACCGACCTCGACGTCATAGTGTGCGTCGACCTCGGCCGGGAACCGGCTCAGGTGGATGATGTGCTTGTCTCCATGCGGATTGATCCGCAGTGGATCGAATTCTTGGAGTTCGTACCCGACGCTGATGATCACGTCCGCCTCGTCGAAGCCGAAGTTGACATAGTCGTGGCTCATGAACCCCACCGCGCCCAGGGCATTGGGGTGATCGTCGGGGAACACGCCTTTGCCATGGAAGCTGGTGGCGACCGGAAGGCCCAACAGCTCGGAGAAGCGGAGCAGGGCATCGGCCGCTCCGCTCCTCGCCGCACCGTGGCCGGCGAGCAGGATCGGCCGGCTGGCCCCATTGAGAACTGTGGCCGCGCGCGCGATCTGCGAGGGCGACGGCTCGTCGGGGCGCGGGATATTCACGGCGAGGGGTGCGGTGTCGTCCGTCACGAACAGCGCCTCGACGTCTTCGGGTACCGCGAGAAAGACTGCGCCCGGCCGTTCCGTTTGCGCCACCTTGAAGGCCTTACGCACCATCTCCGGGACCGCTCCTGCGGTGAGGACCATGTCCGCCCACTTGGTGATCGGGGCGAACATGGACACCAGGTCGACGCTCTGATGCGATTCCTTGTAGATGCGGCTCAGCCCGACCTGGGCCGAGAGGGCTACCAGGGGAGTGCTGTTGCTGTTGGCATCAGCCGTTCCGAGCAGCAGGTTTATGGCTCCGGGCCCGAGGGTTGAAGAACACACGCCGGCGCGCCCGGTGAGGCGTCCATGGATCTCGGCCATGAACGACGCTGCTTGCTCGTGGCGGACCAAGACGTAGCGTATCGACGACCGGGTCAGTGCAGCGGTGAAGCGAATATTCTCCTCTCCCGGGATACCGAAGACGCACGAGACGCCTTCGTTCTCCAGGCAGCGCACCAGGAGATCGGCGACTCGCTCTTGATCTTCAGCCACGTGTGGAGCGTAGCGAACCGAACGGCGCGACNNCCGATTGCGTCGACGAGCGCCAGCGGAATGGACGCCGAACTTGTGTTCCCCGTCCACTCGATCACCGAGGCGATCCGGTTGTGGGCAATGCCGAGGCGATCCGCGATCGCCTCCATAATCCGTTGGTTGGCCTGATGCGGGACGAACAACGCAATGTCAGATGCCTCGACCTTCGCCTGCTGGAGTGCGGCGCTGGCCGAGTCGACGGCCGCCCTGACCGCCCGGCGAAAGACCTCTTGGCCTCGCATGATCATCCCCTCGCCATGGTCGACGTAGAGGAGATTGACCAGTGACCCGTCCACGCCGGCGTCCCACCCGAGGAGCGAGCCCGGACCGCTCACCGCCTCGAGGACCAACGCACCGGCTCCATCGCCGAAGAGGAAGGCGTTGGTGCGGTCTTCCCAATTCAGGGTCCGGGTCATGGTCTCGGCCCCGATCAGCAGCACCTTGCGGGCACCGGTCGACAGCATGCCGGCCGCGGTGATCAACCCGTAGGTGAATCCGGCGCAGGCGGCATTGAGGTCGACCGCCCCTCCCGTGATCCCAAGCGCGCCGGCCACGACAGAGGAGGTGCCAGGCATCACCTGATCTGGAGTGGTCGTACAAAGCAGCAGGAAGTCGATCTCCGCCGGCTCCGTCGCCGCTGCGACGAGGGCCTGACGGCCGGCCTCTATGGCGAGGGTCGCAGTGGTCCCGAGACCCCCTGGAGGGCGCAGATCAGGGGCGGGTGACACGAAGGGCCCGGTGGCGGCGCGGCGCGTCCGCACGCCTGACCGCGCGACGATCCACTCGTCGCTCGTCTCCAGCATCGACACCAAATCCGTGTTGGTGACCACCGTCGGGGGGAGCGCAGTCCCCCATCCGGTAATGACACAGCCACGTTCGCTCACAGACATCCAATCGCTTTGGGAGTAGCGGCTGGAGCGACGTCCGCCCTGTGAGAGGTCATACGCCCAGCGTACGGCAAGAATTCGGTGACTGGCGAGTAAGGACCGGCCGTCAGCGTGGCAAGTAGCCGATCATGAATGGTCCTTTCTCCCGGACGGCATCGGAAGAACGGGCCTGATCACGGTCGAAGACCCTCCTGACCGAGTTCCCCGCGACGTCCTCCAAAATGTCGTCGATGACGAGCTCGTGCCGCCCGGCGCACCACGGCTCGGACGGTGCGAGGCGCCACGATCTCTCGGCCGGCCCCAGCTCAACTGCGCCATCGACGTGGTGGCCGTTGGGACCTCGCACCCGAAGGCATCGGGTGAGCAGGGCATAGTCGAGTGGCCGGTCAAAGGTGACCTCGAGAGGCTCGAAGGAGTCACGCCGAGGGGCGCGCAGCGTCCAGCTGGCCGGATCGACCCGGCGCCGCTCGTCGGCGCCGACGTCGTAGCGTCTCTCCGCCCCGGCCCGAAGAGGGGCGCCCCGGGCATCGCGGAAGCCTTCGCCCACGGCGAGTCGGACGGACTGGCCGAGCCGGATCGGGTAGCCGGCCTGTTGGTGCGGGACGAGGCCCCGTTTTATCCGAGCCGGATCGAGCAGCGCAGTGAGTCGACGATGGTCGCCGTCCCAGAGCTCGTAGCTGTTGGGCAACAGTGCCCCCTGCAGGGTTTGGCCCGACTCGTCGAGGAGTTGCAGGTGTGCCGCGGCATACCCTTCGCTCATCGGCTCCGAGAACACGATGTAGACGCGCAACAGGTTGCGCGGCACATCGCGCGCACTCGGATAGATCGAGAGAACTTCGGTCGTCGCTCGAACGGGTGGGTCAGGTCGCAGGAGGATGAGGGCGGCGACGCCGTCCATCGACACCTCGTACACGGTGCCGCCGAGGAACGCGAAACGAGGCAGGAAACATAGGTCGCAGCCGTCGGGCACCGTGCGCCCCGCCATGGGTGGAAAATACCCGACGACGTCTTCGGCGGGGCGTGGGCGCACCTGCACTCCCGCTCCGTGAGCACTACCGCTGATGCGTATGCATTCCGCGCCCTCGTAGCACGACCACGATGCGTTGATCAAGGTGCCACTAGAGCGACGACGTCGTCAACGAGGACAGGTGATGGTGGCCATCGCCATCGACGTGCAGCGCGAGTACGTGTTCGTCGCCGATGTTGGCCAAGCCGATCACTCCCTGATGGTCGGTGACCTCCCGGGGCACCCCGATCGGTTCCTTGGGTTCCGTGAGCGGTGCCTGAGCATCTATGTCACGTTGGGCGATCTTGATCAGGCCGTGGGCGCTGTTCGCGACGAGGAGGTGGTCCTCGCCATTTTGGGCGAACGTGATCATGTCCAACGGTTGATTGGCGGCACCGAGTTCGGCCACGGTGCGGCCCACTGTCTTGGCGCCGGGCGCCAGGCCCTCTAATGGAAAGTGCACGACAGGTGTACACGTGTAGCCGGCCAAAATGCTCCGGCCCCCGTCGTAGGGTACGAAGGTGCGGATCGGTGCCGCCGTCTCCCATTTGCCATGTGACACGTGAAAGATCTCGAGGCTGTTGTCGTCGATCTCCTGGCGGAACGGGAATGGGACACGCCGCAGCTTGGACGAGAATTCTTCGTTCGAGAGACCGGCCACCAGGAGGAAGCCGTCGGTGTAGGCCATGTCGGTCACTGTCGACGTTCGCACCGGCCTGCGCAGGAGGCGGATGGTCCGCTCTCCGAACTGGAACTCTTCCCCTTCGGGCCCGAGGGGGAGTGTCGTGTCCAACCGCTCGTCGTCTTCGGCGGGGGCATCGGCGATCGTCATTTCGGAAAAGGCAACGTCGTCAAGCGGGATATCGGAGATGGAGCCGTCACGTCGATCGATCCGTACGAGCACGGCCCGCCCTACCTCTCCGCGACCACGCTGGACGGAGAGGTACACATTGTGTGACGTAGGGTGCACCGCCATGTCCCGAATAAGGAGGTCAGGAGCCTCGCAACCCAGGAAAGATGCCACCGCCGTATCGACATTCTCCAGGTCGAACGGATCGGACCCGACGCCGGATCCCGGATCGGACACGTCGACCGCGAATATCTTCGCTGTGCCGTTGTCAGCCAGGAAGAGAATCCCCGCTGGACCAAATGTGATGGGACCCGCCGACATGATCTCCACCGAACCCGCTTGCAACCCGTACGTGCTCATCTGACCTCCCCGGGGCCGGTGGACACCGACCCTCACTCTCGGATCCTCTCCTGCAGCGTAGGCTCGTTCGTCGCTCCCCTCCCGCGCATCCGAAAGACCAGGCAGTCGCCCGGGCGACGTCGTTCGGGGCTGACGTCTCGCTACCATCGGCGGGTGATCTCACCTCGTTTTGGTTGCTGCGGCAAGGGCGACCGAGGTCGTTGACGTAGTTGATGTAGTTGCCGAAGCCTGCCAACACCGCTACCCGCTGGGCACGCACTCTGCCGGCCATGTTCGTCGTCGGAGTCGTTGCCTTCGGTTGTGGCGTCGCCCCCACCCCGAGTTCTTCGGGAGGCTCCGCGAGCGGAGCGCCCCTCGATGCCTCGGCCTTCGCACCCGGAGCCTGCGTGGCATTCGGGCCGACCAAGGGAGATCGTCACCAGACCGTGTTTCTCGACGCCGGCCACGGCGGCATCGACCCGGGCGGCGTGGGCACCACCGAGGAAGACGATCAACGAAGCTCACGAGACGCTCGCGGTGGAGCTCGACGCCACGGCACTCCTGCGGTCGAAGGGGTTTCGGGTGGTCGTTTCCCGAACGCGACAATCGACCGTTGTGCGGCTCAGCCCGGCGATGGCTTCGGGGGGCGTTCTGACGTTGCAGGGATCCCACGACGACGTGGTGGCACGCGATGTCTGTGCCAATGACGCGCACGCCAGTGCGCTGGTCGGCGTCTATTTCGACGCAGGTTCTTCGCCCCAGAATGCCGGAAGCCTCACTGCGTACGACGCCGCTCGACCCTTTGCCGCGGCAAATCTCAGACTTGCAACCTTGGTCCAACATGACGTACTGGCCGGCATGAATGCGCAAGGTTGGGATATTCCCGATGACGGCGTCCTCCCGGACACCAGTTTGGGCTCTTTCGTCGGTGATCCGTCCTCGGGTGGCATTGCGGGCGAAGCGGCTGCCTATGACCACCTCTTGCTCATCGGTCCCGCCCAGGCGGGCTACTTCTCGACACCGAGCCAGATGCCGGGAGCCGTCATCGAGCCGCTGTATCTCACCGATCCATTCGAAGGTTCGATTGCCGACACGACGCAGGGCCAGATGGTGATCGCGCGGGGCATCGCACGCGCGATGGAGACGTTTCTCCAGCCGGCCTCAACGTAGTCACCGGTTTCGCCCTGGGATTACTTCAAGCCCGGGCGCCCGGCTTGTCGCCCTTCCGGCGATCTCGCGGTCCGGTGTCGGGACGTTCGCCGGTGTCGACCAGCGTCTGGGCCACTTCTCTGAGTTTTACGTTGAGGTACTGCGATGCGCGTCGTAGAACATCGAAGGCTTGATCCGCCGCGATCCGCTCTCGCTCCATCAGGATCCCTTGCGCCTGGCCGATGATCTCGCGGCTGCTCAGCGCGGAGTGCAGATTGTCGATCCTTCGCTCCTCGTCTTCGAACAGGTGCGCGGCAGCGAGGGCGGCGCTGGCCAATGACGACAGAATCACACCCTTTGCCCTGTCGACCACGCCGAACGCGGAGGGGTAGGCGGCATAGAGGTTGACGGCGCCGGCCGTTCCGTTGGTGGTCAGGGGGAGTGCCAATGCGCTGCGGATCCCCTTTTGCGCCGCCTTGGGCCCGAAGTTCGGCCAGCGGGTGTCGCCGTTGAGGTCGTCGCCATAGACCATGATCCCTTGGGCGATCGCGTCGAGGCACGGGCCCTCACCGGTTTCCTGCTGCAGCGCGTCGACGACCCCGACGATCGGATCGGTGAGCACGGGGGTGACCACCACCTCGCCTTCGACCAGGAACAGCCCCGCGTAGTCACACCCCTCGATGGTCTGCACCGCCACGGTTACCACCTGCCCCAGCGTGCTGTTCACGCTTCCCGCCGAGAACAGGATGCGGGCGGTCTCGGAGAAGTTTGCGGTGAGCTCCGAAACGGGATCCCGGCCGATGATGTCGCTTTCCATGGGGTCCATAATGATGCTCCTCTCGTACCCCATTTTTGCTCCAGTATGGCATTTCGGGTCATCCTTTGACGCCGAGAGGAGGACAAAATGGCAAATCGGGTCCAACTTCCTTCACCCTGGACGAAGGTGCCGCCGTCCGATGGGTCAGAAGCCGGCCATCGCGACGATCGGCTCGTTGAGAGGCTGTCCCCCCAATGAACCCTGAGATAGTGCATCGCCAAAGTTGAAAATGCCGCCGTCAGCGGCCACGAACCGGTACCCGGCGCCGGTTGTCGTGGCCTCCATCCCGACCACGGGTTGGTTGAGGTGGATGGCACCGGTCGAGCCGTAGAACGTGGCGTCCCCGAAGGTGAAGATGCCGCCGTCCGAGGCCACGAGCCAGTAGCCCCCGGCGTCGGGTGAGGCCGCGAGGCCTACCACCGGTTCATTGAGACCGATGGCGCCGGTCGATCCGCAGAAGGCAACGTTGCCAAAGGTGAAGACGCCGCCGTCCGAGGCCGTCAGGTAGTAGCCGTGCGGAGCAGCCGTGGGCGCAGTGCACGGGACTTCTATGTTCTGGGCCGTTCCTGCATCCCCGGTCAATGCGGGGTCGTGATGGAACTGCGGCCACGCCCCGGATTCGTTGACGAGGGACCCGTTCGACCCTGCGATTTCGTAGTGGTACACGATGCTGCCGCCGCCTTGGTAGCCCGCCAACGTGATGCCGACGGTTCCATTGGGATCGTCGGTGATCAGGGGCGAGTTCTGAAACCCGGTGTCCGCTTGCAGTGTCGTGAGGACCGATCCCGTCTTGCCGTCGAGTACGACGACGCCATTGATCGTCGGCGCCAGGACGTCCTGGTAGCCCGATCCGAGGTCAGCGGTGACGACGGAGCCGATTACCCGGTTCATCGGGGTTTGCCACAGGACCGCACCGTTGGCGCCGTTGAGGGCGTAGACCGAACCGGTCGAGCCGTTGTCCGTACCTTCGACGACCTGCAATTGCCCATTGCCGAGCACATCGGCAAGCGCCGGGCTGCTCTTCGTGTTCCCGTTCAGTGACGCCGACCAAATGAGGTTGCAGTGACTGTCGACTGAGATCAGTTTTCCCGTGTCGGACTGGTGATAGGTGGCGCCCGTCCCGAAGGCCACGCCGACGGTGGACGAACTGCCGAAGAATTCTCCGACCGCCGGGGAGGACTGGACCGTCTCGTTGGTGTTGTACTCGCAATCGAGGCCACCATTTGGCTGTGCGGCTCCGGCGTTGCCGGAGGGGCTCAAGATCCTCAAGTGGCCACCGTTGAGATAGTTCTGGCCGAAGGCCAGACCGGCCGTCGAGTCGCCTCCTTCGACGATCTCGGTCTTGCCGTTGCTGTAGAGGTCAGCCAGTGCCGGTGTGGAGAAATCGCTATCCGCTTGGAACCAGGGAAATCCGCTCAGGAGAGCTCCGTTGGTGGCATTGAGCGCATCTTGGTTCTGTCCCAGAGAGCCCGCGGTCACGTCGATTCCCCCCTGGAGGTTGCCGACGGCCAGCGAAGCTTGCACGCCGTTATGTGCGGTCGGATCGCTCGCCGGGTTGGACTCTTGCGCGAACCACTCGTCGCCTCCGTTCGGACTGATGGCCTGGTAGCCGCCCGCCGTGGGAACCGCAGCGTCGCCCGAGCCGACAAAGACGCTGTCGAGCGCACTTCCAGGCGTGGTGGCGGCCACCGACGGGCTGGAGTTGACCGGAGCGCCGGCGTTGTAGGTCCAGATCCGGGCGCCTGAGGCCAGGTTGAAGCTGTACACAAGCCCGGATTCGTCGCCGACGACGACCGCCGGTCCACCGGGCAGGTTGGCCACGTTTGGAGAGGACAGCGCGATCGGATTCGAGCCGTCAGGCAGCAACCCTGTCTGCCACGTCGGCGAACCGAAGGTGACGGCATGCGGGCTCGCCGCGGCGGACGGAAGCTGTGCCGCAGTACCGAGGATCAAACCGACCCCTAACGTCAGGACACTCGCCAGCGCGACGCGGCCGAGTCTTCCTCGTAGGCGCGGCGTGATCACTCCCGAATGATCCCGCCCCGTTGTGCGCACCGGCTAGTCCTTGCCCTTTGGCCGGTCATCCGAAACGAAACGTCGCTGGCAAAGCATGCAATCAACCTGGAGGGATGTACCCGGCTCCTCGATCGGTGGCCTCGCAGTTGATCGACGTGTTCCTCACCTTGCCGCTGGTCGCCGCGCCTGTTCGACCGGCTCGCTGCGGCCTTCCCACACGTTTCGGGTCTGTTCGATCCAGGTCAGCGCGCTTTCCAGCGGGGCCAACTCGAATTGTGCTGGCCGGAATTGGGCGTCCCGACTCCGGCTGATCAAGCCGGCGGCCTCGAGGACCTTGAGGTGTCGGGAGATCGCCTGCACGCTCATGTCGAAAGGTGCGGCGAGCGCGTTTACCGTGGCCTCCCCGCCGGCCAAAATGGACCGCCGGGTCGGGTCGGCCAAGGCAGAGGAGGTGGCGCTCAAGGCATCCATCCGTATTCAATCTATCAGTTGATTAACCAATAAATTGAATACTCGCTTCGTCGAGGTCTCGAAATGCGAGGCATGATGCACGCTGAACACGGAGGCGCACGACCGCTTCCCGCCCGTGAAGGAAGGGTGCATGGCGCTTCCCCCAGCTATAGAGATCGCACGCCGGGCGACCCTCCGACCCATTGAGGAGATCGCGGCGCAGATGGGGACCCCTCCGACCCTGCTGGAGCATTACGGCGCCAATGTGGCCAAAGTCAGCCTGGACGCAGTCGGCGCGTTGGCCGACCGCCCCAAGGCGCGCTACGTGGTCGTCACGGCAATCACGCCGACGCCGCTCGGAGAAGGAAAGACCACGACGACCATCGGTCTCGGGCAGGCCTTGGCGTGCCTCGGCAAGCGCGCCACCATCGCCATTCGCCAAGCCTCCATGGGGCCGACCTTCGGGATCAAGGGTGGTGCAGCCGGCGGCGGCTACAGCCAGGTGGTGCCGTTCGAGAATCTGAATTTGCATCTGACGGGAGATCTGCACGCCGTGACGGCAGCCAACAACCTTTTGGCGGCCATGGTGGACAACCATCTGCAACAGGGCAATGCACTCGGCCTCGATCCGCACGGCATCACGTGGAGGAGGGTGCTCGATGTCAATGATCGATCCTTCTGCAACATTGTGACCGGCCTTGGGACGCGCGAGGACGGGACACCTCGCCAAACCGGCTTTGACATCACAGCGGCATCAGAGGTCATGGCTGTGCTCGCGCTCGCCACGTCGTTGCACGACCTGCGGGCGCGCTTCGGTCGGACAGTCGTGGGATTCACCGCGGAAGGGGAACCGGTCACGGCCGAGCAGCTCAAGGCGGCGGGCGCCATGACGGTGATCATGCGAGATGCGATAAAGCCAAACCTGCTCCAAACTCTCGAGAACGCGCCGGTCCTCGTCCACGCCGGCCCGTTCGGTAACATCGCGCACGGCAACTCTTCGGTTCTCGCCGACCTGATTGGGATTCATGCTGGTGAGTACCTCATCACCGAGGCGGGATTCGGGTCGGATATGGGAGCCGAGCGATTCTTCAACATCAAGTGCCGCACGTCGGGCCTGGAACCTGATGCGGCCGTCGTTGTTGCGACTGTGCGTGCGTTGAAGCTGCATTCGGGGCACCACAAGGTCACGGCCGGTCGACCGCTGCCGCCCGAGATGGTGGCGGAGAACCCCGATGAAGTACGGCAAGGGGGCGCCAACCTGCTCAAGCATCTGGAAATCGTGCGCCGGCACGGTGTCACCCCAGTGGTGGCCATCAACGCTTTTGGCGAGGACTTCCCTTCCGAACATGAGGCGATCCGGGAGATTGCCGCCTCGGTCGGCGTGCGCTCAGCGGTCTGCACCCACTTCGTCGACGGAGGGAAAGGTGCTGTCGAACTCGCCGAGGCCGTCGTGCAGGCGGCCGGACAGCCGAGTGACTTTCGGATGCTGTACCCGGCCGACGCCACCCTTCGCCAAAAGATCGAGACCATCGCCATCGAGGTGTACGGGGCCGACGGAGTGGACTACCTTCCGTCGGCGGCTCGCCAGATCGACACGTACGAACAGGCCGGATTCGGCAACCTCCCCGTCTGCATCGCCAAGACCCATCTGTCGATCTCGTCGGATCCCTCCCTCAAGGGCGCCCCTACCGGTTGGCGTCTGCCGGTGCGGGAGGCGAGGGCCAACGTAGGGGCCGGATTTGTCTATCTCGTGAGCGGGGACATGCGGACAATGCCAGGGCTGTCATCGAGTCCGGCCGCCGAGAAGATCGACATCGACGAGGATGGCAACGTCGTCGGGCTGTATTGATGGGCTGCCTCCTCGCTCTCTTCGCGTGGATCTCACCCCGCTTCGTCCTTGCGCTCCTCTATCTGTTCACGAGCCGTCTGACGATCGCCTTCAGTTCGGGGTGGGAAGGCCTCATCGGGTTCTTCGTTGTGCCGTACGCCACCCTCTTCTATGCCCTCGTCTTCCGGCCCGGGTTCGGCGTGCGCGGATTCGGGTGGGTCATCGTCGCACTTGGACTGCTCCTGGACCTGTCGTCGATGGACATGGGCCGCCGGGCTCGGTGGCGGAGGGTTCAGACCGGGCGGACGTGACCCGGCGCGGCGAAGGTGAGGCGGAGATCGGGCTGAGGCCCGAAGCGCGGGTCGTCGCCTCCGCCGGCGGCAAACTTCTGCCATCCGGCAATGCCGATCATGGCTGCATTGTCGGTGGCCAGGGACTGCGGCGGAATCAACAACTGGCTGCCGAACTCGTCGGCCAGGGCCCGGGCCCGATCCCGCAGGATGGGACTCGCGGCGACTCCTCCGACGATGGCCAGTGCCGGATCGCCGAACTCCTCCAGGGCGCGACGGAGCTTGGCGCACAGCACATCCATGCACGCGGCGACGAACGACGCGGCGACGTCCGCCACGTCGAAGACCGGTTCCTTGCGCACGTAGTTGACCACCGCGGTCTTGAGCCCCGAGAAGGAGAATTCATAACCGTCCTGGATCATCGGACGGGGAAAGTTGAGGACGTCTTCCCCGGCGCCGGCCAGGCGGTCGAGGATGGGCCCGCCCGGATACCCCAAACCCAGATAGCGGGCAATCTTGTCGTACGCCTCGCCGATGGAGTCATCCACCGTTTCTCCCAGCAACTGATATGTGCCCAGGGCGGTGGCGCGGGTGAGCATGCAATGGCCCCCGGACACCAGGAGCGCTGTTTGGGGAAAGGGTACGGCACGGTTGGCCAGGAAGACGCTGGCCAGGTGACCCTCGAGGTGGTTCACGCTGACAATCGGCACTCCCCAGCCGAAGGCCAGCGACTTGGCCGTCGCCATCCCCACCAACAGCGCACCAACGAGTCCGGGCCCCGACGTGACTGCCACCGCGCTGAGCGTCCGACCCGAGATCCCGGCTTCGCCGAGGGCCTGGTTCACGATCGGCGTGATCAATTCCACATGGGCCCGACTGGCAAGCTCGGGCACCACCCCGCCATATTCCGCGTGGAGGTCGATCTGGCTCGCCACCACCGAGGATCGCACCTCATAGTCGTCGCTGATGACCGCCGCGGCCGTCTCGTCGCACGAGGTCTCGATTGCCAGCAGATATCGGTTCATGGGGAATGTTCCAGCGCTGAAACCACCGCATGGCGAGGTATCGCTCCCTCGCGTTCGATCTCGGGGTGCCTGGTGTGGACGTTGACAAGCGTCGAGGGCGAAGAGTCGAGCGTCCCGGCATCGATGACCAGGTCTACATGAGGCGCGAGGCGTCGGCCGGCTTCTGGCGCTGAGACCGGGGTTGTCTCCCCGTGACGGTTCGCGCTGGTGACCATGAGCACCCCCGTGGCCTGCAGCAGCGTGAGCAAGAAGTCGGTCTGGGGTATGCGCACGGCGACCTCGTCGCGAGCAGCGAGCCAGCGCGGCCGCGTGGCCTTCTCCGAGAATCCGAATACCAGCGTCAGCGGGCCGGGCCACCACCGCGCGGCCAAGGTGGTGGCGGCTGCGGTGAACTCGACGCCGAGCCGGCGGACTTGATCGAGGGACCCTGCGAGCACGGGCAGGTGGAGATGGTCGGGCCTGTCCTTGGCGAGATAGATCCGGTCCACTGCCCGTTGCATGTCGGGGAGCGCGGCAAGCCCATACACCGTGTCGGTCGGAACGACGACCACCCCTCCGGCACGTAGCGCTGCAACGGCCACCGTGAGAGCATCCGCGTCGTCCACATGCAGTGTCCTCATGATGTACCCACGTCGAGCGTGAAGTCTAAAGTCGGAGAGGACGGATTGGCGCAGCGATGAGCGAGGGATCTGCTTTCCAGTCGACGCCTGCGACGTCCACATAGAGCTCGATCTCGTTGCCGTCGGGGTCCTTTATGTACAGGCTATGGGTCACCGTGTGATCGGATGCACCCACGATGGTGACGCCGACCCGCTGCAGTTCCCCGAGCACGGCGCGCAGGTCGTCATCGCTCTCTCCGACGTTCAGGCCGAAGTGGTACATCCCGACGCGTGGTCCACCGGGGATCGGCGTGGCATCTGGACCTACCTCAATGAGCAGGAGCTCATGATGCGTGCGGCCCGAGGAGAAGGCTGCCACCCCGGCTGGATCTGCACCCGGCTCCGGCATGATCTGCCGCCACCCGAGGACGTCCCGGTAGAAGTCGGCCGAACGCTTCACATCGCGCACGTACAGCACGATGTGGCCCAATTCACGGACGGTCATGCGATGGCCGCGTCGTTCATCTCGACCCGCGGCGCCGCCGATGTGCGCACCCAGTGCGCCGTGGGGGGCATGCCTGGACCCAGGTGCAGCGGGACGTCGAAGGGGTCCTCGTCGAGCGCGGCTGCATGCATCAGCTCGCTGAGCGCCGCCGGGATGGCGGCCGCGATGTCCCAAAGCCGTGGGACGGCGCGGGCATCAGACGCCAGGCCCCAATACAGGACGCCTCGATAGCTCATGATGGTGATGTTAAGTCCCATGCCGTCCATCACCGGTCCCAGGGGGAACATTCCCAGCATCTCGCTCCCGCCCATGTAGAGCGGAACGTCCGGTCCGGGAACATTGGAGATGATCAGATTAGCGAGCGGACGGTGGCGGTTGGCCAACTTCATCCGGGTGTAGAGACGGGCGGCCGCGGCAAACACGTTGGGAGAGGCGTGCTCCGCCCAATTCTGTAACGTTCCGGCACCCAAGGCCTTGTGTTCCTCTTTGGCCCCCTTCGTCCCCTCATGAATGGTCCGCAGGCGTTCGAGGGGGTCGTCGACCTCGCACGGCAATTGCACGAACATCGCGGAGATCTTGTTGGACCCCCTCAGTTCCGCCATGTCAGGCGTGACGGACACCGGGACGAGCGCCACGAGCGGCACGCCGGGCAGCTCGTCGCCCGCAAGCAGGTAGGTGCGCAGAGCACCGGCGCACACGGCGAGAACCACGTCGTTCACGCTGGTGCCCATCGCATTCTTCACCTTCCTCACGTCCGCCAGGCTCGCGGCGGCGAAGGCGACGCGCCGGCGTGCGTGCACCGACGCATTGAGGGACGTGCGCGGCGCAGTGAGTGGGAACGCAGCCTTGCCTGATCCCCCCTGCCGCAATTTCCGGATGCCGGCAACGGATTGCGTCGCTTGCCATGCCATGCGAGCCATATCGATCGGTCGGACGAGGTTCGCCAACAGGGCGTGCGAGACCAACTCGAAGGTGGAGGGGACGCGCAGGTCGAGCTGTCGCTCACCCTGGTGCTCGTGCGCCGGAGGGTCTGCCTCGAGGTCGAAGAGGGCGCCGAGGAGCTCCGCGCCGGACACGCCGTCGATCGTGGAGTGGTGCATCTTCGCCACGAGTGCGATCTTGCCGTCTTCGAGCCCTTCGACAACCCACATCTCCCACAGGGGTCGATCACGATGCAACTGTCTGCTGGTGACATCAGCCGCAAAGTCGGCGAGCTCGCGCATTCCGCCCGGCGACGGCAGGGCTGCTCGCCGCAGATGGTTGTCGATGTCGAATTCCGGGTCGTCCACCCACACGGGGTGGCCCAGGCGGAGCGGGACTTCGACCAACCGGCGTTGAAAGACCGGGAGTAGGGGAATCCGATCGACGATCCTCTGGCGGATGCGTCGGAATGAGTAGCCGTCGGGCACGGTGGCTGGGTCGAAGACCGCCACGATCGCGACGTGCATGTGGAGGGTGGGTGTCTCCATATAGAGAAAGCTGGCGTCGAGCCCGGTCAGGCGTTCAGGGGTCACCGCTTCTCCTTGGTCACATCGGCCCGCCTCATACGCTGGCATCTTCTCACCATGGCGGCAACCTATAGCGGGTAGGGAGCGGTTCGTACCGCCTCCCTGCTGTGGGGAGCGATGATGAGGTGTGCCGTTCGTCTATCTCGGTGTCACGATTCTCGGGGCGCTCGGCGTCCTTTTGACCTACCGCCCCGTGCACAAGGAGCCATGGAGCAACCCGACCTTCTTCATCGGATGGCTCGTCGGCGAGCTGGCGCTCCAGAACGTCGTGTGGCAGGTGGGCGCCACCGTGGCCTTTGGAGTGTCCGGCGCGTTCAGCGCGTGGGAAGGATGGCTCGGGCTCGCGGTCGCCCTGGTGAGCTGGGTTGGTCTGGTTGGCCTGGTCGTGTCCGGAAAACGGGCGACCAGAGTGGTCAGCGCCGCTCTCGCTCAGGTATCCCGCGAAGATTTCCCGGTCTCAGGGGAACCGGACCCTTCTTCCCGCGGTCGCTTCTGGAGGGTGACGCGGGCGATTCCGATGAAGGGCCGCGCCGTGCAATCGGACAAGGACATCGATTACTGGGGTGACGGGCAACGGCGCCACCGCCTCGACATCTACCGTTCGCGGCTGGCACCTCCAGCGGGTGCGCCGGTCATGGTGTACATCCACGGCGGCGCCTGGGTCATGGGGGACAAGCGCGAGCAAGGTAAGCCCATGATGTACGAGCTGGTCGCACGGGGCTGGGTCTGCGTGGCCATCAACTACCGACTCAGCCCCAAGGCGGTCTGGCCCGCACACATCGTCGACGCCAAGAAGGCGGTGGCATGGGTCAGGTCGCATATCGCCGACTATGGGGGCGATCCGTCGTTCATTGCCGTGAGCGGTGGTTCCGCCGGGGGACATCTCTCCGCCCTGCTCGCGCTGACACCGGGCGACCCCGCCTTCCAGCCGGGCTTCGAAGAGGCCGACACGTCGGTGAATGCGTGCGTTCCCTTCTATGGGGTCATGGACCTGACGGCCAGTGATGAAGCCGCCCACCTCTACGGAAACGAGCTGCGCAGGCTCCTCGAGCGCTACGTCATGCAGGCCGGCGCCCTGGAGCACCCGGAGACCTTCCGGGCCGCATCGCCCACCTATCGGGTACAGGCGGACGCTCCGCCATTCTTCGTGCTGCATGGTCAGAACGACACGTTGGTCCCCGTGGCCATGGCCAGAGCCTTCGTGGACGCGCTACGAGCCGCTTCCCGGGCTCCGGTGGCGTATGCGGAGCTTCCGCTGGCCCAGCACGCATTCGATGTGCTGGCTTCCCTGCGGTGCCAGGCCACCACGAATGGCGTGGCCGCCTTTCTCGATGCGGCCCGGGTCAGGGCCACCGCTCCCCAACCCCCGTTGCCGTGAGCTGGGGTAGGGGACTCGACCCCAGAAGGAGAACGTGTTCTACTGACGAAGGCAGAACGTGTTCTACTGACATAGTGTCGGAAACTCCGTTTTGAGCCTCCACCCGTAGGGAATCGGGTTGATGTCGAAGCGGTGACAGATGGGCAGTAGGCCCAGAGGGGGAGCGCAGTGGCGTACACGCGTGGGCAGCACGTCACCGGGCGGGGGCCTTCCCGCCGGGTGACACCGCGCCGGCTGCTGACGAGTGCCTGCAGCCTGATCGCCGGGATGGGTGCGATGTGCCTCAGCCTGGATGCTGCGGCCGCCACGCCGACGCCCGGCGTGACGGCGAACACAGTGACCGTCGGCTCCATCAGCGACATCTCTGCGCCCATCCCCGGACTGTTCACCGGGGCCAAAGTGGGGACGCAGGCGTACTTCGCCTACATCAACAGTCAAGGAGGCGTCAACGGGCGCAAGCTCATCCTCGATGGCATGGACAGCGCCTTCTCCTCGGGGACGGTGGCCAGCGCGGCGCAGAACATCGCCCGGAACGACTTCGCCATCGTCGGTGGCTACTCCTTGCTCGATGGTTCCGAGCGGTCGGCCGTGGACGCCGGCAAGGTGCCGATGATCACGCAGGTGTTGACGCCGAGCCTCGATGCGGACCCGAACCTCTACTCGGCTGTCCCGTTGGTCGCCGGCGGGGAGAGCACCGGACCGTTCAAGTGGCTCAAGTCCACGTACCCGGGAGCGGTCAAAGCCGTCGGGGTGATCGGGTCGAACTCATCTACGACGTCGGTGATCGCCGAGCAGACCTTCCGGAAATTGACGTACAGCCTCGGCTACAAGTGGCTGTTCTCCCACGACGAGGGCTACACCACGACGGCCTTCTTGCCCGACATCGTCAAGATGAAGGCCGCCGGCGTGAAGATGGTCTTCGAGCCTTCCCAGCAGGGTGCCTACATCAGCAATATCGCCCAGGAGATGAAACAGGAAGGCCTGAACGCCCTCTTGGTCAGCGGAGCGAACGCGTACGAACACGGCTTCGAACCGGGGTCCGCCGGGAACGGCACGCTGATCACCACGGTGACCGCCTTGTACATGGGCGAGGACGCCAAGGCAGTGCCCACGGTAGCCACCTTCGACAAATGGGCCAAGAAGGTTGATCCGCAGACGCAACTGGACCTCTACACCTTGTACGGCTGGATCAACGCGCAACTCTTCGTCCAGGCCTTGAAGGGAGCCGGGGCCGATCCCACTCGGGCCAGCCTCGATGCCCAGCTCGACAAGATCACCTCCTTCAATGCCAACGGCCTCATCTCGACGCAGGATCCGGCGCAGAAGATCCCCGGAGAATGCTGGATCGCGGCCCGGTACGAGAACGGAAGTTGGCACCGCATCAGCCCAGATCCAAAGTCCGGGTTCGTCTGCAGCCCCAAGGGCTTCTACCCGACCGGCTACAAGGGGATCTCCCGTTAAGCGTCGCACCACATCGTCCAAGGTCGAGGCACTATGAGCGTGTTCGTCAGTTTCCTGGTGATCGGAATCGTCACCGGGTCGATCTACGCCGTGACGGCCACCGGATTGGTCGTCACCTACAACGCCACCGGCGTGTTCAACTTCGCCCACGGTTCGATCGGGATGTTCCTGGCGTACGTCTACTGGCAGTTGTGGCAAGGCTGGGGCTGGAACCCCGTCGTGGCTCTCGTGGTCGTGTTGCTCCTGATCGCCCCGGTGTGCGCGCTGCTGATCGAGCGGGTGTTGATGCGCCCGCTCTACGGCTCATCGCTCAACACCATGATCGTGGTGACCCTCGGGCTCTTCTTGGTTCTCTATGGGCTGACCAGCACCATCTGGAATCAGACGGTCACCCGCAATCTGCCATCGTGGTTCGCTGGCGATCAGGTGAGCGTGCTGGGGGTCAACCTCACCTACGAGCAGCTGATCACCGTCGGCTGCGCCGTGGGAGTTGCCCTCGCGTTGTGGCTGCTCTTCAAGAAGACCCGCATCGGGGTGGCGATGCGGGCTGTGGTCGACGATCCCGCACTGGCCTCGCTGACGGGCGCCCGCTCGGGCCGGATCGCCGGCGTCGCCTGGACGCTGGGCTTCATGCTGGCCGGATTGGCGGGCATCTTGCTGGCCCCCGGCACCGGCATGAGCATCCAGATCCTCTCCGAATTGGTCATCTTCGGCTACGCCGCGGCCATCGTGGGGCGATTGCGCAGCCTGCCGCTGACCTTTCTCGGTGCCATGGTCCTCGGCATCGCCGGGTCCCTCGCCGTCGGTTACGTCCCATCCAGCGCACTCAACGACGTGACGGCCGTCCTACCCATGGGATTGCTCATCCTCGCCCTGATCATTCTGCCGCAGGACAAGCTGGCCACCGGGCGCGTCGTTCGGCTGCGCGCGCCAAAGGCCGCCAGCTTGAACCAGACACTGGTGGGTGCGGTGGTACTGGTGGGCGCAGCCGTGCTGCTGTCGGCGCTGCTGACGGGGAACAATCTCTATGCCCTGGGTGAGGCCTTGGCGCTTGGCCTCGCTGCACTCTCGCTCGTCATGCTGTCGGGTTACGGCGGCCAGGTCTGGCTCTGCCAGTTCACCTTCCTGGGTCTCGGGGCCTGGGCCATGACCAAGGTCGACGGCGGTAGTTCGGTGCTCGGTGTGCTCGCCGCAATCGGCTTGTGCGCGGCAGCCGGCGGACTCCTTGCGCTCCCCGCATTGCGGCTGCGTGGTCTGTACATGGCGCTGGCCACCCTGGCCTTCGCCGCCTTGATGGACAGCCTCTTTTTCACCAATGCCTCGGTCATCCCCAACGGCTCGTTGACCGTGGGGCGTCCCGACATTTTCGGCATGCGGTTCACCACGACACGTGCGTTCGTCGTGTTGATCGCCGTCGTCTTCGCGGCCTGCCTCGTCGGCGTGGGTGCCGTGCGGCGCGGTTCGTTCGGCAGGCGGTGGGTGGCGTTGAGCGACAGCCACGCCGCCGCCGCCACCGTCGGGGTGAACATCGCCAAGACCAAACTGGGGCTCTTCATCCTCGCCGGCGCCCTGGCCGGTTTGGCGGGCGTCCTCTACGGCGGGATGACTCCGACCGTGGCCAGTTCACAGTTCCAGTTCGTGAACAGCTTGGTCTTGTTCGTCGGCGTGGTGCTCGCCGGTGTCACCATTTTGAGCGGCGCGGTGCAGGCAGGCGTCGGCCTCTCGGTTATTCCGCTGATCGCGCAACACATTCCCTCGTTTGCCGGCTTCACGTACGTCCTGTTCGGGGCCGGCATCATCGCCGTTGGCCGCAACCCTTACGGGTTGGGTCGGTTGTACGCGGAGGTGGCGGCATGGCGCGAACAACGTGCGGCCGGCGCGGGGACCGATGGAGCACCCTGCGCTCCCCCCACGGCGTGTGCAGACACACCGGTCACGCCAAAGGTTTCGTCCGTTGGGTGATCTCCCCCCCGCGGCCGGCCCGGCGCTCGTCGTGGCCGACGTCTCCGTGCTGTTCGGCGGCCTGCTTGCGCTCGATGCGGTCGGCCTGGATGTCGCGGCCGGGGAGATCCATGGCCTGATCGGGCCGAATGGCGCCGGAAAGACCACCCTGTTCAATGTGATCACCGGCTTACAGAAGCCCACCCGCGGCACGGTGCATCTCGCTTCGCACGACGTGACGAGGAGCAGGCCCCACGTGCGTTCCCGGCGCGGTCTGGGCCGCACGTTCCAACGACTTGAACTGTTCGGCACCCTCACGGCTCGGGAGAACGTCCAGATGGCGGCCGAGGTGGAGCGTCGCGGTCGCCGCGGCGGGCGGACGGCACGCGAGGAAGCCGAGTACCAGCTGGCGCGGATCGGGATTCTCCATGTGGCCGATCACACCGCCGATTCGCTTCCCACCGGATTGGCCCGCCTCGTGGAATTGGCGAGGACGCTGGCGACGTCGCCGACCGTGCTGCTCCTCGATGAGCCGAGCTCGGGCCTCAACGCCGAGGAATCCCATGCCTTGGGTGGGGTGCTGACGCAGGTGGCGGGCGAAGGTATGGCCGTCCTGTTGGTCGAGCACGACATGGCTCTGGTCATGGGCATCTGCCACCGGCTGGACGTGCTGGACAACGGGCAGGTGATTGCGTGCGGTGACCCTTCCTCGGTGCGGTCCAACGCCCGCGTGCAAGAGGCATATCTCGGCGTCGACGCCCCGTTGGGCGATGCCCGCCCCGCGCCACCCAAGGTGCCGGCCGTGGCGCGGGGCGTCGCGACGTCATGCGGCAGTGGGCCAGGGACGGACCAGCCCGCTGCGATGGCCATTTCGGTCGAGAATGTGCGCGCGGGGTATGGCCGCATCGAGGTGCTGCACGGGATCTCACTCGACGTGCCCAGCGGATCGGCCCTGGCGTTGCTCGGCTCCAACGGCGCCGGGAAGTCAACCCTGCTGAAGGTCATCTCCGGGCAGCTGACCCCGACGGCCGGCAAGGTCGAGGTGGAGGGCCGTCCTCTGGGACGGCACGCGGCGGAGTCCCTCGCTCGCTCGGGTATGTGCACGGTTCCCGAAGCTCGCTCCATCTTTCCCAACCTGACGGTCTCCGAGAACCTGCTCATGTACACGTTCCGGCGACGAGGCCTCCGCCCGGCGGAGGTCGAGGAGAGGGCGATGGCCCGCTTCCCCTCGCTCGGAAGCCGCCGCCGCCAACTGGCGGGCACATTGTCGGGAGGGGAGCAGCGCATGCTCTCGATGGCCCGTGCGCTCGCCACCGAGCCGCGCATCCTGTTGCTGGACGAGCTTTCGATGGGTTTGGCCCCCCTCGTGGTCGCCGAGCTCTATGAGGTCGTCGGCACGTTGGTGTCGTCCGGGGACCTGACCATCGTGATGGTGGAGCAGTTCGTGCACACGGCTCTGCGCATCGCCGACCAGGCGGTTGTGATGGTCAACGGTGAACTGGTGCGGCGTGGCACGCCCGACGAGATCCGCGCCGAGGTCATGGGTGCCTACCTTGGAGCGGATGCGTGAGGTCAGGCCTCTTGGGCCAGCTCGATCGACACGGAGATGTCGTCGGCCTGCACCAGCTCTAGCTCCTCCACTCCTCCGGCATCGGCGATGTCGCCCCGGGCCGCTTCCACCGCGGCCAAGGTGTGCGTCGGGCCGGCCACAATGAGCCGGCGCACCTTGGCCCGCATGGAGCGCTTCTCGGTCGTCTTGGCGCGACGAATGGCGCCCAGTACTTCGGCCGCTACCGACAGCACCGATCCGTCCCCGTCTGCGTGCTCGCCGAATTCGCCGATGGTCGGCCACGGGGCACGGTGCACGGACCCCGGCTGCCACCAGCGCCAGACCTCCTCGGTGACGAAGGGAAGGAATGGAGCGAAGAGTCGCAGCTGGACCGAGAGGGCCATGGCCAGCGTGGCGCGGGCCGAGTCGGCGTCGAACGTCGCCGCGTCGTCTTCGCCGTACGCCCGGGTCTTGACCAGCTCCACGTAGTCGTCGCAGAACGACCAGAAGAACGTCTCGGTGATCTCCTGGGCCCGGGCGTAGTCGAACTCCTCGAACGCGGACGTGGCGCGGGAGACCACGTCCGCGAGTTGCGCCAACAGGGCGCGGTCGAGGGGAGCCATCACCGCGGTGAGCCCCGGCGCCGGCCGGTCGCCCAGGCGTCCCAGCGAGAATTTGGAAGCGTTGAGGATCTTGATGGCCAGCCGGCGGCCGATCTTCATCACACCGGTGTCGACGGCGGTGTCGGTTCCGGGTCGTCCGTTGCAGGCCCAGTAGCGCACCGGGTCCGCTCCGAACTCGTCGATGAAGGGCATCGGCGTGACCGCATTCCCCTTGGACTTGGAGATCTTCTTGTGGTCAGGATCGAGCACCCACCCGTTGAGGGTCGTGTCGCGCCAGGGCAGGGTGTCGTGCTCGAGATGTGAGCGAAGCGTGGTGGAGAAGAGCCACGTACGGATGATCTCGGGTCCTTGTGGGCGCAGGTCCATCGGGAACGTCGACGCGAAGAGGTCCGGATCGTCCTCCCATCCGCAGGCGATCTGCGGCGTGAGCGACGAGGTGGCCCAGGTGTCCATGACGTCGGGATCACCCACGAACCCGCCCGCCCGGCCGCGCTGCGCCGCGTCATACCCGGGTGGCACGTCGGTCGTGGGGTCGATGGGGAGGCTCGCTTCGGCCGGGACGATGGGGCGCGAGTGGTCGGGCGCACCATCCGCGCCCAGTGGGTACCACACGGGAATGGGGACGCCGAAGTACCGCTGACGGCTGACCAGCCAGTCGCTGTTCAGCCCGTTCACCCAATTCTCGTAGCGGACCTGCATGTACGGCGGGTGCCACCGCAACTCGTTTCCCCGTTCGAGGAGGGCTTGGCGGAGGGCGGGGTCCCTCCCTCCATTGCGGAGATACCACTGGCGGCTGGTGACGATCTCGAGCGGCCGTTCCCCACGCTCGTAGAATTTCACCGGGTGGGTGATGCTGGTGGGCTCGCCGATGAGGTCCCCCGACTCGGTGAGGAGCGTCACCATGGTGCGCTGCGCCGCCTTGACGGTGCTCCCGGCGATGGCTCTCCACGCCGTGCCATCCGGCACGCCCGGTGGCGGAGTTTCACTGATCCGTCCCGCCCGCGTGACGATGGACCGGGTCGGGAGGTGCAGCTCGCGCCACCAGATCACATCGGTGACGTCGCCGAAGGTGCAGATCATGGCTATCCCCGACCCTTTCTCGGGATCGGCCAACGGATGGGCCACGATCGGGACTTCGACCCCGAAGAGTGGTGTGTGCACCGTGGTGCCGAAACGGGACGAGAAGCGCTCGTCGTCGGGGTGCGCCACCAGGGCGACGCAGGCGGCGACCAGCTCGGGTCGTGTCGTGTCGATCTCAATGTCGTCGAATCGAAGGCGGTGGTAGGCGCCCGGATGCTCACGGTCCTCCATCTCCGCCTGGGCCACTGCGGTCTGGTAATCGACGTCCCACAACGTCGGCGCCTCCGCCGAGTAGGCCTCACCGCGGGACAGGTTGCGCAAGAACATGCGCTGGCTGGCCCGACGGCTGCGGTCGTCGATGGTGGCGTAGCTCCGGGTCCAGTCGACGGAGAGGCCGACCCGCCGCCACAGCGCTTCGAAGGTCTGCTCGTCCTCTGCCGTCAGCTGGTGGCACAGCGCGATGAAATTGGGCCGGCTGACCGGGATGTCCTCTTTCCCGGGCTCGGCCGGCGGGGCGAAATCGGTGTCGTAGGGCAGTGAGGGGTCGCACCGGACACCGAAGTAGGTCTGCACGCGGCGCTCTGTGGGCAGTCCGTTGTCGTCCCATCCCATCGGATAGAACATCTCCCAGCCGCTCATCCGCCGGTAGCGGGCCAGGGCGTCAGTCTGCACGTAGCCGAAGACCGAGCCCATGTGCAGCGACCCCGAGACCGTGGGTGGCGGTGTGTCGATGGAGAAGACCTGCTCCCGCCTGGCCGCGGCGTTGAAGCGGTAGGTTCCCTCGTCCTCCCAGACCGCGGCCCATCTCGCCTCCACCCCGTCGAGGGTGGGCTTGTCCGGAACCTGGGGCGCGGCGGTCGCGGCGGTCGACATGATCGGGTTACCGTACCCGGATGCTGCACCTGCACGACACCGCAACCGGCACCGTCCGCCCTTTCGAGCTGCGCACCCCGGGCGAAGTGTCGATGTATGTCTGTGGGCCAACCGTCTACGACCTGCCCCACATCGGCCACGGCCGCTTCACCCTGACGTTCGACGTGCTGCGCCGCTACGAGCTCTTCAATGGTCTGGCCGTGCGCTACGTGTCCAACATCACCGACGTCGACGACAACATCATCAAGCGGGCGACCGCCGAGGGTCGGACCGAGACCGAGGTGGCCGAAGAGTACGAGGCACGGTGGTGGGAGGCCATGGACCTGCTCGGTGTCCTACGCCCCAACGACACCCCGCACGCCACGGCCTATGTCGACCGCATGGTGGCGCTGGTGTCGGACCTGGTCAGGCGCGGTGTGGCCTACGAAATTTCCGATGGCGTCTACCTCAACGTGGAGCAGGTGCCCGGGTACGGGCTCCTGGCCCGACAGCCGCTCGAAAGCCTGCAAGCCGGGGCGAGGGTAGAGGCGGTCGAAGAGAAGCGCTCACCGCTCGACTTCGTGCTGTGGAAGAAGGCGAAATCCGGCGAGCCGGCATGGGTGTCCCCCTGGGGTTTGGGCCGGCCCGGTTGGCACACCGAGTGTGTCGTCATGTCGCTCGACATCCTCGGCGACGGCTTCGACCTTCACGGCGGTGGACGTGATCTGGCCTTTCCCCACCACGAGAACGAGCGCGCTCAGGCGGTGGCCGAGGGTCGATCGTTCGCCCGCCACTGGGTGCACAACGGGTGGGTCGAGGTCGACGGCACGAAGATGTCCAAGTCGCTGGGGAACTTCACTTCCCTCACCGATCTGCTGGCCCGGAGCGATGCCCGGGCATACCGGTTACTCGTCCTGCGGGCCCATTACCGGTCGCCCATCGAAGTGACCGCCGGCACAGTGGCCGATGCCGAGAAGGCGCTGGCTCGCCTCGACACGTTGGCCCGGCGGTTTTCGGTGGGTGAGCTGCTCGCAGCGACCCAGTCGGGCTATGTGGTCGACGGCACCCCCCCGGCCACCGACGTGGATCCGGGAGCCTTGGCGCAGTTTCGCACCCGCATGGACGACGATCTCGATACGCCGGGAGCCCTCGCCGGGATCTTCGATCTCGTCACGGGCGCCCACACGAGTGCCGACGCCGGCGATGAGGATCGGGGACGGCATCTCGCCCACTCGGCGGCGGTGTTGGCCGCCGCCCTCGGCCTCTCGCTCAAGGGTGACACGGTGGTGGTCGACGACGACACCGCACGCTTGGTGGCCGAGCGCGATGGCGCTCGCGCCGCGAAGGATTTCGGCCGGGCCGATGCCTTGCGCGACGAGCTGACCGCCATGGGTTGGACCGTGGAGGACACGCCCGACGGCACCGCCGTGCGCCGCTGAGCATCGGTCGTGTGCCTGCTCAGGGCCGATCTTTCCGCGTTCTTCGACCCGACGGCTCACGCTAGGTTACTATCGGGTAACCTTGAAGAAGACCCGACGGACGGTCGGGCAGGCGCCCAGGAGGGCTTGCGATGTCCGACTTTTCCCTCACCCTGAACGAGGATCAGCTGCAGATCCAAAAATGGGTCCACGAATTCGCACAGAACGTCGTCCGCCCGGCGGGAGCCGAGTGGGACGAGCGCGAGGAAACCCCGTGGCCGATCATCGAGGAGGCGGCCAAGAACGGGCTGTACTCCGCTGATTTCGTAGGCCAGTGTTTCGCGGACCCCACCGGGCTGTTGATGTGCCTGGTCAACGAGGAAATGAGCTGGGGCGATGCGGGAATCGCACTCGCCATTTTCGGCTCCACCCTGGCGGTGGCCGGGATCTTCTCCAACGGCACGCCCGAGCAGATCGCCGAGTGGATCCCGCAGTGCTTCGGCACTCCCGACGACGTGAAGCTGGCCGCATTCGGCGTCTCGGAGCCCGACGCCGGCTCCGATGTCTCCTCGCTCAAGTCCCGGGCCGTCTACGACGAGGCCAAGGACGAGTGGGTGCTCAACGGAACGAAGACCTGGATCACCAATGGGGGCATTGCCACTACGCACGTGCTCGTCCTGTCGGTCGACCCCTCCCTGGGAAGCCGGGGGCAGGCCAGCTTCGTGGTGCCCGAGGGCACGCCCGGTATCTCGCAGGGGCGGAAGTTCAAGAAGATGGGCATTCGGGCCTCCCACACCGCCGAAGTCGTGCTCGACGGCTGCCGGATCCCGGGTCGTCTCCTGCTCGGAGGCAAAGACAAGCTCGACACCCGTTTGGCCCGGGCCAAGGAGGGCAAGCGGACCTCGACGCAGGCCGCCATGGCCACCTTCGAGGCTTCCCGGCCCATCGTCGGGGCACAGGCCGTGGGAATCGCCCGGGCCGCGTACGAGTTTGCGCTCGACTACGCCAAGGAGCGCAGGCAGTTCGGTCGGGCCATCATCGAGAACCAATCCATCGCCTTCAAGCTGGCCGATATGAAGATGCGGACCGACGCTGCCCGCTTGCTGGTGCACCGGGCCGCCTGGATGGCCGGGACGGGCCAGAAGTTCGAGAACGGCGAGGGTTCGATGTCGAAGCTCTACGCCGGCGAGAATGCGGTGTGGGTCACCGAGCAGGCCATCCAGATCCTCGGTGGCTACGGCTACGTGCGCGACTACCCGGTCGAGCAGTGGCACCGCGATTCGAAGATCTACACCATCTTCGAGGGCACCTCGGAGATCCAGCGTCTGGTCATCAGCCGCGCCATCTCGGGCATCCACATCAACTGAGCCCCCCGGCCTGCCCGCGCGACCGAGGTCGCCCCGATCGAGAGGGTTCCCCGAGCGATGACTGAGCTCCTGGTGCTATGCACGGGCAACGCGGCGCGGTCGGTCATGGCCGGGTTCATGCTCGACCACCTGAGGGGCGATGGAGCGGTCGCGGACCTGCACATCGTGACCGCCGGGACCCACACCATCGACGGTCAACCGATGGGACTGCGGACCAGATCGGCCCTGTCGACCATTCCAGAGCTGGTCGGCGCGGCATTCGGGGGTCACCGCAGTCGCCAGGTCTATGAAAAGGATCTGCTCCGGGCCGACCTGGTCGTGGCCATGGAGGCGGACCACGTGCGCTTCGTGCGGCGGGAGGTTCCCGAGGCGGCCGATCGCACCGCCACCATCCGCCGCCTTTGCGAGGATCTGCCAGCCGGCCCGCCTGCATTGGCCCAGCGTGTGGCCGGTCTCATGCTGTCCGATGCGCCCCTCTCCGACGACGAGGATGTCATCGACCCCGCCGGCGGCGACGATGCGACCTATGTCACCTGCGTGGTTGAGCTGTGGGCGCTGTGTCAAAAACTGGTCACGCTCTTATAGGCCCGTATAAGGCCATATAAGGGCGTCCCGTCGCCTGCGGGTTCCCCCGGCCGGCGATTGCCGCACCCCGCAGTCCGTCAGTCGGCGTGGACGGAGCGCAGGCCGGCCCAGGCCAGATTGGCCACCCGCCGGGCCAGGCGATGAGCCTCTTCCTCGACCGATCCGCCGTCGGCGGTCCGTTGCTCCATGAACCGCCGGCTGGCTCCTTCGGCCATTCCCACGACCGCATAGGCCAGGAGGCGGCGGTGGTCGTCGTCGAGGCCGGCCGCAATGAGCGGTTCGATCGCCTGGGCGATGGCGTCCTCCACCGTGCGCAGGGCCCGGCCCAGCTCCTTGTCGTCGGCGTGGTCGCGACCGTAGAGCAGTCGGAATTCGGCCTCTCGGCTGACCACGAGGCGGAAGTACGCCGCGAACCCCATCTCGACCTGTTGGCGGGGGCCTTCGGCTTGCATCACGGCGCTCCGGACGGCCACCAGAAGCTCTTGGGCAATGGAGTTGACGAGCTCGAGGTACAGCGCCCGCTTGGAAGAAAAGTGCTGGTAAACGAGGGGTTTCGTGACGCCTGCCGCCTCGGCGATGTCGTCCATCGTCGTGGATCGGTACCCACGCTGTGCGAAGAGCTCGAGCGCAACGGCGACAAGCTGCTGGCGACGCTGCTCGGCCGTGAGGCGCCGCACTGCCACTTCTAGGTTGGCTGCCATTGTCGCTCCAGGCTACTGGCACCCTTCGCACGCACCGAGTGCCCCCCTCATCTCGAGGGGGTGGGAAGGGTGGCGAGAACATCGGCCAGACGGGCCGGGAGATCGGCCACGTTGAAATACGTGGCCGCCACCCGGTGGTTGTGCTCCAGGAGCGCGTCATCCGGATGCCCCAACCATGTCTCGAGCGGAGCGGGCACGGCGCTGTCGAACCACCGGAATCCAAAGGCGGCCAGCTCGCGGGCCACGGGGTAGGGCCCGACGGCCAGAGGGCGCCGGTAGGTGGCCGATTCCAGGGCGGGATTGCCGAACCCTTCCCAGGTCGACGGCAGGAGCACGACGTCACAGGCGGCGTAGGCCTCGGCGATGCCGAGCCTGGCCGTGCCCGCTCCCAGGAGGACCGGGCAGCGAGCCCCGGCGACCAGCCGGTCGAGCTCGGGGCCGTAGCCGTCTTCGGCCGGGCCGAGGAGCCAGTACGTGCCGCCCACGGCGGTGGCCAGGTTCAACCCGCCGGCGACGTTCTTGCGGGGGAGGGCCCGCGTGGGCTGCAGGAGGAGACGAACGTCGGGCTCGAGGCCGAGAGCGCTGCGGGCGCGGCTGCGGTCAGCCACCGGTGGGTTCGGATCGAACGAGTTATAGATCGTCGTGGCGGCGATGCCCCGTCCTGCCAGCTCGCGCCGGCTCAGGTGGTTGATGGTCACATGCGCCCACGACGGGTCGTCGGGTGGTGGGGGCATGTGCGCCAGGTTGGGGCGCTGCCAGGGGAGATCGTGGTGATGCAGCACGGCCGGTCTGCCGGCGCACACCGCGGCGGCCAGAGCCGACGCGGGAGGGTTGAGGGGGAGTGAGCACAGATTCTCGATGACGACCAGATCGGCCGGGGCGAGTGCGTCAACGAGCTCCTGGCGGGTGGGCGGAGAAGGGGCGTCGATGCCCAATCCCTCGAGCCGGACGTCGACCGGGCCCGCACCCGCGACGGTGAGAATGTCCCAGCCAAGATGCTGCAGCGCACCGGCCCATTTCGCCGCTTCGATCGAGACGCCGTCGTTCCCGCCCAACCGGAAGGAGAGAAGCGCGGCAGTCGGCACGGCGCCGCACTGTAGGCCGCGAGGGTTGGCCGCGTCCTGTTGCCGGTCGGCTAGCGTGGTCATCCAATGGCAAAGCGGGCACTGATCACTGGGGTGACCGGACAGGATGGCTCGTATCTGGCCGAATTCCTCCTGGAGCAGGGCTACGAGGTCATCGGCATGGTCCGGCGGTCGAGCACCCTCAACTTCGAGCGGATCGCACACATCCAGGACAGGCTCGAACTGGTGGCCGGGGACCTGCTCGACGAGGTTTCCCTGATCAACATCCTGCGGGACCATCGTCCGCGCGAGGTCTACAACCTGGCGGCGCAGTCATTCGTCCAGACCAGTTTCAGCCAACCGGTGCTGACCGGCGAGACCACGGCGCTCGGCGTCACCCGCATGCTCGATGCCATCCGTCTGGTCGATCCCGACATCCGCTTCTATCAAGCGAGCTCATCGGAGATGTTCGGGAAGGTGCAGGAAGTTCCCCAGCGCGAGTCCACGCCTCTCTATCCCCGCAGTCCGTACGGTGTGGCCAAGGTGTACGGACATTGGATCACGGTCAATTACCGGGAGAGCTACAACCTCCACGCATCCTCGGGAATCCTGTTCAATCACGAATCGCCCCGTCGCGGGCTCGAGTTCGTCACGCGCAAGATCACCAACGGGGTGGCGCGTATCGCGCATGGTCTCGATGACAAGTTGTCGTTGGGCAATCTCGATGCCCAACGGGACTGGGGCTTCGCGGCGGATTACGTCCGGGCCATGTGGATGATGCTCCAACAGGACAAGCCCGATGACTACGTGGTGTCGACGGGTGAGACCCACGAAGTGCGCGAGCTCTGCCGGCTGGCCTTCTCGGCCGTGGACCTCGATTGGGAGCGGCACGTGGTGATCGATGAGAAGTACCTGCGTCCGGCCGAGGTCGACCTCCTGGTCGGCGATGCGGCAAAGGCCCACAAGATCCTGGGTTGGCAGCGCGAAGTGGACTTTCCCGGGCTGGTGACCATGATGGTCAACGCCGACATGGACCTGGTCCGCAATCACCTCAGGTAGCCGGGGGGCTCGGTGGATTCCCTCGTGGCCACGATCGCACCCGATCCCCTCGGCGTCCTTGTCGCCTTCGGAGCGGGGATCCTGAGCTTCCTCTCCCCCTGTGTCCTGCCGCTCGTGCCCGGCTACGTCTCCATGGTGTCGGGTCTCTCCGCCGCCGAGCTCACCGCATCCCGGGTCGCCGTGGCCGGTGGCGCGGCCCCGACGGTGGGCGCCGTCTCCATGCGGCCGATGCTCCGTGGCATCGGCCTCTTCATCGCCGGATTCACGCTGGTCTTCGTCGCCCTGGGTGCCGCCGCCTCGGGTGTCGGCCATCTCTTGGCCTCGCACAAGGAGACACTCACCCATGTGAGTGGGTACATCGTGGTCCTGCTCGGAATCATCCTCCTGCTGGGGACGGTCCCCTCCCGGTTCTGGGCACGCCTGGGAGCCGGGCCGTTGGGGGTGTTGTCCCGGATCACCGGCGAAAGGCGGTTCGATGTTCGGCCGTCGACATTGGGTACGTGGGCGGCCCCGATCATGGGCATGGCTTTCGCATTCGCCTGGACGCCGTGCATCGGCCCGGTCCTGGCCGTCGTGCTCGGACTGGCGGAGCACAACGGCTCGCTGGCCGGCGGCGTGCTGCTCCTGTTCGCCTACTCACTCGGCCTTGCCGTGCCGTTCCTCGTTGCCGGGTTGGCCTTCGGCCGGCTCACGTCGGTCATTGCGAGGGCCCGACGCGGATTGTGGGTCGTCGAGGCCGTCGGCGGCGCGATCCTCGTCGTCTTCGGCGTGCTCTTGGTGACCGACCACCTCGGGTGGATCTCGTCGGAGTTCTCGAGCTTGCTCGACCACATCGGACTGAGCCGGCTCAGCACGAGCTGATATCGCAGCCGGCCTGATCAGGGAGAACCGTCAGCCGAGAGCAGGTCGCAAAGGTGCCTGCGAAGGTGTGGACGTCGCCCGGCCAGCGCGCCGAGACGTAGTTGCCGTCGCGCACCACCCATGCCGGCCCGGCGTCAGCGGCGCTGTCACGAGCCCGACCGCTCGTCTTTCGCCGGTAGTCCCCGGTGTCGGGTTGGACGTCGAGGAAGTCCTCGGGTCGGGCCAGGGCGCGGGTGACTGCTTGCTGGACCGACATGTAGCCCTCGGGCTGCCCGGGCTCCTCGACGTAGGTGCGGAAGTAGTCCGGGTCCCAAAAGCGCGAGCGCCGGGCGACGGCCCAGGCCCGGCGTTCGAGCTGCCAGGTCAGCGCCGTGGTGCGCCGGCCGTAGAGCACCGATCTCCCGGTCGAGGGATCTTCGCCGCGCGCCGCCAGCAGGACCCCGTGGCAGACGGCGGCCACCGGCTTCTCCCGTCTCGCCGTCCATCCGCGTCCGCCCGGAGCACCCTCCCCACCAGGGGCACGGCGCGCACCAGCGGCAGCATGCCCCACGGGTCCAGGCCCCGGCCCGTGACCATGAGGTCGTCGGCCGCAGCCGGCTGCCCCTCCGGCGTGGCAAAGACCACGTTGTGACCTCGCGACACCAGCACCCTCCAGCTGACCGACACCTCGGTCGGGTCGAAATCGCGCGCCGGCAGCGGAAGGAGGACGGTGGCCATGAGTTGCTGCAATCTACCCAGATCGTGTTCCGGCGCCCCCCTGGGCCTTCCCGCTTGGAACCCCCGCGCCGTCCCCCCCTACCATGGTGGCGAAGGCCATGGCCCCTGTCGTCCAATTCCGCGCTGCCGTCGCACTCGCCGGCCGCTTCCCCGCCCTTGCCGGTGTCGATCTCTCTGTCGGGACCGGAGAGGTCGTCCTCGTCCTCGGCGCCAACGGTGCCGGCAAGACCAGCCTGCTCCGGGCCTGTGCCGGACTCCTCCCGGTCACCTCGGGGGAGGCCTGGGTGCTCGGGGTCGACCTCACCGCCGACCATACCGCCGTCCGCCGTCACGTCGGCCTCCTGGGCCATGCCGCCCCCCTCTACGACGAGCTCAGCGCGGCGGAGAACGTCCGCTTTGCCGTGCGCGCTCTCGGCCTGCCGGCGGCGGCCGGTGCCGCCGCCCTGGATCGCCTGGGGCTGGTCGGCCGCCTGCGCACCACCCCGACCGGTCGTCTTTCGGCCGGGCAGCGACGCCGGGTGGCCCTGGCGGCATTGGTCGCACGCCGCCCGGCCCTCTGGCTGCTCGATGAGCCTCATGCCGGCCTCGATGCCCCCGCCCGCCAGCTTCTCGGCGACCTGATCAGCGAAGCCGTGGCCGACGGGGCAGCGGTGGTGCTCTCGTCCCACGAGCCTGAACTGGCCGTGCCGCTCTCGGACCGGGTGGTCACGATGAGCGGAGGGCGGATCACCTCGACCACCGACGGCGGGCGGCGTGCCCCGCTGAGTGCGGTGCCCGCGGCTGAATCGCCCCCGTCCCAGGACACGATGGGGACGTGGCATGTGGCGTGACGCGCTCTTGGTGGCCGGCAAGGACCTGCGGATCGAGGCGCGGTCACGGGTCGGACTGTGGCAGGTGGTCCCGTTCGCCGTGCTGGTCCTCATATTGGTCGCGTTCGCCATCGGGCCTGACACCGCCTCGCTGCGCCACGCGGCGCCGGGCATCTTCTGGATCGCCGTGCTGTTTTCCACGGTGCTGACGATCCAGCGCAGCGTGGCCATCGAGTCGGGTGAAGGCACCCGCGACGGCCTGCGACTGTCGGGGATCGACCCGGCCGGGATCTTCCTCGGCAAGGCAGCCGCCGTCGGCCTGCAACTCCTCGTGCTCCAGATCGTCCTGTGGGCCGGGGTGACGTTCCTCTTCAACGTGCGCGTGCATGTGGTCTGGCTGGCCGCGGTCACCTCCCTGTTGGCCACGGTCGGATTGGCCTGCGCCGGGGTCCTCTACGGTGCCCTCTCGGCCGGCCTGCGCGTGCGGGACACCCTGTTGCCGATTCTGGTCCTGCCCGTGCTGGCGCCCGTTTTGCTGGCCGGCTCGAAGGCGTGGCAGGCTGCCCTGGAAGGCAATGCGAGCTCGGGTGCCGAGTGGTTGCGCATCCTCATCCCGTTCTCGGTCATCTACCTCGTCGTTGGAATCGTCCTTTACGGTCCGCTCCAGGAGGCTGCATGAACACCATCGCGAGAGTCTCCCGCCCGCGCTGGCTCACCATCGTCGGAATTCTCGGCATCGTCTCCATGGGGTTCACGGTGTGGCTCGGATTGTGGGTGACCCCCCCGGACCAGGTGCAGGGCAACCTGGCACGGCTCCTCTACATCCACCCGCCCCTGGCCACCGTGGCCCTGTACTGGGCAGGCGGTGTGGCACTGGCCGGCAGCCTCCTGTACCTGTGGCCGCGCACCCGCTCGTTCTTCTGGGACCGGCTGGCCGCGGCCTCGGTCGAGGTCGGCGCGGTGTTCTCGGCCCTCACCTGCGTCACCGGGTCGATCTGGGGCCGGCCCGCGTGGGGGGTGTGGTGGGCCTGGGACGCCCGGCTCACCTCGACCGCCCTGCTCCTCCTCCTCGAGCTTGGATATCTGGCCCTCCGGCGCGTGCCGGCCGACCCGGCCGTCCGCGCCAGGCGCTGCGCCGTGGCCGCGCTCCTTGTCGCGGTCGATGTGCCCATCGTGCACTTCTCGGTCCAGTGGTGGCAGACCCTGCACCAGACCGGGACCGTGCTCGACCCCGGGTTCCATCTCCACGTCCACGGGTCCATGGCGTGGACGTTCCTCCTGGGCTTCATCTCTTTTTCGTTGATCTTCGTCTGGCTCCTCGCCGTGCGGTACCGGATCGAGGTACTGCAGGACACGGTGGGCCATCAGGAGATGGAGGTGTCGCTGGCCGAACGGTGGAGTGAGGGGAGCGAGCTGATCGGTGCGTCTTCCTCCACCCATCGGGCCCCGGACCGAGGCGCGCCATGAGCTACGTCGACGCCGGGTACACCATCGCCCTGGCCACCGTCTTCGTCTACGGCGTCGGCCTCGGGCTCCGCCGCCGCCGCTGGGAGCGCGCCCTCAAGGTGGCCGAGGACTCCGAAGAGCCCAACGTCCCTGGCGCCCGGTCGTGACCAGCACACTCAACGACCCGAATCCCTCTTCTACTGCATCGGGTTCATCGGGGACGTCCGGCCCCCGGGACGGTGGGCCCGCACTTCCGCCGTCCCGACCCCGGCGCCGCGCCGGCCGGCGGCTCTGGCTCGTGTTCGCCGTGCTGCTGGCCGCGTTCGTCTTCCTTCTGGTCGAAGGGCTCGGCAGCGCCCTCAACTACTTCGACACGGTCGATCAGGCGTTCGCTCACCGTGCCACGTTGGGCACGAGGACCTTCAACCTCGAGGGTGATGTCGTCGCCGGGTCGATCCATCCCACGGCGGTGGGGACCAACTTCGAGATCGCGCAGGGCTCCCATACCGTCGCGGTCACGAACACGGGAAGTCCTCCGCAGCTCTTCCAAGCCGATATCGCGGTCGTCGTGGTCGGTCATTTCACTTCGGACGTCTCGCACACGTTCGTCTCGCACCAGATTCTGGTCAAGCACTCGGAGAACTACTGTGCCGCACATCCCGAGCGAGTGAAGGCGACGAAGGCCGTCCGCTCCTTATGCTGAACGCGTCGATCGGATCCGTCGGCGTCTGGGTCGCATTCGTCACCAGCGTCGTCGGCGCCGTCGTCGTCGCCGTCGGGCTTGTCCGGCAGCCGGGGACCTCGCCGTCCTCCCCGACGCGTGCCGCAGCGGGCTCTGCCGGGCTCTGGGAAGGTCGCCTCTTCGCCCCGGTGATGCTGCTCGGTGCGGTGCTGGCCGTCGGGGCCATGGAGAGGGCGCTCGTCACCCACGACTTCAGCCTTGTCTTCGTGGCGGAGAACAACAGCAGGGTCACCCCCTTGCTCTACTCCATCACCGGTCTGTGGTCGGCCCTGGCGGGCTCGATCCTCTTGTGGGGCTTCGTCCTGACGGTCTTGGCCGGCCTCTTCGTCTGGCGCTATCGCGGCGTGGCGTCGGATCCCGTCATCCGGTGGGCCACGCTGGTGCTCTTCGTCGTCACCGCGTTCTTCTTCGGTCTCATGATCGGGCCGGCCAATCCGTTCGTCACGACGCACAACGTCCTCGCCGGGCTCGGTCCCAACTCGCTCCTCCAGGACAACCCCCTGGTGGCCATCCACCCACCGCTCCTCTACATCGGGTTCGTCGGGTTCACCGTCCCCTTTGCGTTCGCCATCGGCATGCTGGCAACCGGGCGCATCGGCGATCGTTGGCAGATCGAGTGCCGGCGGTGGACCTTGGTATCGTTCACCTTCCTTTCCGTCGGCATCGTGCTCGGTGCATGGTGGTCCTATCAGGTCCTCGGCTGGGGTGGCTTCTGGGGGTGGGACCCCGTGGAGAACGCGGCCTTGCTCCCGTGGTTGTGCGGGACGGCGTACCTGCACTCGGTGTTGGTGCAGGAACGCCGCGGACTGTTCCGGGTGTGGAATCTGTCGCTCTCGGTGGCCACCTTCGCCCTGACCATTCTGGGGACGTTCCTCACCCGCTCCGGCGTCATCGAGTCGGTGCATGCCTTCTCCCAATCTTCCATCGGGCCCCTTCTCATCGGCTTCTTCTTCGCCGTGGTCGTCGTCGGCTTCGGCCTCATTGCGTGGCGCGGCGACCGCCTGCGCTCGCCGGGCGGGATCGACGCGCCTCTGGGCCGCGAGGGGGCATTCCTCCTCAACAACTTGCTCTTCGTCGGCTTCGCCTTCGTTGTCCTGTTGGGAACCCTGTACCCGATTCTCTACGAGGCGGTGACGCAGCAGCAGGTGAACGTGGCCGCGCCGTTCTTCAACACGGTTGCTGTTCCGGTAGGCCTCGCCCTCCTGTTCCTCATGGCGGTGGCGCCTGCGTTGAGTTGGCGCAAGATCAATGCCGCCGTGTTGTGGGAGCGCCTGGCCATCCCGGCTTGGGTCGGTGTCCTCACGGTCGTCCTCTGCGTGGCCTTCGGGCTACGCGGGTTCTCCCCGCTGATCGGGTTCGGCTTGGGTGCGTTCGCCGCGGCGACGGCGGCGCGCGCGCTGGTGCTGACGGTCCGTGCCACGCGCGTGCGCCACGTGGGATGGTGGCGCGGGCTCATCGGCCGTACGAATGGCGGCATGGTGGTGCACCTCGGGGTCATCGTCATGGCAGTGGGCATCATCGCGGCCACCACCTATCGTCATCAGACCGAGTTGGCGTTGCACCGCGGGAAGGTGGTGACCTACAGCGGACACCGTTTCGAATTCCTCGGCCTCCGTAACGTCCCCACGCCGTCGAAGCAATCGGACGAGGCGTTGGTCAAGGTGGACGGCGCCGTCTTCACACCGGCGACGACGAACTTCGGCGGAGCGCTCGCCACGGTCGGGACGCCGGCCATCGACTCGGGAGCGTTGGGCGACGTGTACCTCACCTTCGACCAGGTGGGCGGCCTGGGGAACACATCGGGCAGCTCACCGGTGCCAAACCTGCCCGCCGGGTCCGTGGCCATCGGCGTGGTGATCGAGCCCTTGCTGGCCTGGTTGTGGGCCGGCGGCCTCCTCGTCGGAGTGGGGGGGCTGCTCGCTCTCGTCCCCGGATCGCGCCGGCGGGCCACCGACCCCGTCTCGGCGCCCTCCGAGATGGTGACGGGCACCGGCCCGTACCCACCGCTCTCGTCGGCACACGGCCAGCACGAGCGGGCCCCCGTCCTCGAGCCGGCAGAGAGTTCAGTGCCCGTCGAAAGCGGCGCTGCCTCCACGTGACCACGCGTGGCAGGAGGCGCCACACGACCCGCTGGGCGGCGGGCGCCGTTCTCCTCTGTCTGGCCATCGTCGGCGTGGTCCTCGCGACCCGGACGCCACAGGAGGCCGCGCCGGTGGCGAGCCCACTCGTGGGCCACATGGCGCCTCTCTTCTCGGGCCGGAACATCCAGCACTCGGACGGTGGGCCGGTGTCCCTGCGATCGCTGCGCGGCCACTACGTCTTCGTCAATTTCTTCGCCAGTTGGTGCGGACCCTGCCAGCAGGAGGCGCCTGACCTCATCACGTTCTTCTATCAACACGCCCCGCAAGACCACGCCGACATGATCAGCGTCGTCTTTCACGACGAGGTCGCTTCGGCCGAGAGCTTCTTGAAGACTCAGGGAGCAACCTGGCCCGCGTTGAACGATCCCGGAGGGACCATCGCGCAGAACTACGGCGTGACCGCTCCTCCCACCACCTATCTCATCGATCCCTCGGGTCGGATCACCGTCGAACCCGAAACCGGGCCGGCCACCGAGGCGGAGCTGCAGAAGATGCTGGAGCAGGCGCGCAAGCTGGCGCGCCACTCCGCTGGAGGGTCGGGTGACTGACACGTCGACGTCGACGTCGACGCACCATCCCCTGTGGGTGCGGGTTTCTGTCCCTCTCGTGGTTCTCGCCGTTGCACTCGTGATCGGAAGCGGCGTGCTGTCGGGGAAGCCGCAGACCGCGGCCGAACGTGCGGATGCCATCGAGGCGGTCGTGCGCTGTCCTTCGTGCATCGACGTTTCGGTCGCACAATCCGAGGAATCGACCGCGTTGGCCGTACGTCACGAGATCGAGCGCCAGGTGGCGCAGGGACGATCCACGGCCCAGATCGAGCAAACGCTGGTGGCCCAGTACGGCCAGACGATCCTGTTGGAGCCGCCCGATGCGGCTGGATTCCCCATCATCTGGATCGTGACGATCGTGCTGGGCCTGGGCGCCCTCGGTATCGTCGTCGTCGTATTCTGGCGACGGTCCCGGCAGTTCTCCGCCGCGCGGGAGGCGCAGACGAAGGCGGAGCCAACGTGACGACGGACGCCGCTGGGGGCGACGATGGAGCTCGTTCCGACGTCGAGCAAGAACGATGGTTGCTCAACGATCAACGCGAGTTCCTTCTTCGTTCGATCGACGATGCCGAACGCGAGCTCCTGGCGGGCGACCTGTCCCAGGACGACTACGACGTCCTTCTCCTGCGCGACCAGAAGCGGCTGGTCGAGGTCGAAGCCGAACTGGCCGCGCTTGGCCCGTTGCCAGAAGACGAAACGAAGACGGTGCCGTCCGAGGCGACGGCGCGCCGTCGCCTCGGCACGGGGCGCAAGCTGGGGATCATCGTGGCGTGCCTTCTCATCATCACCGGGCTCGTGATCCTGGTCAATCATGCGGTGAACCCCAGCCTTCCCGGCCAGGCTGTCTCGGGAAGCATCACCGAGTCGAAGGTCGCACTGATCGAGCAGGAACTGGCGGACGCCGTGAGCTTGAACAACAACGGTGAAGGCGTCCAGGCCTTGCAACTCTACGACAGGGTGCTGTCCCAAGATCCGGCGGACCCCAATGCCCTCGCCGCGTCGGGTTGGTTGGAATGGAACTACGGCGAGGCCGGCAGGTCCACCACGGCGATGCAGGCCGGGCGCCGGGCGGAGGAGAAGGCGATCAAGCTTGCACCGAACTACTTCGCCGGGCATCTCTTCCTCGGGTTGATCCTCCTCAATCAGGATCACAATGTCACCGGCGCCATCGGGGAGTTCACCAAGTTCTTGGCCGACCATCCGCCCCATGCCCAATTGGTGAGCGTGGCGTCGCTCGTCGCCAGCGGGTACGCGCAGGCAAAAGAGCCCTTGCCGCCGGCGTTGGCGAAGGCGTTGGCNNGGCAGCGACGACGTCGGCGAACGCGCGGCCGAACGCCTCGATGTCGTCGTCAACGGTGGACCACCCCACCGAGATGCGCAACGAGTGATTGGCGTCGACCCCCATCGCCTCGAGGACCGGGGAAGGCTCAATGCTCTCCGACGAACACGCAGACCCCGAGTGCACCGCGACGCCGGACCGGTCGAGCCCTATCAACACGGGCTCGGCCTCGACGCCGTGCACGCCCAGGCACACGAGGTGCGGGAGGCGCTCGTCGGAGGATTGCGGGCCCACAATGTCGACGTCCTCAACCGACGTGGCACGTGTCGACAGTGCGGCGATCTGCGCCCGGGAGCGACGAGCCTCTTCGTGGAGCAGGCCCTGGCCGTCTCCGTGCAATGCGGCAGCGGCCGCACCGAACGTCATGAGGGCCGGCAACGCCTCGAGGCCGGCCCGCCGCCCCCGCTCCTGCTCCCCCCCGACGAGAAGGGGCTCGAACCGGCTGCCGCGGCGAAGCACCAGGGCACCGGCACCGGGGAGACCCCCCATCTTGTGGGCGCTCAGGCTGACGAGGTCCGCCCCGAGCTCGTCGAGGTCCAGGGGAACGTGCCCGCACGCGGCCGCCGCGTCGACGTGCACCGGCACCTCGACGGACCGGCACAGCGCGACGACGTCTCGCACCGGCTGCAGCGTTCCCACTTCGTGATTGGCCCACTGGCAATGCACCAGCGCGGGCCGTGGGAGCACCGTCGATCCCAGGCGTTCCGCCAGCGCAGCGCTGTCGATGCGGGCCGAGGCGTCGACCGGAATGCGCTCGGTCGGCGCCAGGCGGTCCGACGCCTCGCGCACGGCAGAGTGCTCGACGTCGGCGTAGAGCACCGGTGCCCCCGGGGCCCGGCGGGTGGCACCCCACACGGCCGCGTTGATCGCTTCGGTACCGCCCGAGGTGAAGACGACCTGGCGCGGGGCAGCGCCGAACAGCGCGGCCACCTGCTGCCGTGCCTCTTCGAGCGCGTCACGCACCGTGCGGCCCTCCTCGTGGAGGCGTCCGGGGTCCGCCGCCGGCAACGCCATCCACCGCGTGAGCGCGGCCAGTGCCTCGGGGCGCGGCGGCGTCGTGCTGGCGTGATCGAGATACGTGCGAGTCACATCGGGTGTTCAGGCAGAAGCGGTGCAGGCCGCGTCGCCCCGGGCGCGGGACGAGAGCATCACCGGCAGCGCCCGTTGGGAGGCACTCCCGCAAAGTCCCGCCAGCAGCCCCGTGACCATTCCCCGGTCAACCGCGCACAAGACGGGGTTCGTCGTGCTCGCATTGCCGAATGGGCACTGCTCGGCGACCACGGCGGTCGTCTCGCCACGGTCCTCGGCGTGCGCGGCGAATCCGTGCGCGGTGAGCGTGTCGGCCACGACGTGCATGGCGGCCCGCACGGTGCGCTGTCCCTCGGTGGGTGTCATGCGGGCGGCCAGGGACCGCCCATACTCCTCGCCGACGTGCGCCGCCATCTGCTCCGCCACGTCGGGACCCAAGCGCTGCATGGCCTCGGCCAGGAGTCGCATGAGGAGATCGTCCCTCCGCTGCATGAGCCCGACCGTCAGTTCTTCTTCGACGCAGAAGAACTGCTTGGCTGGTCGTCCGGCTCCCGGAGCCTTGCGACTCGTCTCGACCCGGAGGTACCCGCCGTCCACCAGGCGCTGCAGATGATGGCGGGCCACGTTGGGGTGGAGGGAGAACGTGAGCGCCACCTCGGTGGCCGTCAGGCCGGGCGTGGCCCGGACACGCAGGAAGATGTCGCGCCGGGTGGGATCGCCAAAGGCGGCCGAAACTGCGGCCACGGCGGCCGAGAAGCGCCCGTCGTCAGTGCCGGGTCCGGGCTCGGCCGCCGGTGATTCTGGCACCACTGCGATCGGGCCCGAGCTCACGGTGGGTAGTCTACCGAAGGATCGGCCCCGTTAGCTGGGGTAATGCGCCCGCCCGGCAAGGTCCGGTGGCGCGTCCTTGGGTCCAGGCACCAACTGAAGACGAGGGAGTGCATGGCAATCGATCAATCACAGCTCACGGCGGCGCTCAATGCGATCGTCGAGCCCGAATTGGGCCTGCCGTTGGGCACCCTTGGCCTGCTGCGCGAGGTGCGGGCACGCCGCCACCGGGTCAGGATCGAGCTCGCTTTGCCCGTGGCCGCGTGGCCCGGGTCCGACGAGCTGGCCGACGAGGTGCACCGGGTGGCCCGTGCGGTACCAGGGGTCGAGGAGATCGAGTTCGATCTGACGGTGATGCACGACGACGAGCGCGCCGCCCTGCGCGTGGGCCTGCGGCAGATCATGTTCGGCGTCACGGCGGACGAGCTGGTGGACGAAGGCGAAACCGATGACGGGCACGGCCATGGTGGCCACGGCCACGGGCACGGGCACGGGGGCGAGCCGGCGACCCCGGTCTTCCTCCAGCCGGACTCGGCGACCCGTGTCATCGGCGTCTCCTCGGGAAAGGGTGGAGTCGGCAAGTCGACGGTCACGGTGAATCTCGCGGTGGCGTTGGCCCGTGCCGGTCATAGCGTCGGCCTGCTCGACGCCGACGTCTATGGGTTCTCCGTCCCCAAGATGCTCGGCACCGATCACGACCCGATCATCCTCGGCGACGTCGTCATCCCCACCTCGGCCCACGGGGTCAAGTGCCTCTCAATGGGATATTTCGTCCCCGATGATCAACCCGTGATCTGGCGGGGCCCCATGTTGCACAAGGCCATTCAGCAGTTCTTGACGGACGCCTTCTGGGGCCAGCCTGATTTCTTGCTCGTCGACATGCCTCCGGGCACCGGCGACGTGGCCCTCACCCTGGCGGAAGTGATGCCACGGGCGGAGATCATCGTCGTGACGACACCGCAACCGGCGGCACAACGCGTGGCCCAGCGATCCGCCTTCGCGGCCCGGCGGCTCAAGCTCTCGGTGCGTGGCGTGGTCGAGAACATGAGCTGGTTCACCGGCGACGATGGCACGCGCTACGAGCTCTTTGGCGCCGGTGGAGGCGACACCCTGGCGGCCGACCTCGGTATCCCCCTGCTCGGCCAGGTGCCGTTGGTGGCCGCCGTCCGGCAAGGAGCCGATGAAGGTCGCCCCATTGCGGCGGTCGACCCGCAGAGCGAGACGGCGCAGGCGTTCATCGCCATCGCCGATCGTCTGGCCTCGCTCGGCCCGGCCCGAGTCTACCGCAAGGAACTCAGCCTGCGCTAGGAACCCACGCCGACCGGGAGTTTGTCCGGGTCCCATCCCAAGAGGGCGACCGCCTGGCGGAAGGCAAAGCGGTCGGTCATGCCGGCCACGTAGGTGACCGCGGCTTCGATGGCTTGGGCGCTGCCGGCGACGACGTCGGGTTGCCCATGGGCGATCGTCTCGGTAATCAGATGGGGCCGGTCCGCGAAGTGCTCGACCAGGGCCCGCAGGACGCGCACCACGGCTTCGCCCTGGCGCACCGAGGCATCGCGCAGGTAGATGCGCTCATAGTTGCAGGCGCGGAAGGCGGCCAGCGCTTCGGCTGCGTCCTCATCCATCCCCACCTGGCCGCTGCGCAAGGTGGCGGCGACCAAGGCATGGATGAAGGATCCCAATTGCGCACTGCGCCGTTCGCCGCAGAGGTCGCGCACGATCAGGGGGAGTCGGTGGGCGGACACGATCCCCGTCAAGACCGCGTCCTCCCAGTCGTGGCAGACGTAGGCCACCCGGTCGGCCCAGCTCACCACCTCGCCTTCGGGGGTGGCCGGCGCCGGACGCGACCACGAGTGATTGGCGATGCCGTCGATCGTCTCGGCGCAGAGATTGAGAGGCGCCAGTGAGACGTGCGCTCCCCAGGGGGCGTGGTCGAAGCCGCCTGGGAGGAACGGGTCGAGCGCGTCCTCGCTGGCGTGTCCCCCGGGCCCGTGCCCGCAGTCGTGGCCCAGCGCGATCGCTTCGGTGAGGGCGACGTTGAGCCGGCAGGCCCGAGCCATCGCCGTCGCCACCTGAGCCACCTCGAGGGCGTGTGTGAGGCGGGTGCGCTGATGATCCTGGGGGAAGACGAACACCTGGGTCTTGCCGGCCAGCCGGCGGAACGAGGTCGCGTGCAGGATCCGGTCCCGGTCCCGTTCGAAACAGGTGCGCCATTCGTCGGGCTCCTCGGTCTGGGCCCGCTCGCCGGCACCACAGGCCCGGCTGGCGCCCGGGGCCAGGAAGCTGTCCTCCCGCTCCTCCCGGGCGAGCCGGGCGAGCGGTTCCGCCGGGCCGCCACTCTCCCCGGGGATGGCTGCCCCCGGGCGATCGATCCGGGCGGAGGAGTCGGCGTGCGCCAGGCGGACCGGCCCCGAATAGCCGGCCATGGTCGAGGCCCAACGCAAGTTGCGGGCCGTCGCGTTGTCCCGATGGACCTGGCTCATGTCATGCAGTCTGCCGCGTCGCTGTAACGTCCAAGTGCCCGCAGGTCCCACCAGGGACCATCGAGAGGAGCCAGATCAGGTGGACGTGCGCATCGGAATCATCCAGTCACCCAAGGAGCTGGAAGTCGAGCTCAAAGATGACGCCGACCGCGACAAAGTTGTGGCGGAAATCGAGAAGCTCCTCAAATCGGGTGACGGCGTCTTGTGGTTGACCGATCGCAAGGGCCGCCGGATCGGCGTCCCCGTCGCCAAGGTGGCCTACATCGAGGTGGGCGCACCCACCGCCGAGCGTCGTGTCGGGTTCGGCGCACCCTGACGACCCGCCGCCGAAGGACGGACCGTGAACGCGGCGGCTCCTGACCTTCTCCAGCTCAAGCTGGTCTTCGTCACCGGCAAGGGTGGCGTGGGAAAGACGACGGTCGCCGCCGCCCTGGCGCAATTGGGAGCGGATCACGGCAAGCACGTGCTCGCCTGTGAGGTGGATGCAAAGGGCGATCTGGCCGCGCTGTTCGAGGCCGCACCCACGGATTTCGTGCCTCGGGAGATCGCCCCCCGGGTGGCCTCGATGTCGATGGACACCGAGGCGTCGCTCCGCGAGTACCTCAAACTTCATCTCCGCATCCCGGTCGTGGGCCGCATCGGGCCGCTGGCCAAGGCGTTCGACTTCGTCGCCACCGCCGCCCCGGGCGTACGGGAGATCCTGACCGTGGGCAAGCTCTGCTACGAGGTCCGCGAGCGGCACTACGACATGGTCGTCGTCGATGCGCCCGCCAGCGGGCACATCATCGGCCAGCTCGCCGCCCCGCAGGCCATCAACGATCTGGTCAAGGTGGGCCTGATCCGGAGCCAGACCGACTGGATGCTCGAGATCCTCTCCGATGCGCAGAAGACGGGACTGGTCGCCGTCACCACGCCCGAGGAAATGCCCGTGAACGAGACCCTCGAGCTCACCACGAGGGTCAAGGAGGAGACCACGGTGCAGCTCTCCGCCGTGGTGGTGAACCGGGTCCTGCCCGAGCTCTTCGGCCAGCGTGAGGAAGAGATCTTCGAGCAGCTGCGCAGGCCGGAGGCCGAAGCCGTGCTGTCGGAGAGGGCGGGGGGTTCGGTGGCTCCGGTTCTCGAGGCGGCCCGGCTGGCCGTCACCATGCGGAGAACCGGGGCCGGGCATCTGCAGCATCTCCAGGCCGGGCTCCCGTCCGACCTCCCGGTCCTGCTCCTGCCCGAGATGTTCACCCGCACCCACGGTCTCCGCACCACCCACCAGATGGCCCAGTCACTGGGCGAGGAGCTCGGGTACTGATGGCCGCCCACCGGACGGTCGAGACGTCCCCGACGATCGGGCGCCTTCTGTCGGCCAAGGAGATCGTCATCGCCTGTGGCCCCGGCGGCGTCGGCAAGACCACCACGGCGGCCGCCGTCGGCGCCATGGCGGCGGCCGAGCACGGGGGTCGGGTGCTGGTGCTGACGGTCGATCCGGCGCGCCGCCTGGCCGACGCGCTGGGACTGAAGGGGATCGGGAACGAAGAGGTGCGCATCGCCGACGAGGTGTTCAAGGAAGCCGGCATCACGCCACGCGGCGAGCTGTGGGCGGCCATGCTCGACACCAAGAAGAGCTGGGACGATCTCATTCGCCGCCACGCTCCCGACGTGGCCACGCGCGAGAAGATTCTGGCCAACCCGCTCTACCAGAACATTTCGGGGCGCTTTGTCCAGTCGCACGACTACATCGCCATGGAGCGCCTCTACGAGATCCACTCGGAGGGAAAGTACGACCTCATCGTCGTCGACACCCCGCCCACCCGCAATGCGTTGGATTTCCTCGATGCGCCGCAACGCCTGGCCGACTTCTTCTCGTCGCGGCTGCTGCGCTGGCTCATCGCCCCCTATCGATCCCGTTTGGTCAACGCCGCCACACGGCCGTTCTACAGCGTGGCGGACCGGATTCTCGGCACGCAGTTCCTGGCCGACATCTCCGAATTCTTCGTCCTCTTCCAATCCATGTACGACGGCTTCGTCGCCCGCTCCGATGCGGTGACCCGCCTTCTCTCGGACCGCCGGACCACGTTCATGGTGGTGTCCACCCTCGAGGCCACACCCTTGCGCGAGGCGGAGTTCTTCTCGACCGAGCTCACGGCGCGCAAGCTGCATCTCGGGGCCATCATCTTGAACAAGGTCCTCCCGGACTACCTTCGGGACTCGTCGACGGCACGCCTGGCCCAGCACATGGCCGATCGGGTGGACACCCTCGGTGAGGGTCTGACCGATGACCCGGTGGTGGCGGCCCGCGTCCTGCGCGAGGTGGCCGAGAGCTTCCTCCACTTCGGCATTGTGGCCCGCCGGGAGGCGGAGCAGCAGGACGAGCTGAAGGGTGCGCCGGACATTCTCGTCACGGTGCCGTACTTCGACGCCGACATCTTCGACATGGAGGGATTGCTCCGCCTGGGCCAACAAGTCTGGGATTGAGTCCCGACCAGCCTGGGATCGAGCCCGGGCGCGTACCATGCACGACATGGACCCACTGATACTGCCCGAAGCGCTGGCCTACGCGGAGGCTCACTCCACCGCCCCGCCACCCCATCTGGCCGCCGTCGACGAGGCCACCCGGAGAGACTTTCCGATGTGGGGGATGATGGTCGGCCGCCAGGAGGGCCGCTTCCTCGAGCTGCTGGTCTTTGCGGCCCAAGCCACCCGGGTGCTGGAGATCGGCACCTTCACCGGGTACTCGTCGATCGCCATGGCGGCAGGATTGCCGGAGGGCGGATCGATCATCTCGCTGGAGGTCGATACCCATCACGCCACGATCGCCCGGGGGAACATCGCCGCCGCGGGGCTCGAAAGCAGGATCAGCGTGATAGAGGGGCCGGCCCTCGAGTCGCTGGCCCAGTTGACGGGTCCGTACGACCTGGTCTTCATCGACGCCGACAAGGTGGGATACGACGCCTACTTCGAAGCAGCGCTTCCCATGCTGGCGCCGCACGGGTTGATCGTGGCCGACAACACCCTGCAGGGCGGCAGTGTCTTGGACAGCGCAGTCTTGGAGAGTGCCGGTCCGCGCAACGAAGCAGCGGCGGCTATCAGCGCGTTCAACGACAAGCTGGTCAACGATCCCCGCGTCGTCTGTGTGCTCACCACGATTCGAGACGGTGTGACGCTGATCCGTCGCGCCGGCTGACACGGCCACCCGGTCCCACGGTGCTCGACTACCACCTTCACCTGTGGCCCCACGACCGGCGGGAGACGCCCCTCCACCTGGACCAGCTGGCCCTCTACTGCGAGAAGGCCGAAGCGGCCGGGGTGCAGGAACTGGCGGTGACCGAGCACCTCTTCCGTTTCCGCCAAGCCAAGAGCCTCTTGGGTGGCTTTTGGGATGACGACAAGATCCCACCCGCGTTGGCGGTCTCGATGGCGGAGTATTGGGACTTCCACGCCACGGCGGATCTCGACGAGTACGTGGCGTGCGCGCTGGAGGCGAAGGAGGCCGGACTGCCCATCGTCATCGGGCTCGAAGTCGACTACTACCCCGGCCGGATGGACGACGTGGCGCGCCTTGTCGCCCCTTACCCCTTCGACGTTCTCCTCGGATCGGTGCACTGGCTGGGCGCGTGGCGCTTCGACGACATCGACGTCCCCCTCCAGATGGACGAGTGGTCGACCCGGGAGGTCGACGACTGCTGGGAGGCGTACACCCGGGCCCTGGAGGAGTTGGCGGCGTCGGGTGCATGCGATGTCCTGGCCCACCCCGACCTGATCAAGGTGGCGGGGCATGTCCCGGACGCCCCGGTCGAGTGGTGGGATCGCATGGCCGAGGCGGCGGCCTCTTCGGGCATGGCGGCTGAGCTCTCGTCGGCCGGCTGGCGCAAGCCGGTGGGGGAGCAATATCCCGCCCTCCCACTCCTGGAGCGGTTCGTCGCCCGTGGGGTGCCGCTGACAACGGCCTCGGACGCACACCGCCAGGAGCAGGTGGCCGACCGGGCGGCGGGCCTGCGCAAGATCCTGGATGCGGCCGGGGTCGAGTCGCTGCAGGGCTACCGGAACCGTGTGCCGCACACCGTGGCGCTGGGGAGCCCCCTCCAGCCGGAGAGCGAAGGGGCGTAGCAGATGCCCACCCCGGCCGAACTGGCGCAGTCCCACACCGAGCTCAGACCCGAAGAGCTCGGCCACTTGCAGCGACTGTTGGGAAGCTGGAGCGTGCTCGCCGACCTCTCCTTCTCGGATCTCCTCCTCGTGGTCCCGGTGACACCCGACGAAGGGCACCCGACGCCGACTGAGGATCCCGAGCTGGTGGTGCTGGGCCAGATGCGCCCCAACAACCGGCCCACACTGGTTGACCAGGACCTGGTCGGGCAGACAATCAACGAGACGCAGTGGGACCTGGCGTCCAAGTGCCTGCACACCGGCGAGATCGTGCGCGGCAGCATCCATCACCCCGTTCTCGGTGAGCAGGTCCCCGTCGAGAACATCCCCGTCCGTTTCGGGGATGTGGTCATCGCGGTCCTGCTCCGGGTCTCGTTGGCACCCCTCAAGGGGCCGACGAGCATGTACGAGCGAACCTACCTCGACGTGTTCGAGCGTCTGGCGGACATGGTGGCGCAGTCCGCGTTCCCGTATCCCGACGAGGATGTCGGGACCGAAGAGGCACCCCGGGTGGGCGATGGCGTCGTGGTCGTCGACGCCGACGGGAGGGTGGAGTTCGCCTCACCCAATGCCATGAACGCCTTCCACCGCATGGGCATCTATGCCCCTCCCGAGGGGCGCCGCTTCGGCGATCTCGACATCGAGGAGACGGCAATCGAGTGGGCGCTGACCAACGGCCGACCGGTGGTCGAAGAGGTGGAGCGGCGCCCTGATGTCATCGTCCTGCTGCACTGCATCCCCTTGCTCTCGCACGGCGTGGTCACCGGCGCGATGATCCTGTTGCGCGACGTCACCGACGTGCGGCGGCTGGACCGACTGCTGCTCTCCAAGGATGCGGCCATTCGCGAGGTGCACCATCGGGTCAAGAACAACCTGCAGACGATCTCATCCCTCTTGAGCCTCCAGGCCCGCCGGGTGGACGAGCGGGCCGCCCGCATCGCGCTCCAGGAGGCCGAGCGGCGGGTGCGATCCATCTCGCTCGTCCACGAGATCCTTTCCCGTGACCCGAGCGACCAGGTGCCGTTCGCCGAGATCGTCGTCTCGCTGGTCCAGATGGCGGAGGACTCGGTCGTCTCCTCTCAGCCCATTGTGATCACGACGAACGGCGACCTGGGCGATGTGACCGCGGACGTCGCCACCCCGTTGGCCGTCACGCTGGCCGAGCTCCTCCAGAATGCGGTGGAACATGCCTTCGACGTGGAGCCGGCGGGAGCGCACGAGACCTCGCCCCACAAGGCGGAAGTGGGGCACGTCGACGTCACCCTCTCGCATCAGGACGGCGAGCTCGTCGTGGCCGTGCGCGACGACGGGAGGGGACTGCCGGAGGGATTCGACATCGAGAAGACGACGAGTCTCGGTCTCTCCATCGTGCGGGACCTGGTGGCCAGCCAGTTGGAGGGCCGGATCGCCATGGAAGCGGTACCGGCGGCCGAGGGCGGCGGTACCAGGGTCGTGATCTCGGTCCCGGTGCGAGCCCCCCGTTAGCGGGGAAGGTGCGTCAGAACGTGCGCTGGGAGCGACGTGCGGCCAACCAGGACTTGCGCAGCTTGCGACGCTCCTCTTCCGAGGTGCCGCCCCAGACACCCGACTCCTGGTTGGTGGCCAACGCAAAGTCCAGGCAGGGCTCGAGCGCTTCGCACGAGCGGCAGACACCCTTGGCCGCATCGATCTGGTCGATGGCCGGTCCCGTGGTTCCGACGGGGAAGAACAGATCAGGTTCGGTATTCCGGCATGCCGCAGCACGACGCCAGTCGTCTGCATCCCAGTCGACCGTCCGGTTCCACATGAGAGCCATTGGGAGAGCCTCCACCCACGCGGTTGTGATCCTTTTCACATGATCGAACCCAGATTGGTGTCCGTCACTGAGAAGGGATTGACGAGGAGAGGGTAATGGCTTGTTTCGGTGCTGGCAAGCAGTTTGGTGAAATTTCCGAACAGGAAGGCAAAAATCAGTGTCTTACAGGGGAAAGGGTCCTCGATGACGATAGTTTTCGCCCACCGGGGGTGTACGGACGGCTTTGTCGAGAACACGCTCGAGGCGTTCGCCGAAGCCAAGCGTCTGGGGGCTGACGGCGTCGAGCTCGACGTGCGATTGACGGCCGACGGGGCACTCGTCGTCCATCACGACCCGACGGTCGACGGGCTGGGGCCGTTGGCCCACCTGACCGTGCCCGACCTTCCTCCCTATGTCCCCCTGCTCGCCGATGCCCTGACGGTCTGCGACGGCATGGTCGTCAACGTCGAGATCAAGAACGAGCGGGGCCAACCGGGGCATGATCCCGGTGAGGCGGTGGCGGCGCTCACGGCGGCGGTCATCGCGGAAGCGGGGTGGACCGAGCGGGTGATCGTCTCGTCGTTCCAGGTCAGTACCTTGAGGGCCGTGCAAGTGGCCGACAGTCGCGTGGCCCTCGGCGCGCTCTGGCCCCTCGTGGCCGACGCCGCCGCCGGGCTCGCGCTGGCGGTGGACGAGGGATGGCGCGCCGTGCACCCCTTCGTCTCCTCGGTCGGTCCCGAACTGGTGGAACGGGCGCAGGCCGCCGGGCTGGCCGTCAATGTCTGGACCGTCAACAATTCCAGCGATCTGGCCGCGCTCGCAGAGATGGGGGTCGACGGCATCATCACCGATCGGCTGGTCGCAGCCCTGTCCATCGCCGCCGAGGGCCACGCCGGGCGGTGAGCAGGCGATGGGCCCCGGCCGCAATGCCCATTGGACAGGGAGGGAAATCAGTCGAATGGCGGCAGGGTGCCCGCTTCGTCAAAGATGAACGGCCATGAACGTCGTTGTCTGTGTGAAGCAGATCCCTGATCCGGCCGCCCCGGCTGCCCTCGATCCCGTGACCAAGACCCTCGTCCGCACCGGCAAGCTCATCATGGACGACTCCGACAACTACGGGGTCGAGATGGCACTGCAGCTGGCCAACGGCGAGGGGGACGAGGTCACCCTGGTCTCCATGGCCCCGGGGGGTGAGACTTCCGGACTTCGCACCGGGCTGGCCATGGGGGCGGCCAAGGCCATTTTGGTCAGTGATGAGGCGCTCGCCGGCAGCGATGCGCTGGGCACGGCCAAGGTGCTGGCCGCCGCCATCGCGCGGGCGAATCCCGATCTGGTGGTGATGGCCACCGAGTCGACCGACGGCTACACCGGTACCCTTCCCGTCCAGGTGGCGGAGCTCCTCGGCTTCCCCTCGGTGACCTTCGCCAAGTCCATCGCCGTCGACGGCAGCTCGGTCAAGGTGGAGCGACAGACCGAAGCCGGATACGACGAGGTCGTGTGCCCCATGCCTGCCGTGGTGACGGTGACCGCCGGCGTGGTGGAGCCCCGTTACCCGTCGTTCAAGGGCATCATGGCCGCCAAGTCGAAGCCGGTGGACAACCTGACCGTGGCTGATCTGGGTATCGACGCCTCGCAGGTCGGAGCAGCCGGGGCGCGGCAGGAGATCACCGACGTCTCCGAAGCGGAGTCGCGGGGTTCGGGTGAGATCGTGGTGGACGAAGGAGACGGTGCCCAGCGCATCGTCGCCTTCCTCGAGCAGCTAAAGGTGATCTGAGATGGCGATCGACAAGGTGTGGGTGTTGGCCGAGGCGGGGGATGCCGGCCCGACGCCGATCACCCTCGAGTTGCTGACCGAGGCGCGGTCGGTGGCGAGCACGGTCGAGGCAGTGGCGTGGGGGCCGGAGACCGCCTCGCTGGCCGCTGCGCTCGGTGAGTACGGGGCGACCACCGTGTACGACGTGGGAGACCTCGGGGGTGCCCTGCCGGGTGTTCCCGTGTCCGCAGCCATGGCGGCGCTCATCGAAGGCGGCAACGCTCCTGACGCAATCCTGATCCCGGCCACGTACGACGGTCGTGACGTCGCTGGTCGGCTCTCGGTCAAGCTGGACCGCCCCGTGCTGACGAACGTGACGGGGTTGGTCGCCACCGACGGGAGCCTGTCGAGCCAGCACCCGGTGTTCGGCGGCAGCCACATCGTGACGGCACGGTTCACCGGTCCGGGTCCGGCCATCTTCGTGATCCGGGCCAAGTCGTTCGCGGCCGAGCCGGCCGGGGGTGCTGCGGCGGCCGTCGTGCCGGCACCGGTGACCGAGACCGGCGCCGCCAACGGCGCCAAGCTGGTGGAGCGCCACGTCGAAGAGCGCAGCGGTCCCAAGTTGGATGAGGCCTCCGTGGTCGTCTCCGGTGGTCGGGGCCTCGGCGACGCCGCCAACTACGCGCTCATCGAAGAACTGGCCAAGTTGTTGCACGGTGCAGCAGGAGCGAGCCGCGCCATCGTCGATGCCGGATGGGTGCCCTACTCGCACCAGGTCGGTCAGACGGGCAAGACGGTGAAGCCCACCGTGTACGTGGCCTGCGGTATCTCCGGTGCGACGCAGCACCTGGTCGGCATGAAGGGCTCGAAGAACATCGTCGCCATCAACAAGGACCGGGAGGCGCCGATCTTCTCGGTGGCCGATCTGGGCATCGTCGGTGACGTGCACAAGGTCCTCCCGGCGCTGATCGAGGCCCTCAAAGCAAAGGGCTGACCCCGGCCGCCATCGCCCCGGCCCGAAAGTGCCTGGTGATGGTGACGCACCACCCTTCCATGCCACAAGAGGCAACGGGGCGGCGGTACATTCGGCTCATCCAACCGATTGGGCCGCATGCTCTTCCCCACATTCGACTTTGCCATCTTCTTCGCCGTCGCATTCACGGCGAATTGGCTGCTCAACCCCTATCCGGCGCCCTGGAAGTTGTCGATGCTGGCCCTCAGCTATGTGTTCTACGGCTGGGTCGGGTGGGGCTATTGCCTCCTGCTCCTCAGCACGACCGCCATCGCGTTGGTCGGGGGCAACGCGGTCGTGCGCTCGACGACCGAGAAGCGCCGCCGCCTGGCCATGGCCCTGTCCTGTGCCGGGCTCTTGGGCCTCCTCGGGTGGTTCAAGTACTACGGCTTCGTCTCGGTCAACCTCGACAACTTGACCCATGTGCTGGGGCTCGGTCGCGCCGTGCCGCTGCTGCAGGTGGCGCTGCCCATCGCCATCTCGTTCTACACATTCATGGCGTTGAGCTACGTCATCGACATCTACCGGCGGCACCTGTCGCCGGCGCGTCCATTGGATCTGGCGCTCTACCTGTCGTTCTTCCCGCACCTGCTGGCCGGCCCGATCGTGCGGGGCAACGAGCTCTTGCCCCAGCTACGGCACCGTTGCGATCCGACCGCGGTCGACTACTCGCGCGCCTTGTGGTTGATACTGGCCGGGCTCTTCAAGAAGGTCGTGATCTCGTCGTACGTCTCGAGTGCCATTGTCGTCCCGGTCTTCACGGCGCCGGCCCAGCACTCGGCACTCGAGTCGATCTTCGCGGCATGGGGGTATGCCGTCCAGATCTACTGTGACTTCAGCGGGTACACCGACATTGCCATAGGCCTGGCGCTCCTCCTCGGGATCCGGTTCCCCGTCAACTTCGACGCCCCCTACACCGCGCGCACCCTGCAGGACTTCTGGCGACGCTGGCACATCACGCTCTCGCGCTGGTTGCGCGACTACCTCTACATCCCGCTCGGTGGGAGCAGCGGGTCCGAGGCCAGGACGGTCCGCAACATCATGCTCACGATGGTGCTGGGCGGCTTGTGGCACGGCGCGGCGTGGACCTTCGTCTTCTGGGGGGCGTTACACGGGGTGGGGCAGGGGGTGGGCCACCTGCGCCGCCGCCGGCGCGTACGGCGGGGGTTGGCGGCCGTGGCAGAGGGGCCGGTGCGCATTTGGATGCAGCGCTTCTGGACGTTCCAATTCGTCTGCCTGGGATGGGTGTTCTTCAATGCGACCGGGCTCTCCGACGCCTTCGGCGTGTTGGGGCGAGTGGCCTCGGGCTGGGAGCGGCCGTCCCCCCTGGTCACACCACTCCTGGTGCTGGTGGTCATCGGGACGGTGGTCTCCCAACTTGTGCCCCCCGACGCGGTCGAGCGGCTCCAGGCGACGTTCTCCCGGCAGCGCTCCGCGGTGCAGGTGGGCGTGCTGGCCTTGATCCTGCTCGGGATCACCACGTTCGGCCCCGCCGGTGTGGCCCCTTTCATCTACTACCGGTTCTGAATGATGTCCGAGAGCGCACCACCCACACAGACAGCTCCGGAGGGCACTCCCGACGCCCGGGTACGGGCGCCGTGGCAACGCGTGCTGCGCATCTGCGTGGCGGCGTTCCTGCTCTGGCTCCTCCTCTTCGCGCCCACGTTGCAGCACAACGCACAGGTCTCTCCCGTGGGCACCAGGCGCACCGTCGCGCTCGACCTGCTGGGACCGATCGCCGCCACCAGCCGCGCGCTGCAGCTGTCGCACCTCGTCTCGTGGACCGACGAGGCGACCGGCCGGACCGGCAACCAGCCGGGGAACGGGGTGCTCAGCACCCTCGGTCCCGGCCATCGCCACGGTGGTCATCCGGGGAAGCCGCACCCAGGCGGTCAGCCCAGTGGAACCCCGACCACTGTGGCCCCCCATGGCAGCGGTGCGCCCGACATCACGCACCCGACCGCCGCCGACCCGCTGCGTGTCCTCATTGTGGGGGATTCGCTGGGCATCGACATGGGGGGACCGCTCCAGAACGACCTGGCGAACACCGGCGTGGTCCAAGCCACGCTCGACGCGCGCGAAAGCACGGGCCTGACGCGTCCGGACTATTTCAACTGGCCGGCTGAGCTGCAGAGCGACCTCGGCACGGCGCGCCCGCAAGTCGTGGTGATCATGATGGGCGCCAACGATCCCCAGGACTTCCCCGGGCCGCCCGATGTCCCGTTCACCTCTCCGCAGTGGAACGTCATGTACGCCGCGCGCGTGGCGGCCTTCATGAAGCTGGCCCAGAGCTCTGGAACGACGGTGATCTGGGTCGGGATGCCACCCATGCAGAATGCCGCGCTCTCAGCCAAGATGTCAGATGTCGATGCCGTCGATCAGCAACAGGCCGCGTTGTGCAAACCACCCGTCGACTTCATCAGCAGTTGGACCCTGCTCGGCACCGCGCAGGGTGCATACGCCCCGTTCATCACGAACGCCGCGGGTCAGGTCATCAACGTGCGCACGCCGGACGGCATCCACCTCACGCCTGCGGGGGGAGAGGTCCTCTCCCAGACGGTGTTGAACTATCTGCGTGGCCCGCTCCACTTCCAGCTTCCGTGAGCAGGGGCGGCGGGGTGGTCCGCCAGGGCCGGGTCGACACCACCCAGACGGAGGCAGCCGCGAACAATGTGGCGCAGAGCACCCATCCGAGGGCAGTCGTCCCGAGTCCGACGTACTTCAGGCCTGACGCGAATATGACGAAGGTGATGACGGGGCGGATGTAGCGGTCCGGGGCGCGGGACGACAGGAGTGCCCCTACGAAGACCGCCGGGACGCTCCCGATGATGATCGACGTCGTCACCGAGAACTCGACATGCCCGAATGCGAGCGCGCCCAGCGCCGCGGCGAGAGTGAGCGGCACCGCCTGGGTGAGGTCGGTTCCCACCAACTGGTTGGCCCCGAGCATCGGGTAGAGGAAGAGGAGCAGGACGATCATGAGGGAGCCCGATCCGACCGAGGTCATTCCCACGATGAACCCTCCGACCATGCCGATGCCAACGGTGCGAGCGGGATGGATCTGCAAGCCGTGGACGACACCTTGGCGGGACTGGCCCGAGCGGCGGTCGAGGGCGTACCGCAGCACCATGGCCGCGGCTCCGAGCAACAGCGCTGCCCCGAGGGTGATCTCCACGTTGTGCTGGGCCCCGGTCGAATCGCCGAGTTCATGCAGGACGAACGCCCCCAGAAACGCCATGGGGACGGATCCCATGACCATCCAGCCCACCAGTGGGAAATTCACGGTGCGCCGGGCGATGTGCACGGCGGCACCTATGGGCCGCATGACCACAGCCGCCACCAGATCGCTGGAGATGGCGGTGGAAGGCTTGATCCCGAACAGCAGGATCAGCATGGGGGTCATGAGTGCACCCCCGCCGGCTCCCGTCACCCCTACGAGAAGACCGACGACGGCACTTCCGAGGACGATGTACGGATCAATCTGCACCTTGTCCGTAGAATACCCATAGATCGGGACCCCTACACGAGGGGCCACGGGTAGGGCGGCCATCCCCCGTCGTCGACCAACTCGGGGAGGGCCCGGAGATGCACGAGCCACGCGGCGCGGTGTAGCAGCGCCTCGATCTCGGGTGGTGTGAGCAGCTGGCACAGCCGGGCCGACGGACCCTCGCGCTGGAGGCGCTCCAGCGCGGCGGCGTCGTCGGGAGCCAGCGGCTCGCCGCCAAAATCCCAGATGACCGTGCGGAGCTTGTCCTCCTCGTTGAAGCAGAGCCCGTTGTCGATGGCCCACAGGCGGTCCTCGGCCAGGAGCACGTGCCCACTCTTGCGGTCGGCATTGTTGGCCACGACGTCGAAGGCACACATCCGCATGAGCGTCGCGTGCCACTTCGGTTCGTCGCGCAAGGTGAAGTAGTGCGACGTACCGTCCTCGGGGACGTATCTCTGCACCGATCCTTGGCCGAAAGGGCCCTCGACGCGCTCGACGGTCTCGGGGACGAGTCCCCACCCGAGCGACTCGGACAACAGGTAGGCGGCCACCTCCCGGCGGAAGAGGCCACCCGGGAAGTCCCACAGCGGTCGTTCGCCCTTGAACGGCTTGTAGACGGCCATGAGCTCGTCCCGGCCGAGCCGGCATGTGACGAGCAGGGTGGCATTCGAGCTCCCCGCTATCCTCCCGTGCACCTCCATGGCACCTTCGGTGAGGATGTGCGCAACGGCTTCGTGTGCCACCGTCAATCAGGTCACCGGCGGGCGGTGTCCGTTCGTGCGCGGACAGTCGTGACCGGACGGGTCGAGAGGGAGCCCGCAGAGGGGGCAGGGTGGCCTTCCGGACTCCACCAGGCGGGTGGCATGGATGGCGAACGCAGCCGCCTGCTCGCGGGTGAGGGCAATCCGGAGCACATGGCCGTTCTCGTCGTCCTCGTCGTCCTCGTCCTCGTCGTGGACCTCCTCGAGCACGATGACGACCCGATCCAGTTCCTCGTCGTAGGACACGCCGATCGTCCCCACGACCCACTCGGGGTCTTCTGTCCCGTCGAAGCTCAGGTCGTCGGGAAGGTGGCCGGGGCGACCGAGTTCCTTGACGATCCGGCCGAGGTAGCTGGCCAGGACGGCGACTTGCTGCTTCTCCACCTTGACGGTCGTCTCGGTGAGGCCCTGTCGACAGTAGAAGAGAAACAGCCGGTTGCCGACCTCTCCGATGACCCCGACCGTGCAGTGGTCGGGGGCGTCGTAGTCAGTTTCGTCGATCATGACAGGACCAAATCGCCGAGGGAGCCGGTCGAGTTCACGCAGAGGATAGCGGGGCCCCCACCGGTGAAGAGCAGGGCCGAGACCGAGCAGGGCGAGATCACGAGGCGTTGCATGAGATCCAGCGGAATGCCCGCGGCGGCGGCCACGACGGCTTTGATCGGGTCGGCATGCGAGACGGCCACGATCGTCTCTCCCGGGTGAGCCTTGACGAGCCCGAGGACGGCCGTCATGCTGCGCGTGGACATCTCGCTGAACGACTCGCCACCGGGAAACCTGAACCCGCTCGGCCAACGTTGCACCGTGGGCCACGCCTTGTTCTTATAGAGCCTGGCCAGGGATTTCTCCGTCCATTCACCGACATCCACCTCGATGAGCCCGCGGGCCGTGCGTACGCGCAACCCGAGGGCGGCCGCGATCGGTGCAGCCGTCTCGCGGGTCCGTTCGAGCGGGGAGGCGTAAATGGCGGTTGGCGCCTTGTCCATGGAGGCGATCCGTGCGGCCACGAGGTCGGCCTGGGCCAGGCCCTTCTCGGCCAGGTGCAGCCCGGCCGCCCTTCCGGGCAACATCTTTCCCGTGGTGGGGGTGGTGCCGTGGCGGACCAGCAGGATCCGGGTCGGGGCGGGGGCCTTGGGTGCGGGGCGCGAGGGCGATGGACGAGGGGATGCTGGCACGGGACCCCATCGTAGGCTTTGCGTCGTGCTCTCAAACCCGGCCCGCGAGGATGGGCTGCGCTCCGTCCAGCAAGACGTGATCGACTGTCGCCGCTGCCCGCGGTTGGTGCGATGGCGCGAGGAGGTTGCGGCAGCGCCACGGGCTTCATTTGCCGGTGAGTCGTATTGGGGGCGTGGCGTGCCCGGGTTCGGCGATGCCCGGGCGCGCGTGGGCATCGTCGGCCTGGCGCCGGCGGCGCACGGGGCCAACCGGACCGGGCGCATGTTCACAGGCGACCGCTCGGGCGATTGGCTCTTCGCCGCTCTGTACCGGGCCGGTTATGCGTCCCAGCCGACGAGCACCGCCCGCGACGACGGCCTCACCCTGCGAGACGTCTACATCACGGCCGCGGTGCATTGTGCCCCGCCGGCCAACAAGCCCGGTCCGAGCGAGCGTGCGGCCTGCGCACCCTACCTGGCTCGGGAGTTGGAGCTCCTGGAGGACGTCAGGGTGATCGTGGTGCTGGGCCAGTTCGCCCTCCAGAGCGTGGCGGGGCTGCTCGGCGTGCGGCCCCGGCCGAAGTTCGGCCATCTGGCCGAGTACGTGCTGCCCGACGGCCGGGCGCTTCTCTGTTCCTACCACCCGAGCCAGCAGAACACGTTCACCGGGGTTCTCACCGAGCCCATGTTCGACGCGGTCTTCGCGAGGGCGGGTCAGATCGCCACTGCGGAAATCAGGTCGTAGAGGAGGCTGGCCGGTGCGAATTCCCCTTGCGTGCACGCTCAGTGCCGACGCGGCGACTGGGCGCGTCGAGGAATGGCGGGGCTTTCTCGCCAGTTCGGTCGTCCACGTCGAACGTACGAGCGATCGGCAACTCCGCCTTCGCCTCGACGATTCCACCACAGCCTTGACCACTGCGGTCGATCTGGCACAACGCGAGAAGGCGTGCTGCGAGTTCTTCGAGTTCTCGCTCGAGCTGGAGGTGACGTCGCGCTGGTTGGTCGTGCGCGTGCCGTCCGAGGCCTCTGACCTCTTGACTCAACTCGCCACGCTGATTCCTGCCTCTGGTTGAGACGCCCGGCGTCGCGCGACCTACCTCCGCAGTGTGGCGTACTCGGCCACACGGGTCATGGTGCTCTGGCTGGCCTTGGCTACGGCACCCGTGTCGAACGGTGGTTGAGGGTCGTACTCGACCATCAGTTGCGATGCTTCAGCCGCGGTGCGGTCAACGAGGAGCTCCACCAGCCGCAGGGCCATGTCGATACCGCTCGACACGCCGGCCGCGGTGATGATCCGACGTTCGAGGTGCTCGACGACCCGTTGCGCCGTGGGTACCGCACCATGGGCCGCCAACTCGCGGTAGCACGACCAATGCGTGGTGGCGGTGAGACCCTCGAGGAGGCCGGCCGCACCGAGCACCAGCGATCCGGTGCAGACCGAGGTGGTGAATCGGGTCGTGGCGTGGGCGTGGCGGACCCACTCGAGGACGTGGTCGTCGAACTGCAGCGGCCGCGTGCCCACGCCGCCCGGGAAGACGATCACGTCGGGTTGGGGAAGCTCCGCAAAGGTGGCGTCGGCCATCAGGCCGAGCATGCCGTTCTCGCTGCGGAACTCGCCTCGACGGTGCCCGATGAACGTGACATCGATAGTGGGGATGCGTTGGAGAACTTCGTAGGGCCCGACACCATCGAGGGCCGTGAATTCTCCAAACAGGGGGATGGCGACGCGCAGTCTGTGGGTCATGCGGGTGTCCTTTCTTCGGTAATCGTGCGAAAGCGGCGCCGATAGGCATCCGGTGCGACGCCCAGCCGGCGCTGGGCGACCCGTCGAAGCGATTCGGCGGTGCCGAACCCGCACCGGACGGCGATGCGGTCCAGCGTGTCGTTCGTCGTCTCGAGTTCGACCCGGGCCGCCTCGAGGCGCACGCGCTCGACGAATTTCCCCGGCGTCTCGCCGACTTCGGCGGTGAAGACGCGGGTGAAGTGGCGGACGCTCATGGCCGCCGCCGCGGCCATTGTCGGCACCCGGTGATCGCCACCCGGCGCGGACTCGACGAGCGTTTGCACCGCCCGCACGGTCGAGCGCTCGGCGCGCCGCACCCACACCGGTGACGCGAACTGCGTTTGCCCACCGGGACGGTGCAGGAACATCACGAGCCATCGGGCAACGGTCTGCGCCACGTCGACACCCAGATCGTCTTGCACCAGCGCGAGCGCGAGGTCGATACCGGCCGTGACCCCCGCGCTCGTCCAGTACTTGCCGTCATGGATATAGATCGGGTCCGCGTCCACCGACACCGCCGGGAATTCCCTCGCCAAGCCCGGCGCGCTCGCCCAATGGGTCGTGACGCGCCGGCCGTCGAGCAGACCGGCCTCGGCCCCGAGAAAGGCGCCCGTGCACACGGTGGCCACCCGCCTGGAGCCGGGTGCGGCCTGCGTGATCCACGCCATGAGCGTCCCATCGTGTCGGGCTGCCCGGCTCCCGCTTCCGCCCGCGAGCACCAAGGTGTCGATCCCGCCGGCGTCGGGAAGCGGAATGGTCGACAGGCCGACGCCGCTGTCCGACCAGACGGTCCCACCGTTCGTGGAGGCCAGCGAGACCCGGTAGCCGGCGTCCCGCCCCTGCGCCCGCGCCGCCCTGGATGCGCCGGCAAAGACCTCGATCGGGCCCACCGCGTCGAGTGGCTGGACCCCGGGGAATGCGACGACCACCACGTTGCGTACACGCATGCCCTCACCTTGCACGGCACAGCCGATGGCGTCAATGACACAATTCCCACATTTTCGGCCAGAGCCCGGCACCACGGCACAGGTGGGAAAGGGTGGGGACGCGGTCTCTCCTAGTTCTGGCGGGACCGGCGGGTGCCGCGGGCGCGCACCCAGGCCAGGACATCGCCCCGGTCGCCCCGGCGGACCGTCCCGATGAAGATGTCCTCTCGTTCGGTCGACACTCCCCGGGAGACCTCGGCCAACAGGACATCCCCGATCGCCGCCGGCCGGAGGTACTCGACCAGCACAGACGTCACGATGCCCGAATGTTCGTCGTCGTTGGCCGCAGCCGCGAGGGCTGCGCCGGCGACGGCGTAGAACACGGCGCCATGGACTGTCCCGTGTGGGTTGGCGTGACCGTCATCGGTGGTCAGGGTGGCCACGGTGTGGCCCGCTCCGCGGCGCTGGACATCGATGCCGAGCAGAGCGGCGAATGCGTCGTTCTTCGGACCTGGCGCGGTCACGCAGTCGGCGCCGGCAGCCGGCCTGGCATGGGCACGGCCGTGGCCGGCCAGCGCTTGCGGCTCACCTTGCTCAACCGGTTGAGCAAGGTGATGGCGCCGGGGTCGTCCTCCGAGGGGCGGGTCTCGATCACGCCGCCGGCCTCCATGGCGTTGAACAACTCCTCGCCGCGCTCGGTACGAATGAGCGTGAGCGTCCAGTCGCCGAAGGCTCCGATGCCGCCGGTCGAGATATCTGCGTGTTCCGCGGCAAAGTCGGGGCAGCTGGTGCAGCCTTCGCGCGTCCAGGCGTGCGCTTCTTTGAGCGGGATCTCGTGATACGCCCCGTCGCGCATCCAGACCTGGAAGACGCCCTTGATGTTCATTTTGACGATGTCGGCCCGGTGCAGCCCGTACTTGGCCTCGAAGAGCTCGGGGAAGATGGCGTCGTCAAAGGTCTTGGAGCACAGCAGGCCGACAGAGAGCGTGAAGCGACGGGCGATCTTGCCGGCCTTGCGGGCGGCCATGACCGGCGGGGCCGACGCTTGGCACCCCATACCGACGAGGGCGATGCGCTCCGCTCCTCCTGCGATGGCCTCGGGGTAGGCCAACGGGTTGGCGGAGTAGGTGTAGCGGGACCCCGACGTGGCCAGCACGTCCTCCTTGTTCCAGGCCACCTGAGGGACGGCCTTCCAGGTCGACCCATCGCCCTCGAGCCCGGAGACCAGTGCCGCGTCAATGAGGTCGTGCTCGAAGGCCCAGATGAGGAGGGCGGAGACCAGGCCACCATCTTGTCCATAGCCCTGCACTTCGGGATCGGTGGCCCGTGCCAGCACGGTCCTGCGGGCAATGCCCGCAACCTCTTCGTCGGTACGTGGCCGTCCGAACAGATGGGTCTCGATGTCCGGCTCCCAAGTGCGGAAGCGGGGGCAGGCGCGGGTGCACAGGGTGCACCCCTTCTGGCCGTGGGTGCAGTTGTCGGGACCGCCGTCGGTCAGGACGTGGAACGGCTTGTAATGCCCGTCGGCATCGTCGTAGCCAAGGACGTCGTACGGGCAGGCAATGACACAGGCTGAACAACCGGTGCACAGGCCGGACGTGACGACTTCGGTGAACAGCTCGGCCCATTGTGGTTTTTCGGGTGGCATTGACCCACCATATTCGGCGGAACGACCACGGTCCGGTACCGTGCTGTCGATGCCCGAAATCCTCGAGGTCGAGCTCTACCGCGCCCTGGCCGAGAGGGCGCTCGGGCGGACCATCGACACGGTCTGGATGGTCGACGCCCGCTATGGACGGGGTGGGACAACGGCGCGCGGCCTGCAGCGAGCGCTGGCCGACCACATGTTCACCCAGGCGCGTCGGCGCGGGAAGCTCCTGCTCCTCGATGTTGATGAGGGCCCGACGCTGGGCATTCGCTTCGGTATGACCGGCGGCCTGGCGGTCGACGGGGACCAGGCGCTCGACCGCTTGCGCTACGGCCCGGGCATCTTCGACGACAAATGGGTGCGGGCACGCGTGACGTTCGTCGATGGTGGGAATCTGCTGGTCCACGACCCTCGGCGGTTCGGCTCCCTCGAGCTGATGCCCAACGAGGTCAGGCTCGGGCCGGATGCGCTCGGCGTGACGTCGGCCGAGCTCGCTGCGGCACTGGCGGTCAACGCGACGCGGGCGAACGCGGCTGCGCCGCTCAAGGCGCGGCTGATGGATCAGTCCCGGCTGGCCGGCGTGGGGAACCTCCTGGCCGACGAGATGTTATGGCGGGCCGGACTTGATCCCCAACGACGGGACCCGCTCACCGACGCGGAGCTACGCGCCTTGCACAAGGCGCTGCGCGGCACCCTTCGTCAGCTCGGGCGTCGTGGGGGGTCGCACATGGGCGATCTCATGCAAGAGCGTCACGCCGGCGGGCGCTGTCCCAAAGATGGTGTGGAGCTGCGGAGCGCGACCGTGGGTGGGCGCACGACGTGGTGGTGTCCGCAGCACCAGCGGTGAACCGTGGCTCAGCCTTCGGAGATCGCCTCGAGCACCTTTGCCGCATGGCCGTCGGCTCGTACATGGGACCAGACACGTTGGATCTTGCCGTTCGGACCGACGAGAAAGGTGGAGCGGATGGTGCCGACCGTCTTCTTGCCGTACATCGTCTTCTCACCCCATGCGCCGTACTTCTCCATCACCTTCTTGTCCGCGTCGGTGAGGAGCGGGAACTTCAGCTTGTACTTGGTTCGGAATTTGGTGTGCTTCTCCGCCCCGTCCGGAGAGATTCCGAGGACGGCGACTCCCGCCTTTTCGAACGTCTTGAGGTTGTCGTTGAACTGGCAGGCTTCCTTCGTACACCCCGGCGTGTCGTCGGCGGGGTAGAAGTAGACGATCACCTGCTGGCCTTTGAAATCGGACAACTTGACCGGTTTACCATCCTGGTCAGGAAGCGTGAATGCGGGTGCCACGGAACCTGCCTCGAGTTTCGCCATCGACCGTTCTCCTTTGTCGGTATGAGAGAAAGCCCACCTTGGCCCAGCAATACGCTGGAGATGCCTTCCCGACTGGTACAATAGGTCTGCGACCACCGGCAAGGGGCTGGTGAGTCGGGGCCGTTTCCTCCTCCTCTGGTTGGCGCAGGGTCCCGCCGCACAACAGAGAGAGCGAGATATGACAGTTCAGGCATTGACCGGCGCGGGCGCCGATTCACCCGACGACGGGACCGAATCCTCCACGGATGACATGTACGAAACGGCTCGGACATTCGAGTCGCTGGGAGTCTCAGAAGAACTGACCAAAGCGCTGGCCGATCAAGGGATCGTCAGCGCTTTTCCAATTCAGGCCCTGACCATTGCCGACGCGCTGGCGGGACGTGACGTCTGTGGCAAGGCCAAGACGGGCTCGGGGAAGACACTGGCCTTTGGCGTCCCGCTCCTGCAGCGGACCAAGGCAACAAGGGATGCCCAGGGCGCGGCCGCCGCGCCGGTTCGACCGGCTCAGCCCCTCGCATTGGTGCTCCTGCCCACGCGCGAACTCGCCGTCCAGGTCCATGACGTGCTGGCTCCGCTGGCCAAGACCCTGGGGCTACGCGCCGTGGCGGTGTACGGCGGCGCCGACATCGACCGCCAGGTGTCGAAGTTGCAAAAGGGCGTGGATGTGGTCATCGCGACGCCGGGCCGCCTCATCGACCTCGGTGATCGCGGAGAAATCTCCGTGGCGCAGCTCGAGACATTGGTCCTCGACGAGGCGGACCGTATGGCGGACATGGGGTTCATGCCACAGGTGGAGTGGGTGCTCCGCCGCCTCGAGACCCCACACCAGACGCTTCTGTTCTCGGCCACGCTCGACGGGGCGGTCGACCGGCTCGTGCAGCGCTATCTCACCGAGCCGGTGTTCCACGAGGTGTCCTCGTCGACGCAGACCGTGACGCTCATGGAGCACCGCTTCATCCAGGTTCACCAGATGGACAAGGTGAAGGTGGCGGCCGCCATCGCCCGCTCACAGGAGAAGACACTCTTCTTCGTCCGAACCAAGCGGGGGGCTGACAGGCTCGTGGAGAACCTGGAAAAGGAAGGACTCCACGCCGCAGCCATTCATGGTGATCTCCGGCAGGCGAACCGCGAGCGTGCATTGGCCGATTTCTCCGGGGGCAAGCTGCCCGTCCTGGTGGCGACCGACGTTGCAGCCCGCGGTCTTCACATCGAGGCCGTTGACGCCGTGATCCACTGGGATCCTCCTGAAGATCACAAGGCCTATCTGCACCGCTCGGGCCGGACGGCTCGTGCGGGAAAGGCCGGTATCGTGGTGAGCCTTACGTTGTGGAACCAGCTGGTTGAGGTAGAAGTGATCCAACGTCGACTCGGATTGCGCATTCCCATCGTCGAGATGTTCTCCAACGACCCGCGCCTGGCCAATCTGGCCGAGTGGACGCCGCTGCCCGAGGAGGGCGTGCTCTGAGCGACGATCCGGCGATCGCCACCTGGACTCCTGATGACGGTGTCCGGCGGGTGCTGATCGTGACGGCGCACCCCGACGACGTCGATTTCGGCACCGCCGGTACTGTCGCGGCCTTCACCAAGGCCGGCGTGGAGGTCACCTACTGCATCGCCACCAACGGGGACGCGGGAGGATCTGATCGGGCGGTCTCCCGTTGCGACATGGCCGCCATTCGCCAGCGGGAGCAACGCGCGGCCGCGGCTGAGGTCGGGGTGACCGACGTCCACTTCCTGGGACATCCCGACGGCCGTCTCCGGCCGACGATCGAATTGCGGCGTGACATCAGCCGGGTCATCCGCCAGGTCAGGCCCGAGCGAGTGCTGACCCAGTCACCGGAACGCCGTTGGGATTTCATTTTCGCCAGCCACCCTGATCACCTGGCGGCGGGCGAAGCGACCGTCTGTGCCGTCTATCCCGATGCTCGCAATCCCTTCGCACACCCCGAGCTCCTCGACGAGGAGGGTCTCGAGCCCTGGACCGCCAATGAGCTCTGGATCGTGGGCGTGCCGGAAGCCAACATGGCCGTCGAGACGACGTCGACGATCGAACGCAAGGTGGCCGCGTTGCTCCGCCACGAGAGCCAGATCAGCGACTCGGCCGGGGTGACGGCACTGGTCATGGACAGTGGCCGTGCGTCGGGGAGGGAGGCGGGGCTCCCTGAAGGTTCGACGGCCGAGCTGTTCCGGGTGACTCGCATTCCCTGACGTCGTTTCGCATCGCGGGGAGGATCTTCGCCACCGTGACTCCGGAGGGAGACCGGGTCCATGTCTTCATCAGCCCGATGAGGTGCCCGCCTACTGCGCCGAATATCCGGGACAGGTCCAAGAACTCCGATGGGGCGCGCGGCTGCGCGGTCGTCGCGTGATGCTCGACACGTCGACGACCGCCCTCCTGCGCGAACTGCTGGTCGAAGCCTGGCGCCTGCGAGCACCGCAGAGAGCGCTCGCTGCGTTCGGGGGTTGAGGTTCAGCCGCCTCGGGCGACGTAGCGCTCGTGGATGCCATTCCATTCGGGAAGCTCGACCAGGTCGACCGTCCCACCTCTGAGGGTGTGGCCGAGGGCGAGGAGATGGAAGTGCCGGCCCGCCAGGGTGCGGGTGCGAAACTCATCGGGGTGAGGGAGCTGGATCAGCCAGCCAACTGCCGGAGCACGTACGGCAGGATCCCCCCGTGGCGGAAGTACTCGGCCTCCATGGGGGTGTCGATNNACCAGGTTGGAGCGGTGAATGCGCTCGTAGCTCTGCGCGATGACCGCCCGAACTCCGAGCAGTGCGGTGCCCTTGGCGGCCCAATCCCGGCTGGATCCGGTGCCGTACTCCCGCCCGGCCAGCACGATCAGCGGCACACCGTCGGCTGCGTACTGCATGGCGGCGTCGTAGATAGACGTCTCGGTGCCCTCTGGGAGGTGCAGCGTGTACCCGCCTTCCGTCCCCGGTGCGAGCCGATTCCGGAGGCGGACGTTGGCGAAGGTGCCACGCATCATCACCTCGTGGTTTCCCCGTCGCGCACCGTACGAGTTGAAGTCGTTGCGGGGTACGCCGTGCTCGGCCAGGTACCGGCCGGCGGGGGTGTCGGGTCCTATCGACCCCGCCGGGGAGATGTGGTCGGTCGTGACGCTGTCGCCCACCATGGCGAGCACACGCGCCCCGGCGATGTCGGTGACGGGCTCTGGCGTCATCGTCATGCCCTCGAAGAACGGTGGGTTCTTCACATAGGTCGAGTCGTCCTGCCAGGAGAACGTCTCGCCCTCGGCCACCGGCACCTGCTGCCAGTACTCGTCGCCGGCGAAGACGGCGCCGTAGCGGGTGCGGAACATCTCCGACGTCAACGAGGCACGAATGGCGTCGGTCACCTCCTGCTCGCTCGGCCAGATATCCGACAGGAAGACCGGATGGCCTGCGTCGTCCTCCCCGAGGGGGTCGACGGTGAGGTCGATGTCCATGGTGCCGGCCAAGGCGTACGCCACCACGAGCGGAGGAGAGGCCAGGTAGTTCATGCGCACGTCGGGGTGGATGCGGCCCTCGAAGTTGCGGTTTCCCGAGAGCACGGACACCACCGAGAGGTCGTCGGTGTGCACGAGCTCGCTGACACCGTCGAGCAGCGGTCCCGAGTTGCCGATGCAGGTCGTGCACCCGAATCCCACGAGGAAGAAGCCCAGTTGCTCGAGCGGCGTCACGAGCTGTGCCCGCTCGAGATAGTCCATGACCACACGGGAACCGGGGGCGAGCGACGTCTTCACCCACGGCTTGGCCCGCAGACCCCGTTCGACGGCATGCTTCGCCAACAGCCCCGCCCCGACCATCACTTGTGGGTTCGAGGTGTTGGTGCAGCTGGTGATGGCCGCAACGACGACATCACCATCACAAAGGGCGTGATGCGGTGCTGCGGGTGGAGCTTCCGTAGACGAGCGTGGGCTCCGGTCCAGGGCGACCCTGAAGGCGTCGCCTGCTCCCGCCAGGGCGACACGATCTTGCGGGCGGGACGGCCCGGCGAGGGAGGGTTCCACGTCGCCCAGGTCGAGAGTGGCATATTCGGAGAAGACGGGTTCAACCCCTTCGGCCGCATGCCACAGACCTTGTTGCTTGGCGTAGGCCTCCACCAGAGCCAGCTGCTCTTCGTCGCGGCCGGTGAAGCGCATGTAATCGAGCGTGACCTGGTCGATGGGGAACATGGTGCAGGTTGCCCCGTACTCGGGGCTCATATTGCCGATGGTGGCTCGCGTCTCGAGCGGAAGGGCCGCGACGCCGGGTCCGTAGCACTCGACGAAGGCCCCGACCACGCCGTGCTCCCGCAGCAGCTCGGTCACGGTGAGGACGACGTCCGTCGCCGTGGTTCCGGGTCGGAGTTGACCCGAGATGCGCAGGCCCACGACCGGGGGCAGCAGCATGGAGAGAGGCTGTCCCAGCATGGCCGCCTCCGCCTCGATGCCCCCGACGCCCCAGCCCAGAACACCCAGCCCGTTGACCATGGTGGTGTGGGAATCGGTGCCCACCAGCGTGTCGCAGAACGCCCGGCCGTCTGGCGTGCCGAAGACGACGCGGGAGAGGTATTCGAGATTCACCTGATGGCAGATCCCGGTGCCGGGCGGGACAGCTCGGAACCCGTCGAACGCGCCTTGCGCCCAGCGGAGAAGCTTGTACCGCTCGATGTTGCGCTCGTACTCGATCGACACGTTCCGGTCATAGGCCGAGGCATCACCCGAGCGCTCCACGATCACCGAATGGTCGATGACCAGTTCGACCGGGACCAGGGGATTGACCTGCGCCGCGTTGCCCCCGAGACGCGCCAGGGCATCGCGCATGGCGGCCAGGTCGACCACGCCCGGCACACCCGTAAAGTCCTGCATGAGGACGCGCTCGGGGGTGAGGGCGATCTCGTGCGCCGCATCACCGGCTCCCTGCCCGTGGGCCTCGGGATTGGCCCCCCATGCCGCCACGGCCACGATGTCGTCAGGCGACACGTGAGGGGAGTCCTCGTGGCGGAGCAGGTTCTCGAGGATCACCTTGATCGAGTAAGGGAGCCGGCTCACGTCGTGGTCCGTGGTGAGGGCGGGTGCGTTGAGGGAGAAGATCTCGTACTCGCGGCCGCCCACCGGGAGGGTAGACCGGGCGCCGAAGCTGTCGGGGTGGGATGCGGCGGGGGATCGTGAGGCCATCTCCCCATTCTGTCGTGCATCCGCGGCGAACGCCCCATTGGAGACCCGGGGCGGGGTGGCGGCGTTTCGGCGCCCGGTAAAGGGGGCAGAATGAGTGCCATGGGCCAGCGTGTCGGTGCCACCCTGCGCCGCGCGTCGCGTTTGGTCTTGGCCCTCGTACCGCTGGCGTCGGTCCTCACGGCGACGTCGGCCTTGGTGGACGGGCCGGCGGGCGCCGCGCCGGCGGTCGCCCATGCATACGCCGGCGGCGGCATGATCGGGTTCGGCGCCGTCGCGCTGGGCGCCCCCGACGTGCCCCAACCCCTTGATTCACCGGTGGCCGTGGGGACGGCCACTCCCGACGGGAACGGCTACTGGCTGGCCAGTGCCGACGGCGGTGTCTTCACCTCCGGTGACGCCGCCTTCGAAGGGTCTCTCGGCAACACACCGCTGCAGGGCCCGATCGTGGCCATGGCGGCCACCCACGACGGCCAGGGCTACTGGTTGGCCGGAATCGACGGCGGGGTCTTCTCCTTCGGCGATGCGCCGTTCCTCGGGAGCATGGGAGGGACCCGGCTCAACCAGCCGATCGTGGGCATGGCGGCCACCCCCGACGGCAAGGGCTAC